>NZ_JBFBBN010000019.1:0-145042 GCF_040682715.1 Amycolatopsis sp. NPDC051128 | reverse complement strand
CCGGCCGAGCAGAAGGTCGAGGACGGCGCGAAGTTCGAGTGCACCGCGACCATCGCGGGCTTGAAGTCCCTCAATGCGACATTCACGGACTTTCGGGGGCCTCACATGGCGCGGTAGTCGCGCAGCTCGATCCGCGGCCCGAACCGGGGCCGCCGGTGCCCGGCCGCCTCCAGGTAGCGCACCGCGCGCTGCCGCTGCGGCGCGTACGGCGCCAGCAGCTCGGCCATCCCGTCGTCGTCGAGTTTCGTGCCCAGCAGGGCGTTCCCGACCATCGACGGGATGTTGTAGTCGCCGAAGCTCACCGCGTCCGGGTCGCCCCACGCGCGCTGGGCGATCTCCGCCGCCGTCCACACGCCGATGCCCGGCACGTGCCGCAGCAGGTGGCGGCCCTCGATGCCGCCCAGCTCGACCGCCCGCTCCAGGTGGTCGGCGACGCGGGCCGCGTTGAGCAGGGCCGTCCGGCGTTTGATGTCGACGCCCGCGCGGTGCCAGTGCCAGTCCGGCAGCGAGCGCAGCGCCACCGGCGTCGGCGGCACGCGCAGCCGCTCGGGCGCCGGACCGGGCGGGCGCGAACCGAACCGGCGGCACAGCTCGGCCCACGACCGGATCGCCTCCTTGCCGGTCACCTTCTGCTCCAGCACGGCGAGCACCAGCCAGTCCCAGACGACGCCGGTCGCGCCGAGCCGCAGCCCCGGGTTCTCCCGCCGGGCCCGCGCGACGACGTCGTGGTGCGCGACGAACCCGGAGTCGTCGTCGTTCGCCCCGAGCAGCGCCGGGACGCCGCCGAGCAGCCGGTCGGCGCCGTCGCCCCAGGCCGCCGCCTCGACGCGGCCGTCCGAAAGACGGCGCAGCGCCAGCGTGCCGGGGCCGTCCGGGGTGTTCGACGCGAGCCAGGTGATGCCGCGTTCGTCGTCGAGGATGTTGAGCGAGCCGCGGCCGCGCTTCAGCGGACCCAGGACCCGGCCCAGGTCGACCTCGAACGCGGGGCGCCAGAACATCGGCTACGCGTCGCTCGAGAAGCGGATGGAACCGTCGGGCAGCACGACGTCCGGCCAGATCCGGGCGCCGTCGAGCAGCTCGCAGCCGGCCCCGACGGACACGCCGTCGCCCAGCACCACGCCGCGCAGCACCGCGCCGGCGCCGACACGCGCGCCGTGCCCGAGCACCGAACGCTCGACCACCGCGCCCTCGGAGACGGCCGCGCCGTCGAACAGCACCGAGCCGTCGATCTTCGCGCCCGAGCCGACCACCGCCGCGACGCCGATCGTCGAACCGCCGCTCAGCTGGGCGTCCTCCGCCACGGACGCGCCGTCGAGCACCAGGAACTCGCCGGGGCGGCCGGGCAGCGCCGACGTCGGCGCCACGCCCCGCACCAGGTCGGCCGAGCCGCGCACGAACGCTTCCGGCGTGCCGACGTCCAGCCAGTAGGACGCGTCGATGTAGCCCTGGATGTGCGCGCCCTGCTCCAGCAGCCGCGGGAACGTTTCGCGCTCGACCGACACCCGGCGGCCGGTCGGGATCGCCTCGATCACCGGGCGGCGGAAGACGTAGCAGCCGGCGTTGATCTGGTCGGTCGGCGGGTCCGGCGTCTTCTCGAGGAACGCCTGCACGCGGCCGGTCTCGTCGGTGGGCACCGAGCCGAACCGGCTCGGGTCGGGCACGCGCTGCAGGTGCAGCGTGACGTCGGCTTCCGACTCGCGGTGCAGCCGCAGCTGCTCGCCGAGGTCCGAGCCGGAGATGATGTCGCCGTTGAAGACGATCACGTGGTCGGCGCGCAGCCTGTCGTACACGTTGCGGATGGCGCCGGCGGTGTCGAGCGGCTCCTCCTCGACCACGTACTCCAGGTCGAGGCCGATCGACCGGCCGTCGCCGAAGTACTCCTCGAACACCTCCGCCCGGTAGCTCGTGCCCAGCACGACGTGCCGGATGCCGGCCTCGCGGATGCGGGAGAACAGGTGGCTCAGGTAGGGGGTCCCGGCTGTGGGGAGCATGGGCTTCGGCGCCGACAGGGTCAATGGCCGGAGGCGCGTGCCCTTGCCCCCGACCAGCACGACGGCGTCGACCTCGACCTCGGACGTCACGGAAATCTCCTCTTGTATCACGCACCGCTGAGCGACAAGCCGCGGGAAACCCTGACGGAGGTCGCCCGGAGGGCCTACCCTAGACAGGAAACAGGCGGGCCTTTCCCCAGAGGGCCCCGGGTCAGTCGGGAGGCCGAGGGGATGGACCCCCGCGATCGGGCGGACGCCCTGCTCGCACGAGCCCAAGCGCGCGGTGTGTTCGTAGTGACACCCGACAGCGCCACGTCACCGATGGACTCGGCGAACACCCAGCAGATCCCGCGCGCGGCGATCGACGGGCTCGACCGCAGCCACGACCCCGACACGACCACGCAGCTGCCGGCGTCGCTGATCGAGGAGAATGACCACCCGCTGGCCGGCTCGGCGCCGACGCGGCGGCTGGAGGTTCCGGGCGGCCGCCGTCAGCAGACCACGCCGTTGACTACGCCGAACCCGACGAAGCCGATGCCGACGCCGCTGGCCCGCCGTCCCCAGGCCGAGCCGATCACGAGCCCGCTGAAGGAGCCGGATCCGGAGGACACCGGCCTGGTGCCGACGGTGACGCAGAACAACGGCAAGTCCGACCTCTCACGCCGGCTCGACGGGATCTAGCCCTTCCGGGTCTCCAGCTTGAGCCGGAGCGCGAGGCCGAGCTTCGCGGCGGCCAGCACCGGCTTCCAGGCGAGCCCCTGGTGCCGGTCGGCGAGGTAGCGGTAGGCGCTGTCGTGGTGGGCCTTCAGCATCTTCGCCGACGCCTGCGCCGTCGAATGCCCGCCGAGGTGCATGACGCCGGCCGACGGCACGTAGACGTTCAGCCAGCCCGCCTTGCCCAGCCGGTCGCCGAGGTCGACGTCTTCGAAGTACATGAAGTACCGCGAGTCGAAGCCCCCGACCGACTCGAACGCCTCCCGGCGCAGCAGCAGGCACGAGCCGGACAGCCACTCCGCGACGCGCTCGACGGGCGTGCCGGTCTCCTGCCGGTACTGCCGGGTCCACGGGTTGCCGGGCCAGACCTTGCCGAACGCGGCGTGGCCGATGCCGCGGCCGAAGGAGGGCAGCAGCCGTGCGGAGGGGTAGACGGTCCCGTCGAGCTCGTGGATCAGCGGCCCGAAGGCACCCCCACGCGGCCAGCGCTTCGCGGCGTCGAGCAGCGCGTCGAGCGACCCGGGCTCCCATTCGAGGTCCGGGTTGGCGATGACGATCCAGCCGTACCGATCATCGAGTTCGGCGACCCCGCGGTTGCAGCCGGTCCCGTAGCCGACGTTCTCCCCGATGCTGAGCAGGTGCACGTTCGCGCGCTTCGCGGCCTTCTCGGGGGCACCGTCGGTGGAGACGGTGTCGGCCACGACCACCTGGACTTCGCGCTCGGTGGCCTTCTCGAGGGTGTCGAGGAAGCGTTCGAGGGTGACGCCGGAGAAGTACGTCACGGTCACAACGCCGACATCGTCGCCATAGCGGGAGTGCTCAGTCACCGGGCCATTGTCCACGCGTCACGGAGCGTGAATCGCGTGGCCCGGCCCAGCGGCACGCACGGAGGACAGGGGTACCTGGACGGCGAACCCACGTACGCGAGGCCGGACCTGTTGTCACTTGGAGTGCATACCCGAACGCGGTGCGTATGACAGGTCGCGTCATGATGACGCGATGACGGTGCACGCCTTCGTCGACGAATCAGCCCGCGGCGGTAGCTACCTGCTTTGCGCGACGATCGTGGAACCCGCGCATCTGACCACCACACGGCGCGCGTTGACTACGCTTCTGCTCCGAGGCGCCCGCGAACTGCACTTCAAGAAGGAGAAAGAACCGCGCCGCCGGATGCTCATCGACCGGATGGCGGCGATGCCGGTCACGACCCGGCTCTACCTGGGAACGTGCGCGCCCAAGACCGAAGAGGCGGCCCGGCAACGCTGCCTCGCGCTGCTCGCCCAGGATCTGCTCGGGTTGCGAGCGCACCGGCTGGTCCTCGACACGCGCGAGCACCGCGACGGACACGATCGTCAGACTTTGCAGGTGGCGCTGGGATTTCAGCCGTCGAAGACGGAACTGACCTATGAGCACGTCGACTCGACCGCGGAACCACTTCTGTGGATATCCGACGCGGTGGCCTGGTGCTACGGAGCGGGCGGCGACTGGCGGCGCCGGGCGAACCCGCTGGTCACCGAGCGCATCGAGGGATGAGAACAGCGAAAAGCCCGTGAGACGACCGTCCGGACGCGTCACGGGCTTTCATACTCGGCCCCACCGGGACTTCGCCTACGCAGCGTACCACGGCCGATCACACCCCGGAACGCGATCAGCGGGTGCGGAGGTGGCGTGACCAGGCCTTCGCGTACGCCTCCCGGTGCCCCTCCGCGGTCGTCGCCCAGGAAAACTCCTTGGCGCGCTGCTGGGCCGCCGTGGCCAGCTCGGCTCGGCGGCCCGGGTCCGCCAGCAGCTCGCTGATCGCCGCCGCGACGTCGCCCGCGCCCACTCCGCAGTACGCCACCGCGTCGCCGCCCACCTCCGGCAGTGACAGCCTGCGCGTCGTCAGCACGCACGCTCCGCACGCCATCGCCTCCAGGACCGGCAGGCCGAAACCCTCGCCCAACGACGGATAAGCCACCAGCGAAGCGCCGCCGAGGAAGCCGGCCAGTGTCCCGAACGGCAGGTAGCCCGCCCGGATCACGCGCAGCCGGTGCGGGACCGCGTCCAGCGCCCGCTCCACCTGCGTGTCCCAGCCCGGCTGGCCCGCGAGCACCAGCGCCGGCGCGTCCGGGCGGCCGGCGACCGCCTTGGCGAAGCCGCGGATCAGCGCGGGCACGTTCTTGCGCGGCTCCAGCGCGCCCAGAAAAGCCACGTACGGGGTCCGCCCCAGCCCGACCGCCGCCCGCGCCGCGGCGACCTCCTCGGGAGACGGCGGGTGGAACCGCTCGGTGTCGACGCCGTGGTGAATGACTTCCAGCGAAGCGTGCCGCACCGAGCCGACGCGGGCCAGCTCCGCCGCCGTCGCCGCCGACGGCACCACGCACAGGGTCGCGCGGCGCAGGGCGGTCGCGGTCCACGCGCGGAAGAACCGGGCCTTCACCGACGAGTGCAGCACGGCGTCGGTGAAGAACGTCGCGTCGTGCAGGGTGACCACCGACGCCGCCGACGTCGCGAGCGGCATCGTGTAGTGCGGTGAGTGGACGACGTCGGCGCCGAGGCGGCGCACCAGCCGCGGCAGGGTCGCCTGTTCCCAGGTCAGCCGCGCGGTCCGGGTGGTCGTCGTCGGTGACGCGGGCACGACGCGCGAGCCCGGCGCCAGCCGGTCGTAAAGCTGCAGATCCCGCGGCTGGCAGACGACGGTGATCCGCGCCCCGTCCGCGTCGAGGGCGGCGACGAGCGAATCGACGTACCGGCCGACCCCGCCGCGGTCCGCGGGAACCGCGGTCGCGTCGATCAGGACGCGGGGATCATCGTTCACTCCTTCAGGGTACGGTGGCGACCCCGAGTGATGGTGGGGAACGGGCAAACCGGCTACGCGCGAGGTCGCCGGTGAATCGCCCAGACGGCTTCCGCGGCGCGACGCCAGGTGAACGTCTTCGCGCGCGCCCGCCCCGACTGGGCGAGCTCCGCCGCCACCGAAGCGGACCCGAGCACCTCACGCAGGGCTTTCGCCAACGCCACCGCGTCGCCGCGCGGCACCATGACGCCCGCGCCGCCGGCCACCTCGGCCAGCGCCGGAACATCGGTGTGCACCACCGGGATCCCGGCCGCCATCGCTTCCAGCAGGCCCAGCCCGAACCCTTCGGCGAGGCTCGGCACGGCCAGCACGCTCGCCCGGCGCAGCACGGTCGCCAGCTCGGCGTCCGACACCTTTCCCAGCACCCGAAGCCGTTCCGCGGGAAGACCGCGCTCGGCGGCCAGCGCTACCGGGTCGACGCCGCCCCAGCCCGGCTGCCCGGCGAGCACCAGCACCGTGGCCTCGAGCGCCGCGACGGCGTCGATCAGCACATCGATTCCCTTGCGCGGCTCGATCGTGCCCACCGCCAGCACGTACCGTGACGGGAGGTCCAGCGAAACCTCCGCCGAGGTCAGCCGGACGCCGTGCGGTATCACGCGCACCGGGACGTCGACGTCGATCAGCACCGCCAGCTCGTCGGCGACCGCCCGCGTGGGCACGACCAGCCCGGTCGCGCGGCGCGCGGCCCGCGCGATCATCGACCGGTGCCAGCTGACCCCGCGTGCGGTGAGGGTCTCCGGGTGGGTCCACGGCACGGTGTCGTGCACGGTCACGCTCAGCGTCTTCCCGGCCGGGGCGCGCGGCGGCGCGAACGGCGTCGGCGCGTGCACCGCGTCGCCGCCCGGCCACCAGCGCAGGCCCAGCTGCCACGCGGCGACCAGTGCCCGCGGCGGGATGCGCAGCACCCGGGGTCCCTCGACGCCCTCCAGCCGGGCCGCGGACACGTCGGCGTGCCGCGCGACGACGCTGGACACCGTCCAGCCCGGTGGCGCGGTCCGCGCGAGCGCGGGGAGCAGCTCAGCCGTGTAGCGCCCGGTGCCACCGGGCACGGGCGCGAGGAGCTGCTCGGCGAGCACGACCAGTTCGGGCACGCGGCTATTGTGCGGGACGTGACCGCGAATCCCGCCACCACGGTGGTCGTCGTGACCTGGCGGGGCGCCGGGCACGTCACCGCGTGCCTCGACGCGCTCGCCGCGCAGACGCGTCCACATCGGACGCTCGTGGTGGACAACGCCTCCGACGACGGCACCGCCGCCCTGCTCGCGGCCCATCCTTCGCAACCGCAAGTACTTCGCCTCCGGCGCAATGCCGGCTACGCGGGCGCGCTCGCCGTCGCGGCGAAACGCGTCGGCACCCCGCTGATGGCGTGGCTGAACGACGACGCCGAACCGGCGCCGGACTGGCTCGCGACGCTGGAGGACACCCTCGAAAAGGCGCCGTTGGCCGCCGTGGCCACCTCGCTGCTCGTGCGGCCCGACGGCACCACCCAGTCCGCCGGGGTGCGGCTGACCGCCGACGGCCACGGCGCCGACCTCACCGAGCCCGCCGCCGAGGTGTTCGGCTTCTGCGGCGGCGCGGCGCTGCTGCGCACCGACGCGCTGGAGAGCGTGCACGGCGTCCCGGCCGGGTTCTTCTGCTACTACGAGGACACCGACACGGCGTGGCGGCTGCGGCTGGCCGGGTGGGACGTCGTCGCGGCGCCGGACGCCCGCGTCCGGCACGCCCACGGCGTCAGCAGCAAGCCGGGCTCGGCGCCGTTCCACCGCTGGAACGAGCGCAACCGGCTGCTCATGCTGCTGCGCTGCGCGCCCCGCGACGTCGCGGTGAAGCAGCTGGTCAGGTTCGCCGCGCTGACCGCCGTGCTGCCGCTGCGGCCGGGCCGCCCGGCCGCGGCGAACTTCCGGTTCGGCCTGCGCTGCCGGGTGCTGGCCGCCGTCGCCGCGCGGCTACCTGCGACGTTGCTGGCGCGCCGCCGGATCGGCCGCCGCGCGGCGCTCGGCCGAGGCGCGGTCTGGGACGCATGGGCAGGCCTTTAAGCTTGCGCCCAACCGACGAAGGAGCTGGCCTTGGCGCAGGGGGAACCGCAACCGCTCGTCTCGGTGATCGTGGTGAACTACCGCGGCGCCGACGACACGATCACCTGCCTGCGCGCGCTGGAAAGCGACCTCGACTACGCCGACGTCGAGCTGATCTGCGTCGACAACTCCGACGAGGCCGCCCGCATCCGGGCGGCCGTCCCCGGCGCCCGGGTGATCGAGGCCGGCCGCAACACCGGGTTCGCCGGCGGCTGCAACCTCGGCGCGAAGCACGCGAAGGGCACCGTCCTCGGCTTCCTCAACAACGACGCCCGCCCGGCGCCCGGCTGGGTCTCCGCCGCGGTCGCCGAACTGCGCGCGCAACCCCGTGTCGCCGCCGTCGCCAGCAAGGTCCTCGACTGGGACGGCACCGGCGCGGACTTCGTCGACGGCGGCCTGACCTGGTTCGGCATGGGCTACAAGCGGCACGCGGGCTCGCCGCTGGCCGACGTCCCGGCCGCCGAACACGAGGTCGCGAAGGACGTCCTGTTCGGCACCGGCTCCGCGATGTTCGTCCGCGCTTCGGTGTTCGCCGAGCTCGGCGGCTTCGACGAGCGGTTCTTCATGTTCTACGAGGACGTCGACCTCGGCTGGCGGCTCAACCTGCGCGGGTGGCGCGTCCGGTACGTGCCGGAGTCCGTGGCCTACCACCGCCACCACGGCACGATGTCGGCCGTCGACGCGCCGGAGACCGGCCGCGAGACCTTCCTTCTGGAGCGCAACGCCTTGGCGGCGCTCTACAAGAACCTTTCCGACGAGACGCTGGCCCGCGCGCTGCCGGCGGCCCTCGCGCTGGCCGTGCGGCGGGCCACCGCCCGCGGCGAGCTGGACGCGACCCGGCTGGACCTCGAACGCGGCGGTGATCCTTCCGGCCCGATCGAATCCGGCGACGTCGCGATCCCGCGGACCACGCTGGCCGGGCTGCTGGCCATCGACCAGTTCGTCGATCAGCTGCCGTCGCTGGCGGAGTCCCGCGCGGTCGAGCAGGCCGCCCGCGTCCGCACCGACGCGGACCTGCTTCCGTTGCTGCGCAAGGCGTTGGAACCCGCGTACCCGCTGCCGCGCTACCTCGCCGCCCACGACATCCTCGTCGAGGCGTTCGGCATCGAGAAGGCTTTCGGGCAGCGCCGGAAGGTCCTCGTGATCACCGGCGACGCGCTCGCCGAGCGGATGGCGGGCCCGGCGATCCGCGCCTGGAACATCGCTCTGGCGCTGAGCGCCGAGCACGACGTCCACCTCGTCACCACCAACCCCCTCGCGACGCCGCCGCCCGCGCCGTTCCGCGTCAGCGCCGGCAAGCACCGCGAGCTGACGGCGCCGATCGCCTGGGCCGACATCGTCGTCCTGCAGGGCCACGTGCTCGAACTGGCGCCGTCGCTGAAGAAGGAGCACGCCGGCAAGATCGTCGTCGCCGACCTCTACGACCCGATGCACCTCGAGCTGCTGGAGCAGGGCAAGGGCGGCGCCGACGACCAGCGCACGGCGGACCTCGCCGGTGTCACGAGGGTGCTGGACGCGCAGCTCGAGCGCGGCGACTTCTTCCTCTGCGCGTCGGAGCGGCAGCGGCACCTGTGGCTCGGGCACCTGGCCGCGCTCGGCCGCCTTTCGCCGCGGCTCTACGACGCCGACCCGACGACGCAGTCGCTGCTCGCGGTCGTCCCCTTCGGACTGTCGCCACAGGCGCCGACGCGGACCGGCCCCGGGCTCCGGTCGTCGCTGGGCATCGGCGGCACCGACCACGTCGTCCTGTGGGCGGGCGGGGTGTACAGCTGGTTCGACCCGCTGACCCTGATCCGCGCGATCGACCGGCTTCGCCGCAACCGCGGCGACGTCCGGCTCGTGTTCCTCGGTATGAAGCATCCGAACCCCGAGGTCGCCGAGATGGACATCGGCGCGCGGACGATCCGGCTGGCGGATTCGCTGGGCCTCACCGGGAAGCACGTCTACTTCAACGAGCAGTGGGTGCCCTACCACGAGCGCCAGAACTGGCTGCTCGACGCGAACTGCGGCGTCACGACCCACTACGAGCACGTCGAGACGACCTTCGCGTTCCGCACCCGGGTGCTCGACTACCTGTGGGCCGGGCTGCCGATCGTCACCACCGACGGCGACTCCTTCGCCGACCTGGTCCGGGCGGAGCGGCTCGGCGTCGTCGTCCCGGCCGAGGACGACGAGGCACTGGCCGCCGCGCTGGAAAAGGCGATGTACGACGAGGAGTTCGCCGCGGGCTGCGTCGAGCGGATCGCCGTCGTCGCGCAGCGGTTCGCCTGGCCCGAGGCGCTGAAGCCGCTGGTGGAGTTCTGCCGCGACCCGCGCCCGGCGGCCGACCGGCTGCCCGGGTCGGACGACCTGGTGAAGACGCCGCCGGTGCGCGGCCGGGCGATGGTGCGCCGCGACGTCGACCTGGTCCGCGAGTACCTGGCCGCGGGCGGCGCCGGCGAACTGGCCCGGCGTGTCGGCGGCCGCGTGTTGAAGGTCGCCAAGCAACGGCTCCGCCGTGGCTAGGTCACTGCGCGTCCTCCTCGACGGCACCCCGCTGCTCGGCGCGCGCACCGGGATCGGCCGGTACACCGCGGCGCTGAGCGAAGAACTGGTCTCGATCCCCGAGGTGGACACGCGCGCGGTGGCGTTCACGCTGCGCGGCTGGCGGCGGCTGCGGCACGTGCTGCCGTATGGCGCGCGCGCCCGCGGGATGCCGGTGGCGGCGCGGCTGCTGCGGATGGCGTGGGTGCGGTCGGACTTCCCGCCGGTGGAGCTGTTCGCCGGGCCGACCGACGTCGTGCACGGCACGAACTTCGTGCTGCCGGGCCGGTTCCGGGCGGCCGGCGTGGTGACGATCCACGATCTGGCGTTCTTCGACAATCCCGCCGAGCTGGCGCCGGGCGACCGCGATCTACCGGAACTGGTGCGCCGCGGCGCGCGGCGGGCGGACGTCATCTGCACCCCGACGGCCGCGGTGGCGGACGCGGTGGCGACCCGGCTGGACGTCGACCGCGCCAAGATCGTCGTGACGCCGCTGGGCGTCAACCCGGCGTGGTTCACGGCGCGCCCCCCGGACGACGAGCGGCGCGCCCGGCTCGGGCTGCCTTCTCGCTATCTGCTGTTCGCCGGGGCCGCCGGCCCGCGGAAGGGCCTGGCCTGGCTGACCCGCGCCCATGAGGCGGCGCCGGACCTGCCGGAGCTGGTTTTCGCGGGCCCGGGTCCGTTCCCGCGGGGGTCTCGGCTGCGCCAGACCGGCTATCTGTCCGATGTGGACCTGCGCACGGTGGTGGCCGGCGCGTCGGCGCTGGTGCTGCCGTCGCGCGACGAGGGCTTCGGGCTGCCGGTGCTGGAGGCGATGGCCTCGGACGTCCCGGTGGTCTGCACGGACATCCCGGCCCTGCGCGAGGTGACGGGCGACTGCGCGAGCCTCGTCCCGTACGGCGACGTGGACGGCCTGGCGGAGGCCCTGCGCACGGCGGTGACCGACCCCCACGCGGTGGCGACGTCGGCGTCGCGACGAGCCCACGCGGCGAACTTCACCTGGCGCACGTGCGCCGAGCTGACGGTGGGCGCGTACCGCCTGGCCGCCGGCCGCCACTGACCGCGGGTCCCAAACGCCCCAATGTGGCGTTGGTTGCGTCCAACGCACCCAATGTGGCATTCGGTGCATCCAACGCACCCAACGCCACATTGGGGCGCTTGAGTCTGGGCCTACTCGGCCGCGAAGTAGGCGTCCAAAGCTTCTTCCCACGGGCGCATCGGCGTCAGCCCGGCTTCCCGCCAAGAAGCCGGGGACAGCACCGAGTACGCCGGGCGCGCGGCCGGGCGCGGGAACTCCGCCGTCGTGCACGGCTTGACCCGCTCCGGGTCCGCGCCCAGCCTTTCGAAGATCGCCTTCGCGAACCCGCACCAGCTCACCGAACCCGCGTTCGTGCAGTGCAGGATCCGCCGCTCGGGCCCATCACCGGCAGCCACCCGGGAAGCCAGCTCCAAGAGGCCCGACGCAAGATCCGCCGTCCAAGTAGGACCACCGACCTGATCGTCCACAACGGACAGTTCAGGCCGGGAAGATTCCAGCTTCGCCATGGTCTTCACGAAGTTCGACCCCGACTTGCCGTACAGCCAGCCGGTGCGCACCACCCAGGACGACGCGCCCGAGCCGAGCACCGCGTCCTCGCCCGCCGCCTTCGTGCGGCCGTACGCCGAACGCGGTCCCAGCTCGTCGGAAGGCTCGTAGGGCGCGGAAGCGTCACCCGGGAAGACGTAGTCGGTGGACACGTGGATCAGCGGCACCCGGCGCGACGCGCAGGCCGCGGCGAGCACGCGCGGGCCGTCGGCGTTCACCGCGAACGCGCGTTCCTCGTCCGTCTCCGCCGCGTCGACCGCCGTGTACGCCGCCGCGTTGATCACCACCGGCGCCGAGCCGGCTTCGCGCGCCCGGTCGGCCAGCGCGCCGACCGCGGCCAGCACCTGGCCCGTCTGGGTCAGGTCCAGCTCCGCCGATCCCGGCGCGACGACGTCCAAGGAGCCCGAAGCCGACCCCGCCAGATCCCGGCCGAGCTGTCCGGAACCACCGGGCACGAGCACCGTCAGCCGCACAGGCACATCCCTACTTCTTCAGCGCGGCCCGCCCCGCCAGCGGCTCCCACCACGCGCGATTTTCCGTGTACCAGGCCACTGTCGCGGCCAGACCGTCCTCGAAGGACACGCGCGGAGCGTACCCCAGCTCGGTGCCGATCTTGGTGATGTCCACCGAATACCGGCGGTCGTGACCCTTGCGGTCGGCGACCGGTTCGACGCGGTCCCAGCCGGCGCCGACCGCGGCCAGCAGCCGCTCGGTCAGCTCGCGGTTGGTCAGCTCGGTGCCGCCGCCGATGTTGTAGATCTCGCCCGGCCGCCCGCCGTCGGCGACCAGCTGGATGCCATGACAGTGGTCGTCCACGTGCAGCCAGTCACGGACGTTGAGGCCGTCGCCGTAGAGCGGCACCTTGCCCCCGTCGAGGAGGTTGGTGACGAACAGCGGGATGACCTTCTCCGGGAACTGGTACGGACCGTAGTTGTTGGAGCACCGGGTGACGCACACCGGCAGCCCGTGGGTGCGGAAGAACGAGCGCGCCACCAGGTCGGACGACGCCTTCGACGCGGAGTACGGCGAGTTCGGCTCCAGCAGGTGGTCCTCGGTCCACGAACCGTGTTCGATCGAGCCGTACACCTCGTCGGTGGACACGTGCACGAACTTGCCGACGCCCTCCTCCAGCGCCGCCTGCAGCAGGTTCTGCGTGCCCAGCACGTTCGTCAGCACGAAGTCGGCGGCGCCGAGGATCGAGCGGTCCACATGCGACTCGGCGGCGAAGTGCACGACCAGGTCCACCCCGCGCATGACCTCGGCGACCAGGGCGGGGTCGCAGATGTCGCCGCGGACGAACCGCAGCCGCGGGTCCGCGGCCACCGGGGCCAGGTTCGCCTCGTTGCCGGCGTAGGTGAGCTTGTCCAGCACGACCACCTCGGCGTCACGCAGGGCCGGATAGGCGCCGGTCAGCACCTGCCGGACGTAGTGCGACCCGATGAAGCCGGCACCACCGGTGACCAGGACCCGCATTTTCCCGCCTTTCCTCGGCCCCCATCGGGGCGATCAGCCACCAGCCTACGGAGGTCCGACAACACCCTCAGTAGAGTCATGGGGGAGGCACAGGGGTGCCCTGGGGGAAGTACGGGGTTTCACAGGGGAGGAAGCGCGTGACCGAATGGCCTGCGCCGCCCGTCCCGGCGCGCCGTAACCACGGCGTCGCCATCTTGGCACGCCGCGGCGGCAAGGTCGTCGTGTCCCTGCTGTCGGTCGCGATCCTGGCGCTGACCTGGTACGGCTGGAACTACATCGGCGACCCGAACACCGGTTTGACCACCACGAACGTCTTCGCCGACACCGAGGCGCACGCGAAGCCGCTCGACGGCGCCATCGACATCCTCCTGGTCGGCCAGGACAGCCGCACCGACGCGCAGGGCAACCCGCTGCCCCGCGAGGTGCTGGACATGCTGCACGCCGGCGTCTCGGACGGCGAGCTGAACACCGACACGATGATCCTCGTGCACATCCCCCAGAACGGGAAGCACGCGATCGCGATCTCGTTCCCCCGTGACTCCTGGGTGGAGCTGGCCGGCGGCTACGGCAAGCACAAGCTCAACGGCGCGTTCGTCTATGCGTACACGGACAATTACAAAACGTTGCAGCGCCAGGGCATGACCGATCTCAAGCAGGCCGACAAGCAGGCGAAGGTCGCCGGGCGGAAGAACCTGATCGCCACGATCGAGAAGTTCATCGGCAAGCCGGGCATGATCGACCGCTACGCCGAGGTCAACCTGGCGAGCTTCTACGAGATCACGAAGTCGATCGGCGGCGTCGAGGTCTGTCTCAAGGGTCCGGTCAAGGAGAAGCGGTCCGGCGTGGACCTGCCGGGCGGGCGCCAGTCGATCGAGGGCGTGCAGGCGCTCGCGTTCGTCCGCCAGCGTTACGGCCTGCCCAACTACGACCTCGACCGGATCGCCCGCCAGCAGGCGTTCCTCTCCGGGCTGGCCCGGAAGGTGCTCTCGACCGACGTGCTGACCAGCCCGGTGAAGATCGCCGACCTCGTGACGGCGGTGAAGAAGTCCGTCATCCTCTCGCAGGGGTGGGACCTGATGGAGTTCGCCGAGCAGATGCGCGGGCTGACCGGCGGCAACATCGAGTTCCACACCATCCCCACCCAGGGCGACGCGGTGATCGGCGGCGCCGACGTGGTGCGCGTCGACCCGGCCCAGGTGGCGGCGGAGGTGACGCGGCTGACGTCGGACGGGGAAACCCCGGCGACGCCGACGGCCACGCAGCTGCCCGGCGCGAAGGCCGTCACGATCGAGCTGTTCGACGGCTCCGGCTCGCCGGCGGTGGCCGGCCAGACGCACACGATGCTGCAGGACAAGGGCTTCACGCTCGCCGCCGACCAGCGGCTGAGCACCCGCAACACGACCGTGATCCGGTACAACCCGGCCGACGACACCGCACTGGGCCTGCTCAAGCAGGTGCTGGGCACCACGTTCCAGGCCGAGCCCGACCGGGACGTCACCGCCGGGCACGTGCGCGTGCTGCTGGGCAAGGACTTCCGGAACTCGGCGGCGGCCGGCTCGGGCGGCGCGCCGACGTCCACGGCCGCGAAGCCGCCCGCCCAGCCGTCGACAGCCGCCCCCGCCGCGCCGCCGATCACCGCGGGCGACGTCCCCTGCGTCAACTAGACTGAGTACGCAGGGTGTTCGGGGGAGGTAGACCAGGGTGGAAGACGAGCGGGAAGAACCGGAGCCGTCCGCCGATCCGGTGACGGAGAGCGACGATCCTGAGTGGAAATCGTCGCCGCTCCTGCGGCAAGACGCGGCGGAGGAAGCCCCCTCGCGGGCACGGCGGGCCGGGCGGGTGACCCGCCGGGTCGCGGTCGGACTGGTGTCGCTGCTCGCGCTCGGCGCCACCGGCTACGTCTACGTCACCAAGGACCAGCTGCAGAACACCATCCCGAAGACCGACGTGCTCACCCCGCGGGCCGGCGAGAAGCCACCACCGCCCGCGGACGACGGGGCGGACGACATTCTGCTCGTCGGCAGCGACGCGCGCACGGACGCGCAGGGCAACGCGCTGCCCGCCCGGGTGCTGCGGGAGCTGCGCACCGAAGCCAACAACGGCGCGGTGAACACCGACACGATGATCCTGTTGCGGGTGCCGAAGAACGGCGCGAAGCCGTCGGCGGTCTCCGTCCCGCGCGACACCTGGACCGAGGTCCCCGGCCGCGGCAAAGCGAAGATCAACTCGGCGTACGGCATCGCGAAGGCCCACTTCGCGCAGGCGTCGCGGGCGCAGGGTGAGCGTGACCAGGCGAAGATCGAGCGTGACTCCGACACCGAGGGCCGCCGGGTCCTGGTGCAGGCGCTGCAGGACCTCACGCAGGTGCGGATCGACCACTACGCCGAGGTCAACCTGCTGGGCTTCTACCTGCTCACCGAGGCGCTCGGCGGCGTCAAGGTGTGCCTGAACCACGCGACCGAAGACAAGGACTCGGGAGCGGACTTCCGCCGCGGTGAGCAGACGGTGTCCGGCGGCGAGGCGCTGTCGTTCGTCCGGCAGCGCAAGAACCTGCCGCGCGGCGACCTCGACCGGATCGTGCGGCAGCAGGCGTTCCTGTCGTCGGCGCTACACCAAGTGCTCTCGGCGGGGACGCTGACCAGCCCGGGCACGCTGACCGGCCTGACGGATGCCGTGCACAAGTCGCTGACCCTCGACCCGGGGCTCGACCTGCTGCAGTTCGCCCAGCAGGCGAAGGGCATCGCTTCGGGCGACCTGACGTTCGCGACGATCCCGGTGATCACCGCGAACGGCCGCAGCGAAGACGGGCAGAGCATCGTGGAGATCGACCCGAAGGCGGTCCGGGAGTTCGTCGCGGGTCTCGCCGGACGCGCCGCCGCGCCGGCGGCTCAGGCCCCCGCGGGCGGTGGCTCGGGCAGCGGTGCCGCCCCCGCCGCGGCACCGCTGCTCCAGGCCTCCGCCGGAGTCCCCTGCGTCAACTGACGTCACTTTCACCATGAAAGTGATCCGGAGTAGCCGCCTCCACATCACTTTCATGGTGAAAGTGACGGGTCGTCAGGCGAAGTCGGCGCGGTGATCCTCCGCCCACTGCCGGAAGGTCCGCGGCGTGTGCCCGGTCACTTCGCGCACCACGTCCGTCACCATCGACGGCTCCCGCGTCGTGCGCTCGATCGCCCGCAGGATCTCCGGCGGCACCTCGGGCGGCCAGCCCAGCGCCGCCATCCGCTCGGCGGCCTGCTCCGGCGTCAGCTCTTCGACCCGCAACGGCCGCCCGAGGACGTCGGCGAGGATCGCCGCCTGCTCGCGGAAGCTGACCGGCTCCGGCCCGCTCAGCTGCAGCGCCTCCCCGGCGTGCGAGCCGTCGATCAGGATCTTCGCCGCGACGTCGCCGAGGTCGCGCTCGTGGATCGCGCCGACGCGGGAGTCCGGGTACGGGGTGCGGACCACGCCCTCGGCGATGTCCGCGCGCCAGCCGAGCGTGTTCGTCGCGAACGAGCCCGGGTTGAGCAGCGTCTCCGCGAACGGCGCCGCGATCAGCGCCTCCTCCACCACTCGATGCAGCCGCGCGATCCGGCTCCGAGCGGACTTCGGTTCGAGCGTCGCGCCCGACGACAGCAACACGACGTGCCGCACGCCGGCCGCTTCGGCCGCCTTGACGAAGCCGTCGATCCCTTGCCGCTGCGTGTAGAGGAAAACCGACTCGACGCCGTCGAGCGCGGACTCCAGCGTCGACGGGTCTTCGAGGTCGGCGCTCACCTTCGCGACGCCGTCCGGGACGTCGAGCGTGGCGGCGTCGCGGCTCGACGCGCGCACGTCCTGACCTGCGGCGACGAGTGCGTCGAGGACGGCGCGCCCGACGTGTCCACTGGCGCCGGTGACGAGAGTGGTCATGAGTGTTCCCCAGCTCCAAAGTTAGATTTGCTTGCAAAGCAAAGCTACCGAGCACTCTGATCAGGTGTCAACCGGCGAAGCGCGTCGTTCGCGCTTTAGCCTTGTCCCCATGAGCCTGACCGACGAGCTGCTGCGCCCGCTGCTGGCCTCGCCCGCCCGACCGCTGATCACCCACTACGACGACCAGCTGGGCAGCCGCGTCGAGCTGTCCGTGGCGACCACCGCCAACTGGGCGGCGAAGACGGCCAACTGGCTGACCGAGGAGTTCGACGTCGAACCGGGCGACGCCGTGGCGGTGCAGCTCCCGGCGCACTGGCAGACCGTCGGGGTGCTGCTCGGGGCGTGGTGGTGCGGGGCACGCGTCGTGACCGAGGGTGCCGGCGCGCGGGTGGCGTTCGTCGGGCCGGACGACCCGGAGCCGACCGGCGCTGCGTCGACAGCCGTCGTGACGCTGGACCCGATGGGCCGCGGCCTCGACGAGCCGCCGGGCGGCGGCGCGTTCGACTACCTGACCGAGGCGCGGAGCGCGGGCGACCAGTACAGCCCGCTCTTCGCGATCCCGGGCGGCACGGCAGCCCTGTTCGAGTCCACTGTGGACGAGGTACTGGCCGAAGCCAGGGCCCGCGCGGCGAAACTCGGCATCGGCTCGGACGACCGGGTGCTGTCCACCCGGGACTGGAGCGAGCCGGAAGGCATCCTCGACGGCCTGCTCGTCCCCCTGGCCGCGGGCGCCCACCTGGTCCACGTCAGCAACGCGGACCCGGCGAAGCTGGCCGCCCGCCGCGACGCCGAACGCACCACGGCGGACCTCCCCGCGTAAGCCGTGAATGTCGCATTGAGGGACTTCAAGTCCGTCAATGCGACATTCACGGAGTTGCGGTCAAGCGTTCTGCAGCTCGCCGGCCTCGGCGTCGCGGCGGGCGCGCCGGCGGCCCCACAGCAGGTGGTCCAGCGAGAGCCGTCCGCCGTTGAAGCCGAGAGCGAGCCCGGCGAGCGCCAGCACCAGGACGAGCTCGTAGCCGCCCTGGCCGGTCAGGCCGTTGTCGATGTGCACCGAGAGCAGCGCGCCGACCGAGATCACGACGTAGCCGAGGCCGACGAGCGGCAGCAGGAACCCGACAATGAACGCGATCGAGCCGAGGATCTCGACGGCCATCGCGAAGATCGCGGCGACCGTGGGCAGCGGGATTCCCGTCATCTCGAAGAACTTCGCCGTGCCGTCGATGCCGTTGTTCCACTTCTGGAGCCCGTGCGCGAGGAAGACGACCGCGACGCCGATCCTCCCCAGCAGCAGGGTCACGTCCTTGAATCGTCCGAACATCCGGTTTCAGCTCCCCGGTAGGTGAAATTTCAACTGACCTGAACCAAAGTAGGGCACCCGGCACCACGACCCGAAGCTTCGGAGTGTGATCGACAGGGAACCGACAGGGACGGCGGCGACCGGAAAACCGGTTTCGCGCGCCCCTGTCGCGGCGCTACCTTCGCCCTGACCTGCGTCCACGACCGTGAGGAGACCCCGATGCGCCGACAGACCGATCGAACCGGCCTGTCCCCCGCATCACAGAGGATCTCCCACGACCGTGAAGACCCTGAACATCGGCATTCTCGCGCACGTCGACGCCGGTAAGACCAGCCTGACCGAGCGTCTGCTCTTCGAAGCCGGCGTCATCGGCCGCCTCGGCAGCGTCGACCGCGGCGACACCCAAACCGACTCGCTCGAACTCGAACGCCGTCGCGGCATCACCATCCGCTCCGCGGTGGTCTCCTTCGTGACCGGCGACACCCGGATCACCCTGATCGACACGCCGGGCCACTCGGACTTCATCGCGGAGGTCGAGCGCGCCCTGCGTGTGCTCGACGGCGCCGTCCTGGTGGTGTCGGCCGTCGAGGGCGTCCAGGCCCAGACCCGCGTGCTGATGCGCACGCTGCGCCGGCTCGGCATCCCCACGCTGATCTTCGTGAACAAGATCGACCGGATGGGCGCGCGCGACCTCCTCGAGGACATCCGAGCGAAGCTGGCGCCGCGGACGATCGCGCTGGGCGCGGCCACGCTCGACGAGCTGGCCGAGCTACTGGCCGACGGCGACGACGCCTTCTTGAAGTCCTATGTGGACGACCGCGTCGACGCCGCGGCCTGTCGCGCCGAGCTGGCCAGGCAGGTCGCGCGCGGGGTGCTGCACCCGGTGCTCCACGGCTCGGCGATCACCGGCGCCGGCGTCGCGGCCCTGGTCACGGCGATGGCCGAGCTGCTCCCGGCCACCGAGCGCACCGGCGACGGTCCGCTGCACGCGACGGTGTTCAAGATCGACCGCGGTCCCGCCGGCGAGAAGATCGCCTACGCGCGCCTGCACTCGGGCTCGCTGGCGGCGCGACAACGGACTTCCTTCTACCGCGGGGAAACCGAGTTCACCGGCCGCGTCTCGGCGATCGAGGTCGCCGGGGACGACGTGGCGTTCGCCGGCGACGTCGCGCGGGTGCGCGGCCTGCGTGAGGTCCGGATCGGCGACCGGCTTGGCTCTCCCGGCCGCACCCGCGACGGCGTGTTCGCGCCGCCGAGCTTGGAGTCCGTCGTGCGGCCGGTCCGGCCCGAACAGGCTGCGGCGCTGTTCACGGCACTGACCAGGCTGTCCGAAGAGGATCCGTTGATCGACGTCCGCCGTCGTGACCACGACGTTTCGGTGCGGCTCTACGGGGAAGTGCAGAAGGAGGTGCTGCGCTCGATGCTCGCCGAGGGCGCCGGGATCGACGTCACCTTCGAGCAGACGCGCACCCTGTACGTCGAGAAGCCGGTCGCCCGCGGGGAGGCTGTCGAAGACCTGGATCCCGAGCATCGGCTGTACTTCTTCGCCGCGATCGGGTTGCGGGTCGAGCCGGGGCCACCCGGATCCGGCGTCGCCTTCGGCCTCTCGGTCGAGCTGGGCTCACTGCCCCTGGCGTTCCACCGGGCGATCGAGGAAACCGTCCACGCCACGCTGGAACAGGGACTGCACGGCTGGGAAGTGCTCGACTGCGCCGTCACGCTGACCCACGCGGCGTTCTACAGCCCGAACAGCGTCGCGGCCGACTTCCGCAAGATGACGCCACTGGTGCTGATGGCCGCGCTGAAGGAGGCCGGCACGCGGGTGCATGAACCGGTGCACCGCTTCGAACTGGAGATCCCGGCGAACGCCGTCAGCGCGGTGCTGCTCAAGCTCACGGACCTGCGCGCGGTGCCCGGCGAGCCGGTCGTCGGGGCGACGTCGTGCACGCTGCACGGCACGATCCCGGCGGCGCACGTCCACGAGTTCGAGCAGGCCCTCCCCGCGCTCGGCCAGGGCGAGGGCGTCTTCCTCAGCGAGTTCGAGGACTACCGGCCCTACCCCGGTCCGCCGCCGACCCGGCCGCGGACCGGAGAGAACCCGTTGAATCGCAACGAGTACCTCGCGCAGGTGGCACGGCGTTAGCGCTTGTGGGCCCAGGCCGCGGCGAAGCAGTAGACCCCGAACGCGGCGAGGCCGAGCGCCACCACGGTCAGCAGCACGGTGCCGAAGGGCTGGGCGGCGAGCGTCTTGAGCGCGGCGTCCAGCCCGCCGGCCTTGTGCGCGTCGGAGTTGAACCCGGCGATGGCCAGCAGGATCGCGACGACCGTGAAGACGACGGCCTTGGCGAGGTACCCCGTCGTGCCCAGCCAGCCCACCCAGCGCCGGCTGCGTCCGGGCAGCTCGGTGGCGTTGAGGTCTTCGAGGAACTTCTGCTTCACGCCCTTGATCCCGGCGGCGATCGCGACGCCGAAGACAGCCGCCCCGGCGATGACCACCAGCGCCGGTCCGGCGGGCAGCGACAGCAGCTTGCCGGTGAACTCCTGCTGCTTCTCGCTGCTCGACCCGCCGCCGCCGCTGCCGGTGGCGAGCCGGAAGGCGGTGAAGCCGAGCAAGATCACGACGACCCCGCGGGCGGCCGCCCCGATCCGCTTGCGCGTCCGCTTCCCGCCGCTGACCCACTCGTAGCCGGTGGCGGCCATCAGGAACTGCCAGAGCCCGAACAGGACCAGGCCGATGGCGAGGATCCAGAGCAGGACCTGGCCGAACGCCGTGGAGCCGACCTGCTGCAGGGCGCCCTTCTGGTCGGCCTGCTCACTGCTTCCGAACGCGACCTGCACGGCGAGGTACGCGATGACGAGGTGCACGACGCCGTAACAGGCCATGCCGACCCGGCCGAGGAGCTGCGCGGTGTCGCTCTTCTCGCCTCTTTCGGCGGTGGCTTCTGTCCGGTGCACGCCTTCTGTTGTCCGGTTCACGCCTTCTCTTGTCCGGTTCATTCCTGCCGGGTACCCACTCCGGTCCGCCTCCGGCTGGGCTATGCGGGGGAACCGGAGTGCCGCAATCGGCGGTTCGCTCCCGGATCCGCGACCGAGCGGCTACCGACCGAAGCCGGCTTCGGCCTAGGCGGGCCGGCGCCGGATCGCGTCGAGGCCCGCCCAGCCGCCGCTGGCGGCGAGGAGCGCCAGCACCTGCTCCGCCTGCTCGGCGAACCGCGCGAGGTCGTCGTGCAGCAGCGCCGCGCGTTCGCCGTCGAGCTGCTCGAAGTCGTCGAACCACAGCGAGATCGCCGAGCCCGCCGTGACGACGAGCCCCTGCGTCAGGCGCAGGAGCCCGGGCGACGGCTCGGCGGCGGCCGCGCGGTAGGCCGTCTCGATCTCGTCGCACGCGGCCAAGAGCTCACGCAGCTGGCGGACGGCGTCGGCCGGGGTCCCGTCCCAGGCGGCCGTCGGCCAGGTGCGATCGGACAGCTCGAGCCACAGCCGCCAGCCGGCGACCAGCTCGGCTTCGTCGTGGGGCGTCCAGGACGCCGGAACCGGCCAGTACATGCTTCGAGAGTGACACCGCCGGAGCGGAAATCCGCCCCGGCGGTGGGTTATGTCTCATGTGGCGAAGCTCAGCCGATCACCGGCGGCAAGGACTTTGTCCCCGAAGTCGGCAAGCGCTCTCGCGGTGCCGGCGACTGACTTAACACGCGCGGCGTTTCAGCTGGTAAGGGAGATAAAGCGGGCCTCGACCGCGCGCAGCGGCGTCGAAGGAACGGGAGGGCTTGATACCGGCTACGGCCTCCGGCAGACTCGAAGGCGGGTAGCTAGGTTTTGTGCGGCCGGACGTCCGGCCTGCGGCTTGGTGGCCGCGCACCTGGGGGCACTTGACGTGGTTATCCAGTAGCTGCCGGCCGGCCTGCGACCCCCGGTGCGATTCCGCACCGGGGGTCGTGGCTTGTCCGGGTGTCAGCCCTTGAGCAGGGCGCGGGCCATGACGACCTTCTGGATCTGGTTGGTGCCTTCGTAGATCTGGGTGATCTTCGCGTCGCGCATCATGCGCTCCACCGGGAAGTCGCGGGTGTAGCCGGCGCCGCCGAAGAGCTGGACCGCGTCCGTCGTCACCTCCATCGCGATGTCGGACGCGTACGCCTTCGCCGCCGAGGCCATGAAGCTCGCTCGCTTGTCGCCGCGCTCGGAGGCCGCCGCCGAGGCGTAGACCAGGTGGCGGGCCGCCTCGATCTTGGTGCCCATGTCGGCCAGCATGAACTGGGCGCCCTGGAACTCGGCGATCGACTTGCCGAACTGCCTGCGTTCCTTCACGTACGCCACCGCCGCGTCGAGCGCGCCCTGCGCGATGCCCAGCGCCTGCGCGCCGATCGTCGGGCGGGTGTGGTCCAGCGTGCGCAGCGCCGTCTTCAGGCCGGTGCCGGGCTCGCCGATGATGCGGTCCGCCGGGATCGTGCAGTTCTCGAAGTAGATCTCACGGGTCGGCGAGCCCTTGATGCCGAGCTTCCTCTCCTTCGGGCCCACCGAAAAGCCCGGGTCGTCCTTGTGCACGACGAACGCCGAGATGCCGTTGGCCTTCTTCTCCGCGTCCGGGTCGGTCACGACCATCACCGTGTACCACGACGACTCGCCGGCGTTGGTGATCCAGCACTTGGTGCCGTTGAGCACCCAGTGGTCCCCGTCGAGCCGGGCGCGCGCCCGCATCGACGCGGTGTCCGAGCCCGCCTCGCGCTCCGACAGCGCGTACGACGCCGACGCCTCGCCCGACGCGATCGACGGCAGCACCAGCTTCTTCAGGTCCTCCGACGCCGACAGGATGATCGGCTGCGTGCCGAGCTTGTTCACCGCCGGGATCAGCGACGCCGACGCGTCGACCCGGGCGACCTCTTCGATCACGATGCAGGCGCCGATGGCGTCCGCGCCCTGGCCGTCGTACTCCTCGCCGATGTGCACGGCGTTGAAACCGGACTTGACCAGCGCGTTGTACGCCTCGACCGGGTAGCGCTCGTTCTCATCGACCTCGGCCGCGTACGGCGCGATCTCCTTCTCGGCCAGAGCCCGGACCGCGGCCCGCAGCTCCTCGTGCTCCTCGGCAAGCTGGTACAGGCCGTCGGTCACTTCGGGTCACCTTCTCTACGACGTCGGGAGAGTTCTGTCGATGTTAGCGCTCGTTCACTGGCAGCGTCCTTGTGTCCTTGACCGCAGATTTCTATGGTCGGGTGATGCCGCTCACCGCGCCGACGACGCCGCCCGGCCTGCCCGCCTCCCTCGACTACCCCGAAGTGCCGGCCGGTTCGATCCTCGCCGCGGGTGCCGCGCGCTGGGGTGACCGGACCGCCTTCGCCCACGACGGCCGCAGCACCACCTTCGCCGAGACCTACCGCGCCGCGTGCCGGTTCGCCAACGCCCTGCGCGAACGCGGCATCGGCCGCGGCGACGTCGTGGCGCTGCATCTCCCGAACTGCCTCGCCTTCCCGGTCGCCTACTACGGCACCCTGCTGGCCGGGGCCACCTTCAGCCCGGCCAACCCGCTGCTCCCGCCGGACGACCTCGCCTTCCAGCTCGCCGACTGCGAAGCCGCGGCGATTGTGACGTTCGGCCCGGTCGCGGGCGCGCTGGCGAGCATCGCCGACCGGATCCCGGCGCGGTTCACCGTCGTCGTGAACCCGGCCGGCGACCTGCTCGACGGCCAGGCCGAGTTCGAGGCGTTCCACGCCGGGCAGCCGGAGACGCGGCCCGAGATCGACATCGCGATCCACGAGGACCTCGCCCACCTCGCCTACACCGGCGGCACCACCGGCCGCTCGAAGGGCGTGCGGCTGTCGCACCGCAACGTCGTGGTGAACACCCTCCAGTACGCGTGCTGGGGCACCGGCTCGGTACCGGCGCTCGACGCGCGGGGAGACGTCACGATCGACCAGATCGGCAGCGCGGACGAGTGGCCGTCGCGGCTGGGCACCGGCGTCGCGATCAACCTGACGCCGTGGTTCCACGCGATGGGCATCATCGGCGGGCTGAACGCGGCGGTGATCGCGGGCACCACCATCGTCCTGCACACGCGCTTCGACCCGGCCGCATACGTCGCCGACGCCGAACGGCTGCGCATCACCGGCATCGGCGGCGCCCCGGCGCTGTTCGCCGCGCTGCTCACGACACCGTCGTTCCACACGGCCGACCTCTCGTCGGTGAAGACGATCGGCTCCGGCGCGGCGCCGATGAACCACGCGATGATCAACGCGCTGCGCAAGCGCTTCCCGGACGTGGTGGTCAGCGAGGGCTACGGCCTCACCGAGGCGACGATGGGCGCGGTGATCTCGCCGACGTACCGCTCGGGCACCCGGAAGGTCGGCTCGGTGGGCGTCCCCATCTTCGACACGGAGGTCAAGGTCGTCCCGGCCGAGGGCGGCGAAGACCCGCTCCCGGCGGGTGAGCAGGGTGAGGTCTGCCTGCGCGGGCCGCAGATCATGCTCGGCTACCGCAACCGCCCCGAGGAGACGGCGGCGGCCTTGGCCGGCGGCTGGCTGCACACGGGCGACATCGGCGTCCTCGACGCCGACGGTTATCTGTCCATCATGGACCGCAAGAAGGACATGCTGCTGTACAAGGGGTACAACGTCTTCCCG
This sequence comes from Amycolatopsis sp. NPDC051128, assembly GCF_040682715.1. Lineage (NCBI taxonomy): Bacteria > Bacillati > Actinomycetota > Actinomycetes > Pseudonocardiales > Pseudonocardiaceae > Amycolatopsis > Amycolatopsis sp. NPDC051128. The sequence goes on along the minus strand of NZ_JBFBBN010000019.1, from coordinate 120,040 downwards.
CGCGAGCTGGAGGAGCTGCTCATCACGATGCCGGGCGTCGCGGCGGCCGCGGTGGTCGGGCGGCCGGACACCGAGGTGGGCGAGCTGCCCGTCGCCTTCGTGGTGCCGCGCGGGGAGCTCGACGCGACCGCGTTGATGGCCGCCGTCAACGAGAAAGTGGTGCCCTACAAGCGGTTGCGCGAGATCCACGTGGTCGAGCGGATCCCGGTGTCCGCGGCCGGGAAGGTGCTCAAGCGCGAGCTGCGGGAACAGCTCCGATGACCGGACAGGATCCAGGCGATGCTCGCGATCTTCTCAGTCGTCTTCCCGGCCGCGGTCGCCACGGTGTTCTTCCTGATCCTGTGGCACGACAACAAGGTTCTGTACGCACCACGTGAGTTCGGCGCGAACACGAGCGTCGCCGAGTACGCCGAAGCGATGAGCCGGAACTCGCGGAGGAGCATCGACGCCCTGGAGTCGTTGCTTGCCGAGTCGCTGGAAGCGGTGAACGGCAAACTCGACGCGCTGGGTGCGACACCCACCCAGCGCGACGAAATCGTCGCCTCCGTCCGGTCGGCGGCGCGGCGCCCACTGGAGATCCTCGTCAACGGCAACACGACCGTGAAGGACCTCCTGAACGCAGTGTTCTTCGCGGTCAGTCCGCGTGTGCGCCCGTACACCTACGGCAAGGAGTGGATCCTGCGAGACGGCCCCACCGGCAGGCTCCTCAAGGACATCGGGACCGCCTGGGCGAAGAGCCACTTGAAGGCCCATGACGACGAACGACCGCTGAGCGAGATCGGCATCCACGGTGGAGACGTGCTCACCGCCGCACTGCTCTGACGTGCCGCGCCGGCCCGTTCCGGCCGTCGAACAACGGCGACGCGCGACCCTAGTGGCCGGTCTTCTCGCGCAGGGCCGCGTCCTTGTCCAGGACCAGTTTCTCCAGGTCCGCCTGGAACCGGGCCATCTTCGCGCGCAGGCCCTCGTCCGACGCGGCCAGGATTCGGACCGCCAGGAGGCCCGCGTTGCGCGCGCCGCCCACCGAGACCGTCGCCACCGGGACGCCCGCCGGCATCTGGACGATCGACAGCAGCGAGTCCATGCCGTCCAGGTACTTCAGCGGCACCGGGACGCCGATCACCGGCAGCACCGTCGCCGACGCCACCATGCCCGGCAGGTGGGCCGCGCCACCCGCGCCCGCGATGATCACCCGGATGCCGCGGGCCACCGCCGACGTCGCGTAGTCCAGCATGCGCTGCGGGGTGCGGTGCGCCGAGTAGACGCCGACCTCGTACTCGACGCCGAACTCGTCGAGCGCCGCGCCGGCCGCCTCCAGCACCGGCCAGTCCGAGTCGCTGCCCATGATCACGCCCACCTGCGGCGCCATACCTGATCTCCTAGTGAATCTCGTAGCCGTCGAGCCAGACGGCGTGGGACAGCCAGTGCGCCGACAGCAGCGCGCGGTTGCGCAGGTCGTCCATGCGCTCACCGGCGAAGTTCACGTGCCCGAGCTTGCGCCCCGGCCGCTCCTCCTTGCCGTAGAGGTGCACCCGCACCTCGGGGTACCGCGCGAACAGGTGGTGCAGCCGCTCGTCCGGCCCCATCTCGGGCGGCGCCGACGCGCCCAGCACGTTCGCCATCACGCACGCGGGCGCGACCAGGTCCGTCCGGCCCAGCGGGTAGTCGAGCACCGCGCGCAGGTGCTGCTCGAACTGCGACGTGCGCGCGCCGTCCATGGTCCAGTGCCCGGAGTTGTGCGGGCGCATCGCGAGCTCGTTCACCAGCAGCCCGGTGTCGGTCTCGAACAGCTCGACCGCCAGCAGGCCCGTGACGTCCAGCGTCGACGCGATCCGCAGCGCGAGGTCCTGCGCCTCGTGCACCCGCTCCGGCGAGAGCCCCGGCGCCGGGGCGAGGACCTCGGTGTTGATGCCGCCGGTCTGTACCGTCTCGACCACCGGGTACGCCGCGCCCTGGCCGAAGGGCGAGCGGGCGACGAGCGCGGCCAGCTCCCGCCGCATCGCCACCTTCTCCTCGACCAGCAGCGCCGTGCCCGCTTCCAGCAGCTCCGGCAGGATCTCCCGGGCGTGCCGCGCGGTGTCCAGCATCCAGACGCCGCGGCCGTCGTAACCGCCGGTCGACGCCTTGAGCACGACGGGCCAGCCGTGCTCGCCGCCGAAGGCCAGCACGTCGTCCACAGTGGACACCTCGGCGAAGGCGGGGCCCGGCACGTCGAGGCCGGCCATCATCTCGCGCATCACGAGCTTGTTCTGCGCGAAGCCCAGCGCGGACGGTGCCGGGCGGATGACGCAGCCTTCCATCGCCAGCGTCAGCAGGTGCTCACCCGGCACGTGCTCGTGGTCGAACGTGAGCACGTCGACCGACGACGCGAACGCGCGCAGCGCCTCGAGGTCGGTGTGGTGCCCCAGCACGACGTCGCCCGCGACGAGGCCCGCGGCCTCGTTCTCGCCCGCGGCGAGCACGCGCAGGGACTGGCCTAGAGAGATCGCCGCCTGGTGGGTCATCCGGGCGAGCTGGCCGCCGCCCACCATGCCCACGACGGGCAGACCGGTGTGTTTGTCCATAGCGTGCTCAGACTACTGTGTCGGCTTTTGCCAATCCGGCTGGCAGTCACGGCCGAACGGGTGCCGGTGGGCGGCCGGCTCCGGAGCGTGTCCGCCTGCCTTCAGCCGGACTGGTAAACGGTGACGACCCGCGGTGACCGCCGGGCCAGGCGGAGCTCACGCGCCGCGAGCCCGAGGATCCCGGCCGCCGCCGCGAGCACGTAGCCGTTGCCGAGGACCGACCAGCCCAGGCCCCAGCCGAACTCCGTGCCGCCGCCGTTGGGCACCAGCATCACGATCTGCGAGACGAACAGCAGCGCGACCGCCGCCGCGGCCCACCAGCGGGCCTTCACCAGCAGCAGCGTGACCAGGGGCACGCACCAGACCCAGTGGTGGGACCACGACACGGGCGACAGCAACAGCCCGTAGAACGCCGTGACCAGCAGCGCGGCCGCATCCTCGCCGCGCCGGTGCAGCCGCACGACCAGCCACACCGCGGGCACGGCGAGCGCCGCCGCCACCCCGACCGCCACCACCAGCGACCAGGGGGCCAGCGCCGAAGCCCGGTTGACCAGGCCGTTGAGCGACTGGTTGAAGATCCAGTGCACCGACCCGACCCGGCTCGGGTCGGTCGCCGAATCCCGCCAGAACCGCGTCGCGTCGACCGGGATGACCGCGAACATCGCCCCTTCGAGTGCCGCGAACGTGCCCAGGGCCCGCAGCCCGTCCTTCCACCGGCCCGTGAAGAACAGGTGCGGAACGAAGATCAGCGGGGTCAGCTTGATCGCCGCCGCCACGCCGATCAGCACGCCCGCCCAGCGTGCCTGCCTCAGTGAGAGCACCAGGACGTCCAGCACCACGAACGCCATCAGTATCAAGTTGATCTGGCCCAGGAACAGCGTCTTCCACACCGGTTCCAGCGCCAGAGCGGCGGCCGTTCCCGCCGGCAGCGCCCACCAGCTTTTCACCCAAAGCTGAGGGGAACGCCCCGGCGACGACGAAACCACCGTGATCACGACCATAAGGGCGACCACCGACAAAAACCCGAGCACGCCCCAGACCAGGCCCGACGGCACGAGCGCGAGCGGCAGGAACAGCGGCGCGGCGGCCGGCGTGTAGGTGAACGGCAGCCGCACCCAGCCGGGCAACGCGGTCAGCACGTCCCGCGTGTAGAGCGGGTCGCCGTGCAGCAGCGTCAGCGCGCCCGCGCGGTAGACCGCGCTGTCCGCGCCCAGGTGCCAGCCGGCGAGCCAGCCGACCACACCGAAAACCAGGACCAGCAGCGCGATCCCGCCGGCGAGAAGCCGGCCGGCGCGCGTCTCAGACGCCGGTCGCGACGTCGACATGCTCGTCCGCAGCGGCCTTCTTCCGCGCTCGGCGGAGCAGACCCCAGCGGAGGACCAGCGCCGCGGCCAGCACCACCGGCATGAGGATGTAGGCGTCGCCCAGGATGTTCTGCCACACCTTCCAGTGCAGCTCGACGTTGCGCCCGTTGGGCAGGATCAGCAGCACGCAGCTGACGAACACGAACGCCACCAGGCCCGTCCCGGCCCAGCGCTTCCACGCCGTCGCCGGGGTGGTCTTCGGCAGCCGCGACACCAGCAGCACGATCAGCGGGACCACCCAGACCCAATGGTGGGTCCACGAGATCGGCGAGATCAGCAGCGTCCAGAACGCGGTGACGAGCAGCGCGGCCAGCGCCTGGCCCTTGCGGTGGAAGCGCATCAGCAGCCACAGCGCCGGGATCGCGAGCAGGAGGCCGATGCCCATCGCCGCCTTCGACGCCCACGGGGCGAGGTCGGTGGCCCGGTTCATCAGCGCGTTCAGCGACTGGTTGCCCGCCCAGTGCACCGGCCCGATCCGGCCGGTGTCGGGCAGCGTGACGGTCCAGTACTTGGCCGCGTCGTGCGCGTTGACCAGGAACATCAGCCCCTGCAGCACCACGAACGTGGCGAGGCCGCGCAGCGCGTCCATCCGGCGGCCGGTGATGAACAGGTGCCCGAGGAACACCAGCGGCGTGAGCTTGATCGCCGCCGCGACACCGACCAGCACCCCGCCCCAGCGGCTCCCCCGTGCGCCGATGACCAGCATGTCCAGCAGGATCACGGCCATCAGGATCAGGTTGATCTGGCCGAGGAAGATCGTCCGCCACACCGGCTCGAGTGCGAGGAAGACCAGGAAGAACACGATGGTCGAGCGGGCGGGCGAGGCCCACCAGCGCGGCCCGTCCGCGGCCGGGCGGGGCAGCGCGCCGATCGCGATCCGGACCGACAGCGCCATCGCCCCCAGCGACACGGCGGTGATCAGGCCCCAGGAGACCTGCGTCGGGAACGCCGCGAGCGGGACGAAGAACAGCGCCGCCGTCGGCGGGTAGGTGAACGGCAGCAGCGCCCACCACGGCTCGGGGGCGAGGGTGTTGGCGTCGTAGAGCGAGTCGCCGTGCAGCAGGGTGAGCGCGCCGGCGCGGTAGACCGCGCTGTCGACGCCGAGCACCCAGTCGTGCTGCCAGCCGTAGAGGCCGTACCCGATCGCGACCAGCGGGATCACCGACAGGATCAGGATCGACCGAGGGCGGACGGACAGGCGGGCGAGTGACTTCCGCAGGGCCAGGCGGTGCTGCGAGCTGGCCGCGACTTCGCCGTCGACGTCGGTGGATACGGTCTCGGTCACCGCACCAGGAAATCATGGCCGGTCCGGTCCAGGTCAGGAAGGGTCCGCCGGAACCGGACTTTTCACGCGTTCACCCCCGCGCGAGGTGGGCCAGCAGGTCGCACGCCAGTTCGTGGGTGGCGGGCAGCCGCACGGCGGAGACGCGGGGCCGGCCGACGTCCGCGAGCTGGGCGTCGACCGACAGCCGCTCGTGCAACGCCCTTCGCAGCGCGACGCCGTGCGAAGCGACGGTCTCGTCCTTCGGGACCAGGGCGGCGACGACGGACGGCCCGAGCGAAGCGACGCTCTGCCCGCTGTCGAACACCGCCCGCATCGCGTCCGCGACCAGGATCATCCCGGTCAGCCGCGGGAACCCGGCGACGGCGCTGAGGTCGAGCGCGACGACCAGCAGCACGTGGTCCTCCGCGGCCGGCCGCTCGCGTGCGACGGCGGCGCGGTAGACCTCCACGAGCCGCGTGCGCAGGTAGGCGGCCGAGGGCAGGCCGGTCAGCGAGTCGGTGACCTCGGTGTGGACGAGCTGGTCGGTGGCGGCGTCGGCCCAGGCCAATGCGGTGGTCCGGAGCACCCGCGCGGGTGTGGCGTCGACGTCCGGCGAGACGAAGCCGTCGCCGCCGTGGCCGAGCACCGCGTGCAGCGCGGCGAGGTCGGTGAGAGTTTCCGCGAGCCCCGCGCCGGCCGCCGCCCGCGCCCTGGCCAGCCCGGCCAGCGCGGTTTCGGCCGCCTCGACGCGGCCCTTGGCCAGCACCGCGACGCAGACGGCGTCGACCTCGGGCAGTGCCCAGTCGCTCGGGAAACGCCAGCCGGCGGCCAGGCTGGCCGTGCGCCAGCGGGCCCGCAGGGCACGCAGGGCGCGGTCGCGCTCGGCCTCGGCGGGGCGCATACCGGTAGCCGGAACGTCCACTGGCCGCCCGCCCCTTCCGGTCTGTGTCGATCTTGTCTGACGCTTCACGGTGAAGACGTGCCCCGGCGGACGCCGTGACGCGTATTGGCGAGTTTGTTGCGGAGCTTTCCGCCGCGCCCCGTCGAGGCCGGGTGATTTTGCTCCGCCGTCGGAGTCACCGGACCAGCAACGACGTGACCACCGCGGGTGGGTCAGTCACACTTGTCTCGCATCCCGGACCCACCCGTAACAGCAGGTCCTGGCCTTAGCCGACCGAGGAGTGCCGTGTCCACCATTCCCGCCGATCTCAGCGGAAAGTGTGACGCCGAGCTGATCGCCGAGGTCCGCGCCGGGAAGATCGCTTCGTACGGGACGCTCTACGAACGCCACATCGGTGCGGCGCGCAATCTCGCCCGTCAGCTGGCCCGCTCGAGCTCCGAGGCCGACGATCTGGTGTCCGAAGCGTTCGCCAAGGTGCTCGACACGCTGCGTGGCGGCAAGGGACCGGACACAGCGTTTCGCGCGTATCTGCTGACCGCTCTGCGTCACACCGCGTACGACCGCACCCGCAAGGAACGCCGGGTCGACCTCAACGAGGACATGACCGACGTCGGCGGCGCCGCGGCCGAGGCGCTGACCGTGCCGTTCTCCGACACCGCCGTCGCCGGGCTCGAGCGGACGATGGCGGCGAAGGCGTTCGCCCGGCTGCCCGAACGCTGGCAGGCGGTGCTCTGGCACACCGAGATCGAGCAGCAGAACCCGGCCGAGGTCGCGCCGCTGCTCGGGCTGACCGCGAACGGCGTCTCCGCGCTCGCCTACCGCGCCCGCGAAGGGCTGCGCCAGGCGTATCTGCAGGTCCACCTGCAGGAGAAGGCCGAAGAACGCTGCCGCGCGTGCGCCGAGCGGCTCGGCGCGTGGACGCGCGACGGACTGTCCAAGCGCGAACGCGCCCAGGTCGAGAACCACCTCGACGAGTGCGAGGGCTGCCGGGCACTGGCCGCGGAGCTCGCCGACGTCAACGGCGGGCTGCGCGCGGTCATCGCCCCGATCGTCCTCGGCGGCGCGGCGCTCGGCTACCTCGCCACCATCGGCGCCGCGAAGGCGAGCGCGACCACCGCTGCCACCGCGGGTGCGGCCGCCGCCGGTGCCGCGGGCAAGGCCGGCGCGGCCGCGGGAGCCGCCGCCGCGCGCCGCCGCCAGTTCGCCGGAGTCGCCGCTTCGGGGACGGCGGTCGTCGCGGCCGTCATCATCGCCCTCACCACCGGCGGCGGGACGCAGGACATCCCCGTCGCGGCCCAGGTGCCGCCGCCGGCCGTCCAGCCGGTCGAGCCACCGGCCGTCCAGCCGGTCGAGCCACCGGCCGTCCAGCCGGTCGAGCCACCGGCCGTCCAACCGGCCGAGCCACCGGTCGAGCAGCCGGTCGAGCCGCCGGCCGTGCAACCGGTCGAGCCCCCGGCCCCGAAGCCCCAGCCGCCGGTCCCGCCCGCCCCGCAGCCACCAGCCGCACCCGCGGCTCCGCCCGTCGGACCCGCCCCGCCGCCCGTCGAGCCCCCCGCGCCGGCCCCACCGCCCGCGCCCGCCCCGCCTGTTCCGGCACCGCCGTCGATGTCCGCGACGGCCCCACCGGGCGGCGTCGAGCTGAGCCCCGGCACCGCGCAGAACCTGCCGATCACCGTGCGCAACGACGGCGGCAGCCTGTCCGAGCCGGTGGCCGTCGCGCTGAACCTGCCGCGGGGCGTGCGCGCGGTCGACGCGGCCGGTGGCGGCGCGCCGATGGCGTTCGCCCAGGCCGGCTCGCCGATTTCGGTGAACTGCCCGGGCGGCGACGGCACGGTGACGTGCCGGACCGGCGCCGGCCTGCGGCCCGGCCAGAGCGCCACGCTGAACTTCCGGCTCCGGGCCGACGAGGACGCCGAAGGTGGCACGGTCACCGGCGCGGTCACCGCCGGCGTGCGGATCACCGTCACGGTGACCGTCAAGGTCACCGTGAAACAGCTGCCGGGCGCGGTGGTCCTGGAAGCACAGGGCGACAGGTTTTCGGCGTTCCCGTGGACCCGCGACCCGCTGGTCCACGTGCGCGTCCGCAACACCGGCGCGACGACCAAGCCGGTCACGGTCACCTTCGACCACCCGCTGCGGCAGTGGTGGAGCCTGCGCGGCTTCGCCTGCGCGCCGGCCGGTCAAGGGGCGAACTGCACGACGAAGAGCGCACTGGCCCCCGGCCGGCACGTCAACCTGTGGGTGCGGCTGAAGGGCAGGCCCGAAGACGGACGCGTGACGATCACCGCGCAGCTCGGCAAGGCGTCGGCCACCCCGGTGATCGTGGACTTCGGCTGCCGGCACCGCTGGTGCGGCCAGGACCCGCCGCCGCCGACGGTGCCGTCCACCACGCCGCACCGTCACCCTCGAAAAGGCTTTCGGCCGGCTGACCGGGTAGCGTCCGCGCGGTGCGCGAGCTGCTGAAGAAGCATCGTGAGCTCCTCCGCTTCGCCGTCGTGGGCGGGATCAGCTTCGTGATCACGATGTCGCTCGACTACGGCTTGAAGTTCACCGTGCTGCGAACCCACCCGGTGACGGCGCTGATCGTCGGTGTCCTGGTCGCGACGATCTTCTCCTACGTCGCGGCGCTGCCTCAGTGGGTTTCGCGGTACGTGCTGGACCTGCAGGCGCCGCGGCTGTCGCCGTTCGGCGTCGAGGTGGCCGACTTCGTCAGCGGCATCGTCATCGGCACGCTGCTGGGCACGGCGTTCCGCTGGTGGGCGTTCAAGAAATGGGTCTTTCCGGCCGAGACCGCCCAGCCGGGCGTGGTGCCCGCCGAGGCCGCGGATGATCCGGACATTCACGGCAGCAAGGCCGCCTGACCACCAGTAAACGCCGTGTGCTTCTAGACTGCACGGCGTGACCGTTGTGGAAACCGTGCTCAAGCGCACGCCGGAACCACTGCGTTCGGTGCTGATCAAGCACCGGGAGCTGCTGAAGTTCGCGATCGTCGGCGGCACGACGTTCTTCGTCGACAACGGGGTCTGGTACCTGCTCAAGCTGACGGTGCTGGAGCCGAAGCCGACCACCGCCAAGGCCATCGCGATCATCGTGGCGACGATCGTGTCCTACATCCTCAACCGCGAGTGGTCGTTCCGCACCCGCGGCGGCCGCGAACGCCACCACGAGGCGGCGCTGTTCTTCGTGATCAGCGGGATCGCGGTCGTGGTGAACCTGATCCCGCTGTACGTCTCGCGGTACGTCCTCGACCTCGAGGTCCCGCACGTGACGCGGCTGGTGCAGGAGGTCGCGGACTTCGCGAGCGGGTCGATCATCGGCATGCTGCTGGCGATGTTCTTCCGCTTCTGGGGCTTCAAGAAGTGGGTCTTCCCGGACGAGCTGGGCGAGCGGCGGCGGGACAACGACCAGATCACCCGCCTGCACTGAGAAAAGTACTTGTCTTCTGACATGTAGTTGTCTACAGTCATCTCGTCAGTGTTCCTTCGTGAGGACGCCGTCCGGGTTCGGCCGGGCGAGCGGGACGATTCGAGGTGGTTTCCGAGCGCGAAGAGGTCGCACCCGTCCGCGGGTGACGATGGAGCCTTTTCCCGACTCGACGGGACGCGTGTTCACGCGCGTCCGCATCTCTCGTCCCTTCTTCACGAGGACTTTCCTTGACCACAATCGCGCCTTCGCGCGCCAAAACGGCCGTGCTCGGCCTGTTCCTTTCCGTCTTCCTCGCGATGCTCGACGCCCAGGTCGTCGCCACCGCACTGCCGCGGATCGCCGCCGAGTTCGGCGGGACCGGGGCCTACGCCTGGGTCACCACCGCCTACCTGCTCGCCGGAAGTGTCACCGCGCCGCTCTACGGCAAGCTCGGTGACGTCTTCGGCCGCAAACGCGTGCTCCTGGGCGCGCTCGCCCTGTTCCTGCTCGGTTCGCTCGCCTGCGGCCTCGCGCCGTCGGCCGCGTTGCTGATCGCCGGACGGGTGCTGCAGGGCGCCGGCTCCGGCGGCCTCTTCGTCTCCGTCGGCGCTTCGCTCGGCGAAATGTTCACGCCTCGCGAAGGCGCGAAGTATTTCGGGTGGTTCTCGGTCTGCTTCGCCGTCGCGTCGCTCGCCGGTCCGGCCGTCGGCGGCCTCCTGACCGGCCTCGCCGGGTGGCGGTCGATCTTCCTGGTCAACCTGCCGCTCGGGCTGGTCGCGGTGGCGCTGCTCGGCTCCCTCGACCTGCCGCGACGACGTCGTGCAGCACCGTTCGACTTCGCCGGCGTCGTGCTGCTCGGTGTGGCGATCACCGGGTTCACGCTGCTCACGCCGTGGTCGATCGGCCTCGGCGCGGCAGCGGCCGTCGCCTTCGTCCTGGTCGAACGAAAGGCCACCGCGCCGGTGCTGCCGCTACGCCTGTTCCGCGACCGGACGTTCACCGTGGCCGTCCTGCTCAGCGTGCCCGCCGGGTTCGCGTTCCTCGGCTCGGTCAACTACATCGCGGTCTTCCTGCAGGCCGACGCCGGCCCGGCGGAAGGCGGGCTGCGGCTGGTGCCGATGACGCTCGCCGTGTCGGTTTCCTCCGTCGTCGCGAGCAAGGTCATCGCCCGCACCGGCGCCTATCGCTGGGCGCCGCGGCTGAGCATGGCGCTCGGCCTGCTCGCGATGCTCGGCATGACCGCGCTGGACGAGCACAGCCCACTCCCCGCCGTCCTCGGCTGTCTCGTCGTCTTCGGGCTCGCGGCCGGGCTGAACCTGCAGGTTCTCGCCATGGCCACGCAGAACACCGCGCCACCCGCGGACCGCGGCGTGGTCGCCGCCGGCGTCAACCTCGCCCGCGCGCTCGGCTCGGCACTCGGCCCGGTCGCGCTCGGCGCCGTGTACACCGCCGGTTCCGGCACGCACGGCGTGTTCCTCACCCTGCTGCCCGTGCTCGCGCTCGCCCTCGTCCTGGCGTTCGCGCTCCCGCACGTGCCGCTCCGCAACCACCACTGAACCCCAGGAGAACCACGATGATCTTCGTCATCGGCGCCACCGGCAAGGTCGGCCGCGCCCTCGTCCCCGCCCTGCTCGACGCCGGCGCCGCCGTCCGCGCCCTGACCCGTGACCCGGCGAAGGCCCGGATCGATCCGCGTGCCGAAGTCGTCCGAGGCGACCTCGGCACCGCGGACCTGCCCGCGCTGCTCGACGGCGCCGACCGCGTGTTCGTGTTGACCCAGGGCCACAACGCCGAACACGAAGCGGCGGTCGCGCGGGCGGCCGCCCGGACCGGCGTCACCCACCTGGTCAAGCTGTCCACCACGGGTGTCCACTTCGGACAGAGCGACGCGATCTCCAGCGCCCACGCCGAAGCCGAGCAGGCGATCCGCGAAGCCGGGCCGGCGTGGACGATCCTGCGGCCCGGCGCGTTCATGGACAACCGGTTCGCCTGGATCGGCTCGATCCGCGACGAGAACGCCGTGTACGTGCCCGACACCGATCCGCCGTCCGCGCTGATCCACGTCCGGGACATCGCTGAGGTCGCGGCCCTCGTGCTGACGACGTCCGGGCACGAAGGCGCCACCTACGAGCTCACCGGCGGCGAAGCCCTGACCACCGAGCAGCAGGTCGCCATCCTGTCCGAGGCGATCGGCCGTCCGCTGAAGTACGTCGAGGAAACCGAAAGCGCCGCGAAGGAACGTCTGATCCGGATGTACGGCTGGCCGGAGAAGGCCATCGACGGCCTCTTCGCCCTCAAGCGCGAGTCCGCCCCGCACGAACGCGTCGTCTTCGACACCGTCGAGCGGCTGCTCGGCAGGCCGCCGCTGACGTTCGCGACCTGGGCACGTGATAACGCGGCCACGTTCGCCTACCCTTACGGGGGGTGACGGCGGGGAGGAGACGGGATGAGTCCGCGTGTCCTGGTCGTGGATGACCACCCGCTCTTCCGTTTCGGCGTGTGCACGCTCCTGGCCGCCGAGCCCGGCATCGAGATCGTCGGCGAGGCGGCCGGCGGCGCCACCGCGATCGACGCCGCGGCGGCGTTGCGCCCGGACGTCGTGGTCATGGACCTGCACCTGCCCGACCTGTCCGGGATCCAGGCGACGCGGCACATCGTGACCGCGAGCCCGGACACCGGCGTGCTGATGCTGACGATGGCCGACGAGAGCGAGTCGGTCCTCGCGGCGATGCGCGCCGGTGCCCGGGGCTACCTGCTCAAGGACGCCGAGCCGGACGAGATCATCCGCGCCGTCCAGGCGGTCGCCCGGCGCGAGGCCATCTTCGGCCCGGACATCGCGAACCGCGTCCTCGGCTTCTTCAACCAGCCGGCCGGCGAGCCGGTGTTCCCCGAACTCACCGGACGCGAGCGCGAAGTCCTCGCCCTGATCGCGGCCGGGCGCAGCAACGGCGCCATCGCGAACACGCTGTGCCTGAGCCCCAAGACCGTGCGCAACCACATCTCGAACGTCTTCGCCAAGCTCCACGTCGCCGACCGTGCCGAGGCGATCGTCCGGGCCCGCGACGCCGGCCTCGGCCGGTCCTGACGGGCAGTCCGCCCGGGCAACATCGGGACGCCGGTCCCATGTGCCCGGGACACCTCGACGGGCACTGTGGTCACGGTGAAGGGGTGGAAACGCTCGCATCGTTCGAGGGGAATGGGTGACGATGTTCGAATCCGACCGGACGCCGGTGGTGGTCCGTGCCACCGATCCGATCCTGCACAACGGCGTCTGCATGACGCTGCGTTCGCGTGACGAAGTCCGGGTGGTGGACGGGGAACCCGCCGATGCCGCCGTGGTCGCGCTGCTGGTCACCGACCGGCTCGACGACACGATGACCGAGCTGCTGTCCGCGCTGCACCGCCAGGGCTTCACCCGCATCGTGCTGGTCGCGGGCGAGGTCGACGACAACGAGATCCTCAACGCCGTCGAGCACGGGGTCTGCGCGGTCGCTCGCCGCGCCGACGCCGGGCCGGAGGTTCTCGTCCGGCTGATCAAGGCCGCCGCGGCCGGGGAGGGCGCGCTGCCGCCCGACCTGCTCGGCCGGCTGCTGAACCGGGTTTCCCGCCTGCAGCGTCAGGTGCTCGAGCCACGCGGCCTGCACCTGGGCGGCATGAGCGACCGGGAGACCAAAGTGCTCCGGCTGGTCGCGTCGGGGTTTTCGACGCAGGAGATCGCCGATCAGCTGTGCTACTCGCAGCGCACGGTGAAGAGCATTCTGCACGACGTGACCAACCGGTTCCAGCTGCGCAACCGTTCGCACGCGGTCGCGTACGCCCTGCGTGAAGGGTTGATCTGACCCATGATCGCCCAGGTCGACGAGGCACTGTGCCGGTTGCTGCGCCCCTGCCTGCCGGCGGGGACGCAGATCCGTCTCGACCCGCCGAAACCGGCCTGGCAGACGGAGTCGCAGGTGCGCAGCGTGGAGCTGTTCCTCTTCGCGCTGCACGACGACGTCGAGGGAGAAGAGAGGGACGGGAAGCGCGCGGCCCGCTGCGCGCTTTCCTACCTGGTCACCGCGCGGGCCGGCGAGGTCCGCGAGGAACACGCTCTGCTCGACGCGGCGCTGCGCGCGGTGCTCGACGTCCAACGCCTGCCGGCGGAAGACTCACCGGTCCGGGTACGACTGGCCAAGACCGATCCGACGGGCCTGTGGACCAGCCTGGGCATGCCCGCGCGGGCCGGCTTCGTCCTGCTCGCCACGGCCGACGCCGAAGCCGGCTAGCGCGGCACACGTTCGGCGGGCCAGCGCACCTCGGGAACGTCGCTGGGCCGCGGCACCTTGAGGAACAGGCTGAACACGGCCGGGCGGCGGTTCGACAGCTCGAGCCTGCCGCCGTCGGCCTCGACCAGTGCCCTGGCCAGCGCCAGCCCGACGCCGGTGGAGCCGCCGCCGGAGAAGCCGCGTTCGAAGATGTGCGGGGCGAGCTCGTCGGGCACTCCCGGACCGGTGTCGCTGACCTCGACCACCACCGTGCCCTCGGCGTCGCCGCGGCGGGCGACCAGGTTGACCGTGCCCGCGCCGTGGCGCAGCGCGTTGTCCAGCAGCACCCCGATCACCTCGCGGAGCCGGCCGGGCGTGGCCCGCGCCATCAGCCCGTCGGCCACCCGCGTCCGCAGGTTGCGCCCCTCGGAGCGGAGCAGCTCCCGCCACTCCTGCGCCATCTCGGGCAGCTTCGTGGGCAGGTCCACCGGTTCGGCGCCGACCTCGCGGGCCGCGCGGGCCGCCGCCAGCAGCTCGTCGAGGGCCTCGGCGAGCCGGTCGGCCTGCTCCTGGGCGGCCTTCGACTCGTCGGCCACCTCGTCGTCCGGGTGCACGGTGAGCGGTTCCAACCGCAGCTGCAACGCCGTCAGCCGGCTGCGCAGCTGATGCGAGACGTCCCCGACGAGCTGGCGTTCCCGCTGCACGAGCTGGGCGAGCGCGGTACCGGACGCGTCCAGCGCCTCGGCGACCATGTCGAGCTCGCCGACGCCGTAGCGGCTCGGGTCGGGCCGGAAGTCGCCCCCACCGAGCCGGGCCGCGCGTTCGGCGACGTGCCGCAGCGGCTTCGCCAGCCGCCTCGCCGTCGCGATCGCCACCACCGCGCCGGTGCCGATCGACAGCAGCACCAACAGCACGACGACCAGCGTCACGGTCGTCTGCCGCTCGTGCATCGGGCCGGCCGGGACGGCGATCGCCACCTTGCCGTCGCGCGCCAGGTCGGCCGTCTCGGTGACGGTGTCGGCGCCGGGGTCGCTGCCGTAGCGCTTCTCCATCTGGCCGCTCGCCCGCACGGTCAGCAACCCGTTCGCCGGGACCGCGGCACGCACCTGGTCGAGGTCGATCTCCTGGCCGTTGGCGATTTCGGTGTCGAGGATCGCGGCCGCCGCGCGGGCGTTCTCGGCGAGGGTCTCGCGGTAGCTCGACTCGATCTGCCAGCTCGCCACGATGCCCAGCGGGATGCCGAGAACCGCCGCGGTGACGGCCACGGCGAGCAGGATGGCCAGCAGGATGCGGCGGCGCACGGCTTATTCGGCGTTGAAGCGGAAGCCGACGCCGCGGACGGTCGCGATCCGCCGTTCGCCGTCGTGGGTCTTGCTGGTCCGGCCGGCGGCCTCGTCGGCGGCGATGGAGAGCTTCCGGCGCAGCCACGACATGTGCATGTCCAGGGTCTTGGACGTCTTCGATTCGAGGTCGTTCCAGACCTCGGCGAGGATCTCGTCGCGGCTGACGACCTGCCCGGCCCGGCTCATCAGCACGCGCAGCAGCTCGAACTCCTTGTTCGCCAGCTGCACCTCGTGCAGGTCGACGGTGACCAGCCGGGCACCGAGGTCCATCCGCACCCCGCCGGCCTCCAGCACCTCGGGCACCCGGCGGCGCAGCAGCGCGCGGATCCGGGCCAGCAGCTCGGCGAGCCGGAACGGCTTGGCGACGTAGTCGTCGGCGCCCGCGTCCAGGCCGACGACGAAGTCGACCTCGTCGGTGCGGGCGGTGAGCATCAGGACGGGCAGTTCGGTGCCCTGCGCGCGAAGGCGGCGGCAGACCTCCAGGCCGTCCATCCCGGGCAGGCCGAGGTCCAGCACGAGCAGGTCGACGCGCTGGGCGGCGGTGGCGTCGAGCACCGAAGGGCCGTCGGTGACGACGTGGATCTCGTATCCCTCACGTTCGAGGGCGCGGGAGAGCGGTTCGGCGATAGCCGGATCGTCTTCGGCGAGTAGGACCATGCTCACCTGGCCAACTCTACGACTCCGAGGCGTGAAAACATCGTGACCGTGCCTGGCTACGAAGATGATCTGGCTCTCGCCACCCGGCTGGCCGACGCCGCCGACGCCATCACGACCGCGCGCTTTCGCGCACTGGACCTGGCGGTGGAGCGCAAACCCGACCGCACGCCGGTGACCGACGCGGACACCGCGGTGGAGGACGCCATCCGCGCGTCGCTGGCGGCCGAACGCCCCGGCGACGCGGTGCTCGGCGAGGAACGCGGCGGGTCGGCCGCGACCGGCCGGGCGTGGGTGCTCGACCCGATCGACGGGACCAAGAACTTCCTCCGCGGGGTACCCGTTTGGGCGACGCTCATCGCCTTGGTGTCCGACGGCGACCCGGTGGTCGGCGTGATCAGCGCCCCGCTGCTGGGCCGCCGCTGGTGGGCGGCGGCGGGTTCGGGCGCGTTCTCCCGCGATTCGGGCGGGACGCGACAGCTGTCGGTTTCCGGTGTTTCCTCCCTTTCGGACGCTTATCTGTCCACTACGGACCTGAACTCGTGGACGGAGTACCACTCACGCGAGAAGTACCTGGATCTGGTGAACGCGTGCTGGGAGTCCCGCGCGTTCGGCGACTTCTGGCACCACGTGCTGGTGGCCGAGGGCGCCTTGGACGTCGCGGCCGAGTGCATCGTCAACCCGTGGGACGTCGCGGCGGCGCAGGTGATCGTCACCGAGGCCGGGGGACGGTTCAGCGACCTCGACGGCGTCGAGCGATACGACAACGGGAGCGCGTTGTCGACGAACGGCCGGCTGCACGACGAAGCCTTGGAAATCCTCAAGCGGTAACCGGGATTGTCCTATGTGGACTTCGACGCCCTGAAGAAGAAAGCCGTGAATGTCGCATTGAGAGACTCTAAGTCCCTCAATGCGACATTCACGGCTTTCAGGAACCGGGCAGCAGGCCGACGGCGCCGCGGGCGACCTGCGCCCAGGCCAGCCGGCCGAAGAGGTAGTGGCACGCCACCTGCTCGCTGGTGAACCGCGCCCAGTCGTAGCGGTTGCCCTGCTCGCGCCAGAACACCTCCCACGCCTCGTCCTCGCCCTGCATCAGGCACCAGGCGTTGTCGACCTCGGCGCCCAGCGAGACGACCTCCGGCGGCACGCCCAGCACGCCGAGCCAGCGCTGGATCGACTGGGTGTTCATCAGTCCTCTTCCCCCTTGGCCTCGGCGAGATAGCCGAGAGTGACGAGCTCGTCCGCCCCCAGCAGCGCACGGTACCGCGTGCCGCCGCCGACCTGGCCGAACCAGTTCGCGGTCTCGGACCGCCACATCGGCACCGCGCGCACCACGACGTACCGGCGGTACTCGGCGTCCAGCATCCCCGGCGGCAGCGAGCGTTCCGCGAAGGGCGTGCCGTCGGCGAAGAACACCCGCCCGTAGGCCGGGCCGAAGCGGTCGAGCACGGTGTCGGCCGGCACCATCACCGGCTCGGCCGGGTCGAACCCCCCTTCGGGGAACTGCGCACCCGGCGGCCACGCGTATTCGGGCCCGAGTTCGCTGTGCCCGACGACGAACCGGCGGATCCACACGGCCTGCGTCGCCCGCGCGTACGGGACGTAGCCGTCGGTCAGGTGCGCCGGCACCGGGCGCGGCGGCGCGGTCGGCGAGCGGCGGAAGCCCGCGGTGACGTTGGTCAGCGCCTGGTCGTCGAAGATCAGCCGGGCGTCCGGGTGGTCGTTCGGGCCGAAGCCGTCCGGGTCGTCGGGCAGCGGCAGCTGCCGCGCCGGCTTGTCCATGGCGACCGGCAGGTGCCCGATCGGGAAGATGTGCACCAGGAACAGGGCGACGACGCTGTCCCGTTCGGTGCGCGGCGAACCCAGCGGCGGCAGCGGCGCGGGCGAGATCGGCGCAGGTGGGATCAGCGGGGGCGGGGGCGCCGGCGGAGCCGGGGGCAGCGGGAACGGCGGCAGCAGCGGTGACACCGCGTGCGGCCAGACGGCCGGGTCGCCCGAGGGCGGCGTCGGGACGTCTTCGGCGCCGCCGTACCCGGGCAGGCGTACCGGCCCGGTGTCGAGGTCGGCCTCGACCGGTTCGGAGCCCGCCTCGGAAGGCTCGGTCACACCCATCCTCCGGCTCGGTCGGTGCCCGCGGGCACAAGCTGTTCGACGCGGCCGCGGTGCTGCCGGTTCCCCTTGATACCGCACCCCGCTCGAGCCGGCGCACGGAGGTCAGCTCAACGCGGCGACCACGCGGGACGGGCTCGGGCGGCCGAGCTGTCCCGCCATCCACGCGCTGGCCGCCACCAGCGCGTCCAAGTCGACACCGTGCTCGACGCCCAGGCCGTCGAGCAGCCACACCAGGTCCTCGGTGGCCAGGTTCCCCGTGGCCGACTCGGCGTACGGGCAGCCGCCGAGCCCGCCCGCCGAAGAGTCCACAGTCGACACTCCACATCGGAGCGCCGCCAGCGTGTTCGCCAGAGCCTGACCGTAGGTGTCGTGGAAGTGCACGGCCAAAGTACCGACATCGCCGAACAGCCCGATCAGCGCTTCGACCTGCCCCGCGGTCGCGACGCCGATGGTGTCGCCCAGCGACAGCTGCGAACACCCCATGTCCAGCAGGCGGCGGCCGGCGTCGGCGACCTGCTTCGCCGGCACGACACCTTCCCAGGGGTCGCCGAAGCACATCGAAAGGTAGCCGCGGACGGCCAGGCCCGCCTCCCGGGCCCGCGTGACCACCGGCTCGAACATCGCGAACTGCTCGTCCAGCGACGAGTTGAGGTTCTTGCGCGCGAACGTCTCCGTCGCGCTGGCGAAGATCGCGATGTGCTCGACGCCGGCTTCGAGGGCCCGGTTCAGGCCCTTTTCGTTCGGCACCAGCACCGGGTACCGGACGCCTTCGCGGCGGTCCAGCCTGGCCAGCAGCTGCTCGGCGTCGGCCAGCTGAGGCACCCACTTGGGGTGCACGAAGCTGGTCGCCTCCAACGTCGTCAGCCCGGCGCCGGCCAGCCGGTCGAGGAACTCCAGCTTGACCTCGACCGGGACGATCGCCTTCTCGTTCTGCAGCCCGTCCCGCGGGCCGACCTCCCAGATCGTGACCCGGTCCGGCAGCTCGCCCGCCGAGGGGACCCGCTCCGGCAGGCCGAGTTCGCGCGTGCCCATCAGCGACGTCGGTCGCCGCGCGGCGACCGCCCGGACCGGGGCGGCAGCGGCTCGGTCCGCTGGGGCCCCTGGGGACCTTGGGTGTCTTGGGTGCCCGCCCGGTAGTCGTCGTACGGGTTGTCGTTGACCTCGCGGTAGATCACCGTGTGCACCTTTTCGACGTGCGGGATGTCCTCGAACCGCAGCGGCTCGTCGGAGGCCGACTCGATGATCAGCGTGCCGCAGCCGAACACCCGGTCCAGCAGGCCGTGCTCGAACTGGACGCTGTTGATCCGGCCCATCGGGATGTCGATGCCGGTGCGCTTCAGCACGCCCTCGCGGGCGATGAGCCGGTCGGTCGTCACGATGAAGTGGGTGGTGCGCCAGCGCACGAACGGCACCAGGAACAGCCACACCACCAGCACCAGAGCCACCACCCCGACGGCGATCAGCCCGACCGTGTTCCACGGCGAGCCGGCGTCCTTCGCCAGTATCGCGAGCCAGGTGCCCGCGCCGAGGGTGACCAGCAGCGCGAGCGTCGGGAAGATCAGCATCTTGAAGTGCGGGTGACTGTGCACCACGACGTGCTCTTGCTCGCTGAGCAACTCGTCCGGATAAGCCACGGCGGACGCTCCCAAGGTCGGTGCGGCGGTGTCGCCTCACCGTACCGGCGAGACGCCCGGCCGGTGCGGCCAACGCCCCGAAGAAATCAGGCGGGACGGACGTGCACGACGTCGCCCGCGAACACGGTGTGCCGCCGGCCGTCGGCCACGTCGACCTGCAGTTGCCCGGCGGCGTCGATGTCGGCCGCGCGGCCGGTCAGCGACGTCCCGTCCGGCAGCTGGACCTCGACGTCCTGGCCGAGGGTCGCGCAGTGGGCGCGGTAGTCGCCGAGCAGCCCCGCCTCGGTGAGGTCGCCGCCCGCGAGCCGCCAGCGCCGCTCCAGTTCGTCGAACTCGGTGAGCAGCGCCTCGGCGACGTCGGTGCGGTCGGTGTTCGTGGCCCCGTGCTCGGCGAGCGACGTCGCGGGCAGCCCGCCGGGCCCGGGCGGGACGTCGCCGAGCGGCAGGACGTTGAGCCCGATGCCGAGCACGATCGAGGTGTCGTCCCCCGCGACGGCCTCGGCGAGGATCCCGGCGCACTTGGCGCCGTCGACGAGGACGTCGTTGGGCCACTTGAGCACGGCGTCGACCCCGACGCCCGCCGCGGCCGCCCGGACGGCGAGCCCGGCGACCAAGGACAGCGAGCCGAGCGCCGAGAACGGCACGCCCGACGGCCGGAGCGCGACGCTCAGGTACAAGCCCGCGCCCTTCGGCGAGCTCCACGGCCGGGCCCGGCGCCCCACCCCCGCGGTCTGCTCCTCGGCGAGGAGAACGGTCCGGTCGGCGGCGCCTTCTTCGACCGCTTTCCGCAGGTCGGCGTTGGTGGAACCGGTCCGATCGACGACGTCGACCCGGGTGTAGCGATCTTTGAGCGCCGCACTCAGGCGGGCGGCGTCGATGTCGGCCATGTGTCCACCATATGGGAGCCGCCCTAACGTGCAAGACGTTCACTCGTTCACATACAGGTGCGCTCTTCTAAGTTGGAACCCGTGACGACCAAGCCGACTTCCTGGGCCCGCGGGGCGGCCCTGCGTGGTCTGGTCGCGCTGCCGCTCGTCGCGGGCCTGGTCGTGACGGGCTGGCTGCTCGCCGACCGGGAGCCGGAGCCCGCGCCGGTTCCGCCGCCCCTGCCGGCCGCCGAGGCGGCGTCGGGCCCGTCGGTCCTCGAAGTCAGCGCACCCGTGAAGGCGCAGGAGGCGGGTCAGGGCGCGTCCGGACAGGGCGGCAAGAGCCCGCTCCGGCAGTGGGCCGACCAGCTGGCCGGGCCCCTCGGCATCCCGGCGGACGCGCTGGTCGGCTACGCGAACGGCGAGCTGACGCTGCGGAGCGAGAAGCCGTCGTGCCACCTCTCGTGGGTCACCCTGGCCGGGGTCGGCTCGGCGGCGTCCGACCACGGCCGCGGCGGCGGGAACCTGCTCGGATTGCCGGCGGCCCAGGCCAAGAAGGCGCCGGACCCGGACTCGGCGTCGGTCGCGGCCGGCCGCGCGCTCTGCGCGAGCGGCACCGACCTGGGCGCCGGACCCGGCTGGTGGAAGGCGATCGCGGCCTACCACCAGGGCAGCGAGACCGAGCTGTTCCGCCAGCGCGTGCTCGGCATGGCGCAGCTGTACGCGACGCTCTCGCTCGACCCGGCGTCGGCCGGTTCGGCACGCGTCCGGGCCACCCGGTTCGCGCTCGGCCAGCTCGGCCTCCCGTACGTCTGGGGCGGCAACGGCCCGGACGCGGGCGCGGCCGGCTTCGACTGCTCGGGGCTGACGAAGGCGTCGTACGACAGCGCGGGCGTCGCCCTGCCGCGGACGGCGGACAGCCAGTTCCGCGCGATCCCGGCGGTCCCGCCGGCCCAGGAGCCGCGCCTGGGCGACCTGGTGTTCTACGGCAGCCCGGCGACCCGCATCCACCACGTCGGGATGTACCTCGGCAACGGACTGATGATCAACGCGCCGACCGAGGGCCAGGCGATCCAGATCCACACGTACCACTCGAAGGGCGACGACTACGCCGGTGCGGGCCGCCCGGCCTGACCAGGACCTGGTGCGGCTTCCGCGCGAGAAACCCGCGACGTCACACGCGCGATCCCCGCTGCGGATCGTGGGTGGCGTCAAGGGTCCGTTTGATGACCTCCAGGCCGTGCGCCATCGCCTCGGTCATCGGCGCGGCCAGTTCGTCGGGGAGTACGTCGCGGATCCACGCCAGCCGGCATCGCCGTTCGCCGTCGGCGACGACCTGCATGGAGGCGTTGTCGTGGTCCGGTCGAACGGTCCCGTCGACGACCGCGTAGACGATCCGGCGCGTGTCGTGGTCGACGCCGACACGTCGTTCCCGGACCACCGTGCCGTCGGCGAAGGTGACGGTCCGGCAGTCGGCCTCGACCTGGGTGTCCAGCACGAACCCCGGTGCCATCCGCGAGGGACCCGCGGCGAAGTCGCCGATCACCTCCCACACATCCTCGGCACTGGACTCGATCACGATTTCCTTGCGGATGGACGCCATGTCTCCTACCTGTGTTTCTCGGTGCTGCGTCAAAGGGTGAGCTGAGCCTGCCCCGAGCCCGCCCGCAGGTCTTGAAGATCCTTGCGGAACTGTCAGACCCTCCGCATAGCCTTCGAAGGTGCTCTCCTTCGTCGATCTCGCGACCCGGCCGGAGTTCACCGTCACGGCGGTGGACTGCCGAGACGACCACCGCGGCTGGTCGACCGAGCAGCCGCGGGAGGACGTGCGGCTCGTGTTCGTGCGCCACGGCGGGTTCCGCCGCCGGGTCCGCGGTGTCCGCACGGACCTCGACCACACCGTCGGCTACCTCGGAATGCCCGGCGAGGAGGAGCACTTCGCCCATCCCGCCGGCGGCGACAGGTGCACCTCGATCAGCCTGACACCCGCGCTCTGGCGCACCCTGGCCGGCGACACACCACTGCTGGACCGCTCGTCGCTGTATGTGGACGGCAGGCTCGACCTCGCCCACCGGCAGCTCCTGGCCGCCGCCCGCGCCGCCGACACCGACTACGCGGCAGCCGAGAGCCTGGTCCACCTGGTGGCCCCGGTCGTCCGGCAGGTCGTGGCCACGACCACCCCGGACAGCGACCGGGCACGCGCCGGTGACCGGGCACTGGTGGCCCAAGCCCGCGGCGTGATCGGTGACAGCCACCCCGCCGCGGCCGGCCTGATTCCACTCGCCACCCTGCTGGGTGTCTCGCCCTACCGGCTCAGCCGTGCCTTCACCCACGATCTGGGGGTATCGCTGACTCGGTATCGCAACCGCGTCCGCGTAGCCCACGCGCTGGACCGGCTGGAGGCAGGTGAACCCAGCCTCGCCGCCCTCGCCGCCGACCTCGGCTTCGCCGACCAGGCCCACCTGTGCCGAACCGTGCGCGAACATCTGGGACACACCCCGACCGCACTACGCGGACTGCTCGCCTGACACCACCAGAGAAACGGGAGTCACGACTCTCCGACGATGTCGGCGAAGGTGCTGATCAGCCGCTCGAATCGGCGGACCGCCGGGCGGTCCCCCTCGATGTCGATCTCCTGCTCCGGGCAAGCCGGGCCCTGCACATCACCTCCCTGCGACTACTGGCCGCCACCACCGCACGGACACGAGAAACCGGAACGGCGGTGACGAGCGGTGACCGTCCGCGGCTTCAGGAAGTGCGCGGCGCGGCCAACCCGGATTCGTAGGCGAGCACCACGAGCTGCGCGCGGTCGCGGGCGTGGAGCTTGACCATGGCCCGGTTGACGTGGGTCTTCGCGGTCAGCGGGCTGATCACCATCCGCGCGGCGATCTCGTCGTTGGACAGGCCCCGCGCGACCAGAGCGACGGCCTCGCGCTCGCGGTTGGTCAGTTCGGCCAGGCCCGCGCCCGGAGCCGGCGGCTGGGCGACGTACCGGTCGATCAGCTTGCGGGTGATCGACGGTGACAGCAGGGCGTCACCCCGCGCGGCGACGCGCACGGCGTGCAGGAAGTCCTCCGGCCGGATGTCCTTGACGAGGAACCCGGCCGCGCCGGCGCGCAGGGCTTCGAAGACGTATTCGTCCAGGCCGTAGTTGGTCAGGATGACGACGCGCACCGCGGCCAGTGCCGGGTCCGCGGCGATGCGCCGGGTCGCCTCGATGCCGTCGACGTCCGGCATCTGGACGTCGACCAGCGCGATGTCCGGCAGGTGTTCCCGCGCCAGCGCCACCGCCTCGCGGCCGTCGGCGGCTTCGGCGACCACCTCGATGTCGTCCTCGATGTCGAGGAGCGCGCGGAACCCGCTGCGGATGAGCGGCTGGTCGTCGGCCAGCAGGACGCGGATCATGCGGGGTGGTCCACGGGGAGTTCCGCCTGCACGCTGAAGCCGCCTTCGCTGCGCGGAGCCGCCTGGAGCCGGCCACCGAGGGCGGTGACGCGTTCACGCATTCCGAGCAGGCCGACGCCCGGCACCGGCGCGGTGTCCACAGTGGCCGTTCCGTCGTCGTCGACCCGGATGACCAGCGTGCCGGGCCGGTGGTCGATCCGGACCGACGCGGTGGCCGCGCCGGCGTGGCGGGTGACGTTGGTCAGCGACTCCTGGACGATCCGGTACGCGGTCCGCTCCACCGCGGCCGGCACGTCGTCGCGGCGGCCCTCGATCGTCAGCCGCGTGTCGAGGCCGGCGGTCCGGGCCCGGCGCACCAGGTCCGGGACGTCGTCGAGCCCGTGCGGCGGGTTCTTGTCGTCGTCGCGCAGCGCCTCCAGGGTCGCGCGCAGCTCCCGCGTCGCTTCCCGGCCGGCGTCCAGGATCGCCAGCAGGGCGTCCGGCACGTCCTCGCCCCGCTTGCGGGCCAGGTGGACGGCGACTTCGGCCTGCACCTTGATGACGGAGATCTGGTGGGTGAGCGAATCGTGCAGTTCCCGCGCGATGTGCAGCCGCTCCTCGTCGGCGCGCCGGCGCGCGGTCTCCTCGCGGGTGCGCTCGGCCTCGTCGGCCCGGCGCTCGGCCTGGCGCAGCGCCTCCCCCGCCGCACCGGCGGCGATCAGCCAGGCCAGCTGGAGGACGTCCCGGGACTGCGTGAAGGCCTCACCCACCGGCCAGTCGTGCCGGGAAGCCAGGATCGCCAACGGAACCGCGGCCAGCATGAGCACCGAGGTCACCACGGCGGCGATGCGGTGGCCCGCCCGCACCGCGGCGTACACGGCGAACAGGTAGGCGACGACGGGCACGGCGAAACCGACGGCCTGGTACCCCACCGCGCACGAGGCGGTCACCGCCAGCACGGCGACCGGAGCCCGGCGGCGCGCGGCCAGTGCCAGGCCCCCGGCCACGAGCAGTGCGTAGCCCAGCGCGTCGAGCCGCGTGGGCAGGTGGTCCCCGGACAGTCCCGCGACCAGCAGGGCCGCCGCCACCCCGACGGCGATCACGCCGTCCACGATCCGTCCGCGGCTCATCCCCGAACCCTAACCGGACGGCTCTCCGGTCGAATCCCACGTCAAGAGGATTCGCCGGCTACCACGGACGCAGTACTCCTGCGCCGTCCGCGGCAGCGGAAAGTGCCTGCTCCCGCACAACGACGGGAGCGGGCCCGGCGGACATGCTCGGAGACGTCCGGTCGAAATCGAACCGAGGGAGTACTTCATGGACGTCCATGACATCGCCGCCGTCAGTGCCTACACCTTCACCCCGGGGCGGATCTGGTCCGTGGCCGGGGCGCTGGTGGGGCTGGCCGGCGTGGTCGCCGGCGGGCTGGCACTGACCCGGGGGAGAGGGGCCGTCGTGGCCATGGTGGCGGGCCTGGCCGGCGCGGTCGCCGGCGGACTGGTCGTGGCCGCCGCCGAGGGCGGTCCCGGTACCGGCTACGGAATCGTCGGCGGGTACGCGGCGCTGGTGATCGGGCTCGTCGCCGTGGTGCTCGGCGGGCTGGCCGTGGCCCGCTCGCGCGGTTCTGTCGGTGGTCGCCGCTAGCTTCGGCGGCATGTACGAAATCGACTTCGTCGAGTTCCCGTCCGCGTCGGCAACGGCGTCCGGGCAGTTCTTCGAGCGCGCGTTCGGCTGGGCGGTGACCCCGTACGGCCCGGACTACACCGACGTCCGGACCACCGGGGTCACCTTGGGGTTCCAGGCGGACGCGGCCGAACAACCACGCGCACCCCTGGTCACCATCCGCACGGACGACCTGGTGGCGGCCCGCGGGGCGGTGACGGCGGCGGGCGGTGTGGTGACGACCGAGCCGTTCTCGTTCCCCGGTGGCCGGCGCTTCCACTTCCGCGAGCCCGGCGGGAGCGAGCTGGCGGTGTGGTGCCCGGAGGAGTAGCGCGACGTCCGGTTTCCGCCGGTGGCGCGCTCTTCCGTGCGCCACCGTGATCGTCATGAGCACCGATCCCGTCGCCGTCCTCGAAGGCATGTACGCCGCGGAAGCCGAATACCTGGCCGCGGGCGATTTCGCGCCACTGGCCCCGTTCTTCGCGCCGGACGTCGTGCTGCACCAGGCCGACGCGCTGCCCTACGGCGGCGTCTGGCGCGGGCACGAGGGCATCGAGGCGTTCTTCGCCGCGATGAGCCGCGCCTGGGACGTCTTCGACCTGGCGAAGCAGGAATTCCTCGCCACGACGTCCCCGCTCGTCGTGCTGACCCACGTGCACGCGCGCGCCCGCGCCACCGGCCGGGAGCTCGACTTCCCGATCCTCCAGACGATCACGGTCGCGGCCGGCCGCGTCACCGAGGTCCGCCCCTTCTACTGGGACACCGCCGCCATCGCGGCCGCCTGCTCGACGTAACCGGCCGGCCGAGCGCGAACCGCGTCACCAGGCCCGGGTTCGCGACGAAGTGCCTCGCGTACGACACGGCGTCGCGAGGAGGTACACGCCGTTCGCCGCCACCTCGACGCCGTCGAACCCGGCCCGGGGCGCGCGGGTCGACGGCGCGAGCACGACGCGGTTCGGCAGGAGCCATGCGCCCAGGTCGGCAGGGGTCAGCAGGCTCATCCGTCACCTCTGATCGCGGGGATTCGTCAGGAAGGCGACGATGACGGCGAACGAAAGGTGACCGATGGACGAGCTGGCGGAGCGGTTCGAAGCCGAGCGCGGCAGGCTGCGCGGGCTGGCTTACCGGATGCTCGGCTCGGCCGCCGAGGCGGACGACGCCGTCCAGGAGGCCTGGCTGCGGCTGAACCGGGTGGACTCCGTCGACAACCTGGCGGCCTGGCTGACCCCGGTCGTCTCCCGCGTCTGCCTCGACGTGCTGCGCTCGCGGAAGGCGCGCCGCGAGGAGCCGGTCGAAGGCCTGCCGGAGCCGGCCGCGGAAGCCGACCCGGCGGGCGAAGTGGAGCTGGCCGACTCGGTGGGCCGCGCGCTGCTCGTCGTGCTGGCCGCGCTCGGCCCGGCCGAGCGGATCGCGTTCGTGCTGCACGACCTGTTCGCGGTGCCGTTCGACCGGATCGCCCCGGTGCTGGACCGCACGCCGGTGGCCGCGAAGAAGCTCGCGAGCCGCGCGCGGCAGCGCGTGCGGGGCGCGTCCCCGCTGCCGCCGTCCGACGTGGCGCGGCACCGCCGGGTGGTCGACGCGTTCCTGGCGGCCGCCCGCGGCGGCGATCTCGCCGAGCTCATGGACGTGCTGGCCCCGGACGTCGTCCGCCGCGCCGACGCGGTCGCGCTGCCGATGGGAGTGGCTCTCGAAACGCGCGGGGCGCGTGCCGTGGCGGAAGAGACGCAGGTGTTCGGGAAGCGGGCCCGGTTCGCCGAAACCGCGCTGGTCGACGGCGCCGTCGGCGTCGTCGTCGCGCCACGCGGACGCCTGCTGCTCGCCCTCGCGGTGACAGTCGAAGACGAGCGGGTGGCGGCATACGAGGTGATCGCCGATCCCGCCCGGCTGGCGGCCCTGCGAATCACGGTTCTGTGACCCCGACATCGCACTCGAACAGGTGATCGAGGCGCTCGATTCTTGACAGCCGGACTCTGCCTCGAGACTATGAACTTGCGTTCATGAACCAGTGTTCACGACGGAGGGGATCGAGATGACCGGCATCGTCAACACCGCGCAGGCGGAGGCATGGAACGGCTACGAAGGGGAGCACTGGGCGACGAACGCCGATCGCTACGACGCGGTGAACAGCGGCTTCAACGGCTACCTGCTCGATCAGGCCGGCGCGGACGACCGCGTGCTCGACATCGGCTGCGGCAACGGCCAGCTGACCCGGCTGGCCGCGGCACGTGCCCGGTCGGCCACCGGCGTCGACCTGTCCGGGCCGATGCTCGCGACCGCGCGGGCGCGGGCATCGGAGGTGCCGAACGTGACCTTCGAGCAGGGTGACGCCCAGGTCCACCCGTTCGCCGAGGGCGGGTTCGACCTGGCGGTCAGCCGGTTCGGGGTGATGTTCTTCGCCGATCCGGTGGCCGCGTTCGCCAACGTCCGGCGAGGGCTGCGCCCCGGCGGGCGGCTCGCGTTCCTCTGCATGACAGCCCTCGCCGGCACCGACCTCGGCCGGGTGTTCGGCGCGCTGGCGGCGTACCTGCCCCAGCCGACCGGCCCGGACGGCAGCGGGCCGACGTCGTTCGCGGATCCGGACCGGACCAGGGCGGTGCTGACCGAAGCCGGCTTCGAAGACGTGGCGTGCGCCCACGTCGAAGCCGACCAGGTGTGGGGCCGCGACGTCCCCGACGCGGCGCGGTTCATCGCGCACTGGGGTCCGGTCCGCCACCACCTGGGCATGGTCGACAGCGCGACGGCCGCGCGGGCGACGGAAGCCCTCACCGCGGCGCTGGAGCCGTTCGCGGGGCCGGACGCGGTCAGCCTGCGCGGCACGGCGTGGCTGGTCACGGGAAGGAGGTCGTGACGACGGCGCCCGTACGATAGCGGTGATGTCACCGAGGAAAGCCGCGGCCCAGCGGGATGGGCAGTCCCTGCACGACCTGCTGGTCGAAGCCGCCGAGAAGATGATCGCCGCGCACGGCACCGCCAACCTCACCGTGCGCGAGATCGCCCGCACGGCGGGCGTCGCCGACGGCGTGCTCTACAACCACTTCTCCGACAAGGAAGAGCTGGTGGCCCTGGCCCTGCTCGAGTACGTGCGCCGGACGGAGGCGACGTTGGGCGAGCTACCGGTGGCGGGCGAAGGCACCCTGGAGGGGAACCTCCGCCGCCACCTGGAGTACGGCCTCGGCCTGCACCGCATGATCGTGCCGGCGTTCAGCGGCTTGATCGGGCAGCCGAGGGTGCTGGAACGCTTCGCGGACATGACCGAGCGGTCCGGCCAGTGGCGCGACCGGCTGGTGACCTACCTCGAAGAGGAGCAGGCGCTCGGCAGGCTCCACCCGGAGTCCGAAGTGGACGCGACAGCGGTCATGCTGGTCGGCTACTGCCACGGATCGGTGCTGGACACGGTCTTCCCGCACATGAGCCGGTATTCCCTGCCGACGGTGGATGCGGTCGTGCGGGCCGCGCTCCACGGCGTCGCGCCCTAGATCATCGGGTTGCCACTGGCCGTGGTCTCGGGCACCTCCTGGACGACGTCCCAGTGCTCGACGATCTTGCCGTCCCGCACCCGCATCACGTCCACGACCGCGCTCCCCCGCGATCCGGGCGTCAGGCGAAGCAGGCTGTGCGTGCACACGAGGTCGTCCTCGGCGATCACCCGGCGCACGTCCAGGCTCAGTTCGGGAAAGCGCGCCACGAACTGGGCGAGGTACCGCGCCGAGGCCTCGGCGCTCGCCGGGGCGTGGGGATTGTGCTGGACGTAGTCTTCGCCGCCGTACTCGGCGAAGGCGTCGGCCGGGCGCTTCTCGGTGAAGGCCAGCCGGAGGAAGCCCAGGACGACTTCCTTGTTGTGCTGCGGTCGCGTCATCGATGTCCGTCCTTTGTGGAGTTCTCGACACCAAGTCGAACATCCGCGAAACAGAAAGGGAAAGACCCATGGGCTCTACCGCGATACCCTCGCGATATGGACGACGTCGAGGTCCGTGAACTGCGCTATTTCCGCGCGGTCGCCGAAGAGCTGAACTTCTCCCGTGCGGCGGAGCGGCTCGCTATGGCGCAGCCACCGCTGTCGCGCGCGATCCGGTTGCTGGAGCGGCGGCTCGGCGTCCAGCTCTTCGAACGCACCAGCCGGCACGTGGCGCTGACACCGGCCGGGAACGTGCTGTTCACGGAGTCGGCGAAGGCACTGGACGCGGTCTCCGCGGCGGTCCGGCGCACCCGCCGGGCGGCACGGCAGGCGCCGGCGCTCGTCGTCACCGCGAAACCCGGCGTCGCCACCGACCTGCTGCGGCGGATCGCCGACCGATTCCCGGACCCGGTCGAGATCCGGGTCAGCGGGTTCGGCGAGCAGGCGGAGATGCTGCGTGACGGCCGGGCCGATGTGGCGTTGCTCGGCTGCTCCAGCGGCCCAGACGGCCCCGGCCACGACGGACAGGACGGCCTGGACGTCGAGGTGCT
Source organism: Amycolatopsis sp. NPDC051128 (assembly GCF_040682715.1). Classification (NCBI taxonomy): domain Bacteria; kingdom Bacillati; phylum Actinomycetota; class Actinomycetes; order Pseudonocardiales; family Pseudonocardiaceae; genus Amycolatopsis; species Amycolatopsis sp. NPDC051128. Next base: position 90,197 of record NZ_JBFBBN010000019.1, on the reverse strand, counting down.
CTTCAGCGAACCGCGGGTCGCCGCGCTCCCGGCGGGCCACGAGCTGGCCGGCCGGTCGGCGCTGACCTGCGCCGACTTCGCCGGGCGGCCGACGCCGTTCTGGCCGGGCTCGTCCGCGGCGAGCCGGGCTTACTGGTCGGGGCAGGACGTGACCGGTGGCCCGGTGACGCCGGGGCCGGTGGTGCACGACAGTGCCCAGCTGCTGGAGACAGTGGCGCTCGGGCAGGCGGTGGCGCTGCTACCGGCGTCGGTCGCCGAGCTGCGTTCGCGGGACGACGTCGTCTACCGGCCGGTCCTCGACGCGACGCCGTACTCGCTCGCCTTCGCCTGGGCGGCCGGTGCGCGGGACCTGCGGATCGCGCGGTTCGTGCGGACCGCCGTCGAGGTCAGCGAAGCACTACCTCGACCGGGAGCTGTCCCGGCGGGGTGACCGAGCGGATCACCGGCGGCACCCGGAGGTCGTCGGCGTCGAAGGCCACCCGCAGCTGCTCGACGTCCGCGTCGGCCACCAGCTCGGCCAGTTCGTCCGCGCGGGCGAGCGCGGCCGGGTCAAGCGCGGCCGGGTCAAGCGCAGTCGCGGAAAGCCCGGTCGCGGAAAGCACAGTGCCGGCGTCGAGATCGCCCCACAGGTCCCACTGGAGCATCTCGTGCTTGTTCAGCGCGGCGAGGTCGAGCACGAGGTTGTGCCGTGCGTACGGGAGGCCGCGCAGGAACGGCGCGTCCAGGTCCGGGGAGACGACCAGCCGGGCCGGGTCGACGTCGCCCGCGCGGGCCGCGGTCCACGCGTCGGGGCCGGTCAGGAACCGATCGCGGGGCACGTCGAGGAGGTCGAACGCCGTGTCGTCCACCGGGTCGCGGAAGCCGGTCGGCAGCTGGGGTTCGACGAGACGCCACCCGTCGCCGTCGTGAACTTCGGCGACGACGTGGTCGAGGTACCAGCCCGGGATCAGGTAGCTCGCGAAGCCGACGCGGGCGCGGGCCGGGATGCCGTGGTGGCGTGCCATCGAGACGAAGAGCACCGTGAAGTCGCGGCAGCAGCCGACGATCCGGTGCAGCGGTGAACGGGACCCGCCGGGTGGTGCCGGGTCGAGCTCGCGCAGGCGCGCGAACATGTCGGCGGCGTACCGCAGGGTGATCTCTTCGCGGCGGGACGCCGGGAAACCGTGCTGCGTGATGTCGCCCTGGGCCCAGTAGTGGAACACCAGCTGCGACGCCGCCTCGCGCAGGGCCGTGAGGTCGCGCGGTGTGCCGTCGAGCCAGTCCGAGTGCGCACCCGGGTCGGTGAAACGGCTGTGGCTGGCATAAAAGCCGTGGCTGACGTCGAAGTCGTCCATGCCGCCAACGCTAGCGAAATTTATCCGGCCTGGGCCGCCAGTTCGCCGCGGAACGTCGAACGGTACGCGCTCGGGGACACCCCGAGGGCCGCCTGAAAGTGCTGGCGCAGCGACGCGGCCGTGCCGAACCCCGCTTCGGTGGCGACGCGGTCGACCGGCAGGTCGGTCTCCTCGAGGAGCTGGCGGGCGCGTTCGACCCGTTGCTGGGTGAGCCATTGCAGCGCCGAGATGCCGACCTCCTCGCGGAAGCGGCGGGTGAAGGTGCGGGTGCTCATCGCCTCGCGGGCGGCGAGTTCGCGCAGGGTCAGCGGCCGGTGCAGGTTCTCCAGCGCCCAGGCGCGCGCCACCTTGGTCGACGACGTGCGGGGCTCGGGCACCGGCCGCCGGACGAACTGGGCCTGGCCGCCTTCGCGGTGCGGGGACACCACCGTGCCGCGGGCGACCTCGTTCGCGACGGCCGCGCCGTGGTCTCGGCGGATCATGTGCAGCACCAGGTCGATGCCGGCGGCGACGCCCGCCGACGTCAACACGTCGCCGTCGTCGGTGTAGAGCACGCACGGGTCGACGTCGACCTCGGGGAACCGGGCCTGGAGCTCTTCGGCGGAGCGCCAGTGCGTAGTGGCCGGGCGGCCGTCGAGCAGCCCCGCCGCGGCGAGCACGAACGCGCCGGTGCAGATCGACGCGATCCGCGCGGCCGCCGGAACCAGGTCGAGCGCGGCCTTGAGCGGCGGGGTCAGCACACGCGCCATCGGCTCGTACTCGGCCAGGGACGCCGGGACGATCACGGTGTCGGCCTCGGCCAGGACCTCCGGGCCGCGGTCGACCGGGATGGTGAAGTCGGCGTCGGTGCGGACCGGGCCTGGCTCGAGCGTGCAGGTCACGACCTCGTACAACGGTTCGCCGGCCGCCGAGCGCGCCTGTCCGAACAGGCGGTGGACGATGCCCAGCTCCATCACGAGCATGCCGTGCCGGACCAGCACGGCTACGTGATGACGATCGGGATGTACGAATGCGGCCATGGCCCGATTCTTGCACAGGTTGGCTATCAGGCCACTCGATCGAGGCCGGCACCCCCGTGATCATCGAGGTCATGAACGTGTTGTGGGTTTTCGCGCATCCCGAGCCGCGCTCGCTGAGCGGGGCCCTCCGTGACGACGGGCTCCGGACGCTCCGCGGGCTCGGTCACGACGTCCGGGAGTCGGATCTGTACGTCATGAAGTGGAACCCGGTGGTCGACGCGGCCGACTTCGGCGCCGCGGCCTCCGGCGAACGCCTGGTCGTCGGTGACACGGCCGCCCGCGCCTACGCCGGCGGCGAGCTGTGCCCGGACATCGTCGCCGAACAGGAGAAACTGGACTGGGCGGACGCCGTCGTCGTGCAGTTCCCGCTGTGGTGGTACGGCGTGCCGGCGATCCTCAAGGGCTGGTTCGACCGCGTCTTCGTGAAGGGCTTCGGTTACGGCGTCCAAGCCGAGGACGGGCGCACCCTGCGTTACGGCGAAGGCAGGCTGGCGGGCAAACGCGCGATGGTCGTGGTCACGGCGGGAGCCCGCGAACCCGCTCTCGGCCCCCGCGGCATCAACGGCTCGCTCGACGACGTCCTGTTCGGCCTCCACCACGGGACGCTGTTCTACGCCGGGATGTCGGTGCTGCCGCCGGTCGCGGTCTACGGCGCCGACCGAGTCTCACCGGAGCACTTCGCCGAAGCTCGAGAACACCTGCGCCAACGCCTGGGGACCCTGGACACCGCGGACCCGATCCCGTTCCGCACGCAGAACGGCGGCGACTACGACGCCGACCTCGTCCTCCGCCCCGACCACGCGCCCGGCGCCACGGGTCTGGCCATCCACCTCACCCGAAAGCCGTGAATGTCGCATTGAGGGTCCATCCATGCCCCCGCCACCACCCTCAACGGAGGCGCTGACGCGCCACTGCGTCAATTCAAGTCCCTCAATGCGACATTCACGGACTTACGCGGGCAGGGTCAGGCGTTGTCCCAGACCGCCGTCGACGGGGAGGTCGGCGCCGGTGGTGAACGTCGCCTCGAAGGCCAGGAACAGCACCGCCGCCGCGACCTCTTCGGAGGTGGCGTGGCGCTTCAACGGCGTGATCTCGTCGCCGATCTCCTTGAACTGCGCCAGGACTTCGGAAGGCACGCCGGTGACGCCCATCGTCGGGGTGTCGGTGTAGCCGGGGCTCACCACGTTCACCCGGATCCCGCGCGGCGCCAGCTCGGCCGCGTACGTCCGGGCGAACGACCGGACGGCCGCCTTCGCCCCGGAATACAGGCCCATTCCGGCGATCCCGGCCTCGGCCGCGACCGACGTCGTGAAGACGAACGATCCGCCGGGCCGGACCGACCCCGCCAGCCGCCGGGCCGTGAAGTACGCGCCCTTGGTGTTGACGTCGAAGGTGCGGTCGTAGAGCTCCGGCGTCGCCTGCTCGTAGGGCGTCAGCGTCGAGAACCCGACGTTGACGAACACCAGGTCCAGCTCGCCGAGCGTCTCCGCGGCCACCGCGCCCAGCTCCTCGACGTCGGCCAGGCGAGCCGCGTCGGACGAGAGCAGGTGCACCTTGCCGGGCAGTTTCCCCTTCAGCGGCGTAACGTCCCGGCCGGTCAGCAGCACCTCCGCGCCGCCGTCGAGCAGGGCGCGCACCACCGCCAGTCCCATGCCGTGCGTGCCGCCCGTGACGACGGCCTTCTTGCCGAGGTACTTCACCGGATCTCCTCGATGACGCTCGCGATCGCGTGCGCGCCGTGGCCCGCTGCCACCGCGCGGTCGAACAGTTCCCGGAAAACGGCGGGCACCGCCGGGTTGATCCCCTGCGCGCGGCTCGTCTCCACCAGCAGGGCGAGCCCGGCCGCGTTGATGTCCAAAGCGGACACGTCCGTCGCGTAGTCGCCGCTCGCGACCTGCGCGCCGATGCCGGGCAGGAACCCGCTGACCGCCGAAAGCCACGGCAACGCCATCGGCGTGAACCGCTCCGGCGTGACGCCCTCGGTGCCGACCAAGGCCAGCGCGTGCAGGTAGCCGCCCATCGTCGACCACATCATGCCGAGCAGCGCCAGGTCGTACAGCGCCGCGAGCCCGGCGTCCTCGCCGAGGAACACCGGCTCTCCCAAAACCGAGAGCACGTCACGCTGCGCGGTGAACGCCGTTTCCGAGCCGCCGTAGAGGATCCGCGCCTCCGGCGTCCCGATCCCCTGCGGCACGGCCATGATGACGCCGTCCACGTAGCCGATGCCCTGGTCGGCCGCCCACTTGGCGACGCCCCGAGCCTGCTCCGGCGTCCCGGACGTGAGGTTGACCAGTGTCCGGCCCGGCAACGCCGCGGCGTCGAGGACCGGCTGCTGAGTGTCGTATGTGGACAGACAACTGATGACGACGTCGGCCGAAGCCGCTTCCGCCGGGGTGGCCGCGAGCCGCGCGCCGCGGTCGAGCAGCGGCCCCGCCTTGACCGGCGACCGGTTCCACACCGTGACGTCGTGTCCCGCCCCCAAGAGCGCCCCGGCCAGGGCGGCACCCATCCGCCCCAGGCCGAGCACGCTCACCTGTTTCTTGCTTTCTCCCATGGCTTCCATGCTGCGGGCACGCTTTACACTGGACAAGTACCGACTAATAAGTCAGGTACCCACCAAAACGTAAGGATCCTGGATGCAGCCTCGAACGTACCGCTGCGGATTGGACGCTGCCGTCGACGTCATCGGCGGCCGCTGGAAGGCCCTGATCCTCTGGGCCCTGCACGCCGAGCCGCTGCGGTTCGGCGAGCTGAAGCGGAAGGTGGCCGGGATCAGCGAGAAGATGCTGATCCAGGCCCTGCGGGAGCTGGAGGCGGACGAGATCGTGCACCGCGAGGTGTTCCACGAGGTCCCGCCCAAGGTCGAGTATTCGCTGACCGAACTCGGTCAGCGGCTGAACACGGCGTTGCTGCCACTGGGCGACTGGGGCGAGGAGAACATGACCGGGATCGCGGAACGCCGCGGCGTCACGCCGGCGCCACCGCATACGGTTTCAGCGTGATCGCGTTGCCCGCCTTGAGCGGCATCTCCTCGATCACCTTGCGCCAGGGCAGGTACGGCAGCAGGCGGTAGTTGAGGTTGCGCATCCTCAGCCACGCGCGGGTCGGCGGGACGAACCACTTCCCGTTGCCCTCGGCCAGTTTCTGGCAGGCGTCGACGAAGCCGCGCATCTCGCGGGTGTAGGCGTCGAACGCCCTCGCGTGGTCGCCGCCGGCGGCCGCGAGCTCGCCCGCGAGCACGTACGCGCCGACGATCGCCAAGCTCGTTCCCATCCCCGAGAGCGGCGCGGCGCAGTACGCGGCGTCGCCGACCAGCGCGACGCGCCCGCGTGCGTACGAGTCCAGCTTGATCTGGCTCGCCGAGTCGAAGTAGAAGTCCGGCGCTTCGCGCATCGCCTTCAGCAGCGTCGACGTCTCCCAGCCCACGTCGCCGAACCTCTCCTCGACGATCCGGCGCTGCTGCCCGACGTCGCGGTGGTCGTAGCCGAGCGGCTCGGAGCCGAACCAGAACATCGCCTTGGCCTCGGTGTTGTCCCGCGCGCTGTAGACGCCGACGGTGCGGTTCGGCTCGTTGTAGAACCGGCCGGTGTGCTCGAGCCCCAGGTGGTTCGGCACGGTGAAGATCGAGACGTAGTAGCCGAGGTCGTGGCGAAACCGGGACTCGTCGCCGAAGGCCAGCGTGCGCACGTTCGAGTGCAGCCCGTCGGCGCCGACGACCAGGTCGAACTCGCGCGGCTCGCCGTGTTCGAAGGTGACCGTGACGCCGTCGGCGTGCTCGGTGATGCCGGTGATCGAGTCGCCGAAGACGTACTCGACGCCGTCCTTCGTCGCGTCGTGGAGGATGCGCGCGAGGTCGCCGCGCAGCACCTCCAGCTCACCGCTCTGGAACGACGACGGCGTGACCACCAGCGGCCGGTCGGCACCGTCCACATAGGTCACGTCGCCCATGCGGGTCGCGGCCGCTTCGACCGGCCCGAGCAGGCCCATCCGGTCGAGGACCCGCAGGGACGCGCCGCGGAAGTCGACCGCGTAGCCGCCGTCGCGCAGCCGAGGGGCGCGTTCGACGACCGTCGGCGCGAAGCCGTGGCGACGGAGCCAGAAGGCCAGTGCGGGGCCGGCGACGCTGGCGCCGGAGATGAGGACTCGTCTGTTCTGCATGCCGGGAACGGTAACCCTGATTTGGGCGATCGCGCAAGACGATCGCCTAAATTGATCGCCTAAGGCGTCCGCGCCAGGCAGTGCTAGGCTTCGGACATGGGCAACCGGGACGCATTGCTGGCGGGCGCGAAGCGCTGTCTGACCGAGAAGGGCTACGCCCGCACGACGGTGCGGGACCTCGCCACGGCGGCGAACGTGAGCATGGCCGCGATCGGCTACCACTTCGGCTCCCGCGAGGCGCTCCTCAACGCCGCGCTGGTCGAGGCGAACGAGGAGTGGGGCGAGGCGCTCGCGAAGACCCTGCGGGTCGAGACGCCGCCCGACGCGTCGCCGGCCGAACGTTTCGAGCTGATCTGGCGCCGCGTGATCGAGTCGTTCCCGGAGCACCGGCGGATGTGGGCGATGACCTTCGAGGCCTACTCCCAGCCGGATCTCGACGAGAACGTCCGCGCCGAACTGGCGAACGGCCTCGAACTGGCCCGGCACGGGCTGGCGAACCTGTTCCAGGGCCTCGACGACGGCAGCGCCGCGGCCCGGGCCGTCGGCACCGTGCACCAGGCCCTGCTCTCGGGCGTGATGCTCCAGTGGCTGATCGACCCGGACCACGCGCCGTCGGGCGCCGACCTGGCCCACGGCCTGCGCCTGCTCGCGAACGACGTCCTGACCTAGGCGGTGACCAGGTCCGCGCCGGTGAAGAACGTCCGCGCGGCGGACATCGCGTCGGCGTCCAGGAGCACGTCACCAGGACGGCTGCCGTTGCCGAGCAGCACCCCGGCCCAGTTCATGCCGAGGTACTCCGCGCAGAGTTCGAGGGTGCCGATCAGCGGCTGGGCCTCCCGCGCCGTCTCGCTCAGGACGCTGACGCCCCACAGCGTCTTGCCGCGCATCCGCGGCTTGAACTCCACCGGCAGGCGCATCCAGCCGGACCAGTAGTCGAGGTAGAGCTTCACGCTCGCCGACACCGAATACCAGTACACCGGGGACACGATCACGATGTCCGTCGCGGCGAACGTCGCGTCCATCAGCAGCTGTTCGTTCGAGCCGGGCTCCGGGTGCTCGCCGACGCCGTGGCGACGGTCCTCGAACGGCGGCAGCGGCACCTCCGGCAGCCGGATCCACCGCTGCCCGTGTTCGCGGGGCAGCTCCTTGGCCGCCCGCCGGGCCAGCATCTCCGTGTTCCCGCCGGCCCGGGCCGCGCCGACCAGGAAGAGGAAGTTCCGCGTCATCTCCGAGTCCCCTCATATATTTGCATGTACATATAAATACTGTCCCCGGACTATCCTGACGTCAAGAGGAGGCCCGAAGATGACCGTCGACGAACAGGCCTGGGGCCGAGTGCTCGTGCTGCACGCCCGGATCGAGCAGGAACTCGCGAAAGCCCTGCAACGGCGCCACGGACTCGGCCTGTCCGAGTACCGCGCGCTCGGCAAGCTGGTTTCCGGTCCGAAGGGCGGCCTGCGGATGCAGGAGCTCGCCGACGCGATCGGACTCAACCAGAGCTCGGTCAGCCGGATGTGCGCCCGTCTGGAAGACGCCGGCCTGACCATCCGCGATCTGTGCGAGGACGACCGCCGCGGCGTCTACTCGGTGATCACCGACGCCGGCCGCAAGCGCTACGCCGAGACCGAGCCGACGTACTGCTCGGTGCTGCGGACCGCGCTCGACAAGGCCGCTGGCGACCCGGAGCTCGCCGCCGCGGCCGCCGCCGTCCGCGGCGCTTGACCCGTATATTCCGCAGTGGTTATATACCGGCACAGGCAACCCAACGGGAGGACGCCGTGTCCGGACGCGCGAAGCTGCAGACCGTCGACGAACGCCCCGTGCTCAGGCTGGAACGCCGCCTGAAGCACGCGCCCGAGAAGGTCTGGCGCGCCATCACGGACCCGGGCGAGCTCGCGCACTGGTTCCCCGCGAAGGTGGACGTCGAACTGCGGAACGGCGGCGCGATCCGGTTCACCTTCCCCGGCGAGGACACCACGACCAGCGGGCACGTCCTCACCGTCGACCCGCCGCGCGAGTTCGCCTTCGTCTGGAACGACGACACCCTGCGCTGGCTGATCTCCGCCGACGGCGACGGCAGCCTCCTGGAGTTCACCCACACCTTCGGCCGCGGCGACCCGGCGATCGCGAAGCTCGCCGCGGGCCGCAACGCCGCCGGCTGGGACGTCTGCTTCGACGCCCTCGACGCGCTGCTCGACGGCCGCGGCTTCGAGCAGCCGAAGACGTGGCACGACCGGATGGCGTCCTATGTGGAGGAGTTCGGCCTCGGCGACGGCGAGGTCCTGGCGGACGGCACGATCCGCTTCCGCCGCGACCTCGGCTGGAAACCCCTCGACGAGGTCCGGGCGCTGCTGCCCGGCGAACCCGGCTGGCACCTGGCCCACGACGCCCTCGAAGGCACCCGCGTCGAGTTCACCGAGGCAGCCGGAAACGACGTCCCGGCGCGGCTCGCCAAGCGGCACGAACAGCTCGACAAGCTGTTCGCCGCCACCCACGGCGTCGCCCTGCCGGACTGGCCGCCCGGCCGCGTCGAGGCCGTGAAGAAGCACTACGCGGAGCGTCCGACCCAGGGTTGACGCGCGGCGCCGGCGCCCGCATTACGTTCGTGTCATGCGAATTCGCGTCGCGCTGGACGTGCTGGCGGCCATCGTGCTGGCGATCGGCGCCGGCGGCAACCTGGCCGCCGGCGCCTGGACGCTGCCGTCGTGGCTGCCCGCCTGGCTCGGCTGGACGATCCTCCTGCTGAGCGTCGTCCCGATCGTGCTCCGCCGGTGGTGGCCGCTGGGCTGCTACGTGCTCAGCCTCGTGCTGGCCGCGGCCGCCGTCCCGATCGGCGGGCCGGTGTTCGGCGTCGCCGTGGTGGGCGCGGGGTGCGCGCTCTACCTCGTCGTGCTCCGGCTGAGCAGCCGGATCGGCCAGATCGGTCTCGCGGCGGGCCTGCTCGAGCTCGGCGTGCTGGCCTTCGCGGTGGCGAACCCGAGCGCGGCGCTCACGGTGAACTTCAGCGCGTCGGCGCTGGTCGTCGGGTTCGTGCTCGGCCTCACCGTCCGCAGCCGGCGCGACTACGCAACGATCGAGCGGGAAAACCATGCGCGGCAAGCGGTTTCGGCCGAACGGCTGCGGATCGCGCGCGAGATGCACGACATCGTCGCGCACAGCATGAGCCTGATCGCGGTGAAGGCGGCGGTCGGCAACCACGTCGCCCTCGAACAACCCGACCAGGCGCGCGACGCGTTGCGCGTCATCGAAGACACCAGCCGCGAGACGCTGGCCGAACTGCGGCGGATGCTGGGAGTTCTGCGGGACGGCACCGGCGTCCCGGCGCTGGCCCCCGCCCCGACGCTCGACGACCTGCGCGCGCTCGCCGAACGCGCGGAGCAGGCCGGCCCGGCCGTCGACCTCGCCGTCGACGGCCTCGACGAGCTGCCGAGCGGCGTCGGCCAGTCGGTGTACCGGATCGTGCAGGAGGCACTGACCAATGTGGTCAAGCACGCGGCCGCGACGACCTGCCGGATCCGGGTCACCGGCGGCGACGGCGAAGTGAGCATCGAGGTGCTCGACGACGGCCGCGGCGGCGAAGCCGTCCCCGGCCACGGACTGATCGGCATGCGCGAACGCGTCGCCGTCTACGGCGGCGAGTTCACCGCGGCCCCGGCCCGGCCCGGCTTCCGGGTGTTCGCGCGGCTGCCCTACGAAACGGCGGTGGCCCGATGACCCGCGTCCTGATCGCCGACGACCAGGCGCTGCTGCGCGGGAGCTTCCGGGTGCTGGTCGACAGCGCGCCCGGGCTGACCGTGGTCGGCGAAGCGTCCGACGGCGTCGAAGCGGTCGCGTTGACCCGGCGCGAGGAGCCGGACGTCGTGCTCATGGACGTCCGGATGCCGGAGATGGACGGCATCGAGGCGACCCGCCGGATCTGCGCCGAGACGGATGTCCGGGTGCTGATGCTCACGACGTTCGACCTCGACGAGTACGTCTACGCGGCGCTGCGCGCGGGCGCGAGCGGCTTCCTGCTCAAGGACACCCGCCCGGCGGACCTGCTGTCGGCGATCGAGATCGTGGCGAGCGGGGACGCGCTGCTGGCGCCGTCGGTGACGCGGCGGCTGGTGGCGGAGTTCGCGCGGCTGCCGTCGGGCCCGGTGACCCGGCTGACCGGGGTGACGGCGCGCGAGCAGGAGGTGCTGTCCCTGATCGCGAGGGGCCTGTCGAACGACGAGATCGCGGCGCGGCTCCACCTGGGGATCGCGACGGTGAAGACCCACATCGGCCGGCTGCTGCACAAGCTCGCGGCGAGGGACCGGGCGCAGCTGGTGATCGCGGCCTACGAATCCGGCCTGGTGCGCCCTACATCGCCCGCGTGAACGGCGCGAACCTCATCGAGGGATCACCGGGCAGCGGACGGCCGTGCAGGACCAGCCGTGGCGCCGGGGCCGACGGGACCAACCCTCGCTCGCGCACCCAGCCGACGAGACCGGGGAACCGGAAGTCCGGGTCCACGCGGACCTCGCCCGTGACCGACCGCGCCACCCCGCGGATCAGCGCCTTCGCCGCTTCCTCCGACCGGGCGACGACCGGGCCGATCACCGTCACGTGGCCGATGTCCGTCCCGAACGCGAAGCCGCCCTCCACCACATACGGCGTCCCCAGCCGTTCCAGCAGCGGCCGCCGGTCCACGCCATGAGCCGCGAGATCCAGCGCGAAGACGTCGGACAGCGACCCGCGTGAAGCCCCCGGCCCGCCGTCGTCGTCGAATGTGCCGACGTGGCCCTGGCACCCGCCGTCGGCCACGAAGCCCATCGACTCGTACAGCGGCCGGCCGTACTTCGAAGCGTGCAGCCAGACCACCCGGTCGCCCGCCGCCGCAAGCGCTTGCGACGTGATCGCTCTGCCCAGCCCCCGGCGTTCGTACCGGGGCGCGACCAGCACCATCGAGATCGAGGCGACCGAGCCGAACGGCACCAGCGCGGCACAAGCCGCCAGCCCGGAACCGTCCGGCGCGGCCACCCCGAACACCCTCCCGACGTCGCACAGCAGCGTCCACTTCGCCGGCTCGCGCGGCCACGACCGGGATTCGGCCAGGTCGGAGCAGGCAGGCAGGTCGGCGGGGGCCAGTGCCCGGCTCGATGGGAAGTCCATGGACGTTGCCTACGCCACACGCCAAGTGACCGGCAAGTAGCTAAGCTCCCGTGGCATGAGCAGTGCGACGGAGCCGCTCGGGACGCCGCCCGAGGATGAACCGGACATCCACACCACGGCCGGCAAGCTGGCCGACCTGTATCGCCGTTACGACGAGGCGGTGCACGCGGGTTCGGCCCGGGCGGTGGAGAAGCAGCACGCCAAGGGCAAGAAGACCGCGCGCGAGCGGATCGAGCTGCTGCTCGACGAGAACTCGTTCGTCGAGCTCGACGAGCTGGCCCGGCACCGCTCGACCAACTTCGGCCAGGAGAAGAACCGCCCGTACGGCGACGGTGTCGTCACCGGCTACGGCACCGTCGACGGCCGCCCGGTCTGCGTGTTCAGCCAGGACGTCACGGTCTTCGGCGGCAGCCTCGGCGAGGTGTACGGCGAGAAGATCGTCAAGGTGATGGACCTGGCGATCAAGACCGGCCGGCCGATCATCGGCATCAACGAGGGCGGCGGCGCGCGCATCCAGGAAGGCGTCGTGTCGCTCGGCCTGTACGGCGAGATCTTCAACCGCAACGTCAAGGCGTCCGGCGTGATCCCGCAGATTTCGCTGATCATGGGCGCGAACGCGGGCGGGCACGTCTACTCCCCCGCGCTCACCGACTTCGTCGTGATGGTCGACGAGACCTCGCAGATGTTCATCACCGGGCCGGACGTCGTCAAGACGGTCACCGGCGAGGACGTCACCTTCGAGGAGCTCGGCGGCGGCCGCACCCACAACACGAAGTCCGGCGTCGCGCACTACCTCGGTTCCGACGACGAAGACGCCATCGCCTACGTCAAGGAACTGCTCTCCTACCTGCCGCAGAACAACCTGTCCGACGCGCCGGTGTTCGAGCCGTCAGACAGCCCTGCCGGGTTCTTCGACGACGTCACCGACTCCGACCGCGAGCTCGACACGCTCATCCCGGACTCCCCGAACACGCCGTACGACATGCACGAGGTGATCAACCGCGTCGTCGACGACGGCGAGTTCCTCGAGGTCCACGAGCTGTTCGCGCCGAACATCATCGTCGGTTTCGGCCGCGTCGACGGCCAGAGCGTCGGGGTCGTCGCCAACCAGCCGACGCAGTTCGCCGGCTGCCTCGACATCGACGCGTCCGAGAAGGCCGCGCGGTTCGTGCGCACCTGCGACGCGTTCAACATCCCGGTGCTCACCTTCGTCGACGTCCCCGGCTTCCTCCCGGGCACCGACCAGGAGTGGAACGGCATCATCCGCCGCGGCGCGAAGCTGATCTACGCCTACGCGGAGGCGACGGTCCCGCTGGTCACCGTCATCACGCGCAAGGCGTACGGCGGCGCGTACGACGTCATGGGCTCCAAGCACCTCGGCGCCGACATCAACCTCGCCTGGCCGACCGCGCAGGTCGCGGTGATGGGCGCCCAGGGCGCGGCGAACATCGTCCACCGCAAGACGCTGGCCAACGCGGCCAACGAGGGTCGCGATGTCGACGCGCTCCGGGCCGAGCTGATCCAGGAGTACGAGGACACGCTGCTGAACCCGTACGCGGCCGCCGAGCGGGGATACGTCGACTCGGTGATCGTGCCGGCGCACACCCGCGGGCACGTCGCGCGGGCGCTTTCGCTGCTGCGCAACAAGCGTGAATCGCTGCCGCCCAAGAAGCATGGGAACATCCCCCTATGAGTGCGGCCGCGAGCGAGCAGAGGCCCCTGCTGAGGGTGGTCCGAGGGAATCCGAGCGACGCCGAACTGGCGGCGCTGACGGCGATCGTCGCCGCGGCGTCGGCCGCGAAGGCGCCGGAGAAGCCGAAGCCGCGTACGTCGTGGTGGGGCGATCACGCAGCTTCGCTGCGAAAGCCGCTTCACCCCGGTGAAGGTGCTTGGCGCGCTTCAGGTCTCCCGCACTGACCTACTTCAGCGCTGAACCGTGTCCAGGAAGACCGTCGGGACCTCGTTTTCGCGCACGACCTGCCCGAGCAGCGCCGCGAGCCGGTCGCGGGCCGGGGTGCTCAGGCCCGCGGCCAGCTCGTCGACGCGGCGGCACGTCGCCGCGTAGAAGTCCTCCGCCAGTTCGCGGCCTTCGTCGGTCAGGACCACGTGGACGGCCCGGCGGTCGTCCGGGTCGGGCTCGCGGCGCACGAGCCCGCGCCGGACCGCGCGGTCGACCAGGCCGGTGAGGCTGGACTTCTCCAGCCCGAGCGTCGCGCCGAGCCCGCCCATGCCGTACGGCCGCGCCATCAGAACGCACAGCAGCTGCCCCTGCTGCACGGTGAGCCCGTACTCGCGGGCCGACTCGGCGTAGACCGCGTTCACCAGGAACGACGCCCGCACGAGCCCGGCCACCACGCCGAGATCCTCCCCGCTCTTCCCCATCCCGACAGCCTACTTCGCGACCGCCTGCCGCACGGCGGGCACGATCTCCTCGGCCCAGCGCGCGGTGGCGGTCTCGTCTGGCGTGCTGCCGCCGGGCCCGAACAGCACGAACCCGGCGGCGCCGTGCTCCAGCACCGCGCCGGTCAGCTCCTCGATCCACTGGTCCGGCGAGCCGCCGATCCAGCGGCCGTCGTCGGCGCGGGTGGCGCGCAGCGGCTCCGCGGTGATCCGGCCGGGGAAGTTGTAGACGGTGGCGATGTCGGCGGGGTCGCGGCCCGCGTCCACCGCGGCCTTGTCGATCACCGGACGCGACGTGCGGTAGCGCTCGCTGAGCCAGTCGGCGGCGTGGCCGGGCATCCACCCGTCGGCGACACGGCCGGTGACGGCGAGCGACTTCGGCCCGACCGAGCCGGTCCACACCGGCGGCATCGGTTCGTGCGCGGGTTCCAGATCGGTGACCCGGTGGAACTCGCCGTCGAAGGTGACCGGCTCACCGCCCCCGCCGAGCAGCTTCACCAGCCGGATCCCCTCCTCGAACGCGCGGACGGCTTGTCCCGGCGTCAGCTTGGTGAAGCCGAGCCGGGCGATGTCGTCCCAGAGCCCGCCGACGCCCATGCCGAGCACGATCCGGCCGCCGGTGAGCGCGGACAGCGACGTGACGGTGCGGGCGAGCATCGACGCGTGCCGCGTCGGCAGGTTGGTCACGCTGACCAGGCCCGAGATCCGTTCGGTCCGCCCGAGCAGGACACCGATCTCGGCGTACGCGTCGAGGCGGTCGGCGTGGTAGGGGTGATCGGACACCGTGATGAGGTCGAGCCCGCCGCGGTCGGCTTGGCCGGCCAGCTTCAGGGTGTCGGGGACAGCGGTCACCGCCGTGGACACACCGATACCGAAGTGCACCATGATTCCTCCCAGTTTTAGTTCGTGTTACGAACTTAGCATACATAGTTCTTAGCACGAACTACTTGAGTTCGCGGGGCGTGCGCGGACCGTCACGGAAGTGGGCGTAGACCATGCGATAGTCCATGTCGTATAGTCCACGTGGAATAACCGATATGGAGGGATCACGTCATGGCTTCGGCCAAGCTGACACCGCTCGGCATCGCCGTGCTGGAGCTGCTTCACGAGAAGCCCATGCACCCGTACGAGATGAACCAGCTCATGCGTGAGCGGTACGTCAACATGAGGGTCAACGTGAAGGCAGGCTCGCTCTACCACACCGTGGAGCGCCTGCACCGCGACGGCTTCATCGAGGTCGTCGACACCCAGCGTGACGGAAGGCGGCCCGAACGGACCGTCTACGGCATGACGCAGACCGGGCTGGACGAGTTCACCCAACGCGGCCGCGAACTGCTCGGCGACCTCGCCACGGAGTTCCCCGCCTACCTGTCCGGGCTCGGGGTGATCGACGAACTGGGGCGCGAAGCTTCGTTGATCGAACTCGAGCACCGGATCACCCGGCTGCGCGCCGCGGTGGCCGGGGACGAGGCGGTGCTGCAGCGGCTGGCCGAGGACCAGACACCGCCGATCTACTGGCTGGACTGGCGCTACAAGTGCGACCACCGGAAGTTCGAGCTCGAGTGGACCGAGCGGCTCCTCGACGACCTGCGCTCCGGACGGATCCCGTTCCAGGACTGCGAAGAACCCCACCTGACGCTCATCACCAGGGAAGACGACGATGAACGCAAGACAAGCTAACCCGTGGGCCGCGCTGGGCGCGCTGTGCCTCGGCTTCTTCATGATCCTGCTCGACACGACGATCGTGTCGATCGCGATCCCGACCATGCTGCGCGAGCTGAACACCGGACTGAACTCGATCGTCTGGGTGATCAGCGTCTACCTGCTCACCTACGCCGTGCCGATGCTGTTCACCAGCCGGCTCGGCGACCGCTTCGGCCCGAAGCGCGTGTTCCTCGCCGGACTCGTCGTGTTCACCGGCGCGTCGCTGTGGTGCGGCCTGTCCGGCAACGCCGAGATGCTCATCGCCGCGCGGGCCGTGCAGGGGCTCGGCGCCGCGCTGATGACGCCGCAGACGCTCGCGTTCATCACGCACCTGTTCCCGCCGGCCAAACGCGGCCCGGCGATGGGCATGTGGGGCGGCGTCGCCGGGCTGGCGACGATCGCCGGCCCGCTGCTCGGCGGCGTGCTGGTGGACCACCTCGGCTGGGAGTGGATCTTCTTCGTCAACGTGCCGATCGGCGTGGTCGCCATCGTGCTCACCCTGCTCCTGGTGCCGGACTGGCAGCCGAAGCACTCGCACTCGTTCGACCTGCTGGGGATCCTGCTCTCGAGCGCGGCGCTGCTCTGCATCGTGTTCGGCGTCCAGAACGGCCAGCAGTACGACTGGGGCACGGTCTTCGGCGGCATCACCGTGTTCGAGATCATCGGCGCCGGCGTGGTGCTGCTGGCGGCTTTCGTGCTGTGGCAGCGCTTCAACAAGCGCGAGCCGCTGTTGCCGCTGCAGGTGTTCTCGAACCGGAACTTCTCCGCCGGGACACTCACCGCCGCCACGGTCGGCTTCGCGATGACCGGCATGTTCCTGCCGCTGGTCATCTACATCCAGTCGGTGCTCGGGCTGACCCCGACCATGGCGGGCCTGCTCACCGCGCCGATGTCACTGCTGGCGGGGATCGTGGCGCCGTTCGTCGGGCACGCGTCGGACAAGATGAACGGCAAGTACCTGGTGATGTTCGGCCTGGCCGCGCTCGCGGCCGGGCTGGGGATCATCGCGCTGCAGGCGTCGCCAACGAGCAGCCCGTGGAGCTTGGTCCCGGCGCTGCTGGTGTGCGGGCTCGGCATCGGCTGCATCTTCTCGCCGATGAGCAACCTGACGATGGGGTCGGTCGAGCCGCGGCTGGCCGGCACCGCATCGGGCATCTTCAACACCGCGCGCCAAGTGGGCGGCGTGCTCGGCAGCGCGGCGATCGGCGTGCTGCTGCAGGCGCGGATCAGCGCGTCCATCGCCGACGAAGCGACGAAGGCGGCCTCGCAGCTGCCCGAGCAGTACCGGGCGCCGTTCGCGGAGGGGATCGCGAAGGCCGCGGCGAGCACGGGTGAGTTCGGCTCGGCCGGCGGGCCGGCGCCGATTCCGGGACTGCCGTCCGAGATCGCCGCGCAGGCCGGAAAACTCGCCACCGAGGCCGTCCACAGTGGATTGACGGACGCCGCCCGCGTCACGATACTGCTGCCGATGGTGGTCCTGCTGCTGGGCGTGGTTTCGGCCGCGGTCATGCGGCGGGTGAAGCCCCGCTGGGAAAACCCGGCGCCGGCTCCCGAAGCCGCCGCGGCCTGAAACACGTGTGGGCCTCCGCTCCGGATGCCGGGTGCCGGAGCGGAGGCCTGCACGGACCGCGGGAGCGGTGGTCCTAGTGGCGGCGGTAGGACAGGCCGTACCCGTAGGGGAACAGCGCCTGCTTCCCGTCACCGACGTTGATCGGTTCCTGGGCCGAGCTCTTCGGCCAGGTGAAGCTCAGCTTTCCGGTCGGGTTGTAGTCGCCGTAGAGGACGTCCGCGACGCCCGCGCCCTCGGAACCCGGCAGCCAAGCCGCCACCAGGCCGTCGATCGACGGCAGCTGCGCCGAGATGTCCAGCGGCCGCCCGGACACCGTCACCACGACCAGCGGCACGCCCGACGCCTTCAGTTTGCCGAGGAGGGCGAGGTCTTCGGCGTCGAGGCCGAGTCCGTTCGGCCGGTCGCCCTGCCCCTCGGCGTACGGCGTTTCGCCCACCACGGCGACCACGACGTCGTAGGCGGAGCTGATTCCGTCACCCGCACGGTCATAGGTCACCTCCGTGCCCTTCCCGGCACCGGCTTTGATGCCGTCGAGGATCGTCGTGCCCGGGATGACGCGCGTACCGCTCTGGCCCTGCCAGGTGAGCGTCCAGCCGCCCGCCTGGTTGCCCATGTCGTCCGCGTTCTTCCCGGCCACGAAGATCTTGGTGTTCTTCTTGGCCAGCGGCAGCACGCCGTCGTTCTTCAGCAGCACCTGCGACTCGCGCACCGCCTGCCGCGCCACGGCGCGGTGGGCCGCGCTACCGAAGTCCTTCTGCGGCGAGCGGTCGGTGTACGGGTGCTCGAACAGGCCGAGCTCGAACTTCTTGGTGAGGATCCGCCGGTTGGCGTCGTCGATGCGCGACATCGGGACGTGTCCATTGAGGACTTCCGCGCGCAGGGTGTCGATGAACTTCTGGTAGTCGTTGGGGACCATGAACATGTCGAGCCCGGCGTTGGCGGCCTGGCTGACCTCGGCCGCGGTGAATCCCGGCTGGCCGTCGATCTGGTCGATGCCGTTCCAGTCCGAGATCACGAAGCCGGAGAAGCGCAGTTCGCCCTTCAGCAGGTCGGTGATGAGGAACTTGTTCCCGTGGTCCTTGGCGCCGTTCCAGCTGTTGAAGCTGATCATCACCGAGCCGACGCCGCGGTCGACCGCGGCGCGGAACGGCGGCAGGTGGATCCGCCGCAGCTCCTCGAGGCTGATCCGGGTGTCACCCTGGTCGACGCCGCCGGTGGTGCCGCCGTCGCCGATGAAGTGCTTGGCGGTGGCCAGGACCGACGTCTTGCCGTCGAGTTCGCGGCCCTGCAGGCCCTGGACGATCACGGAGTTCTCGACGGCGTTGCGGGGGATCTCGCCGTAGGACTCGTACGTGCGGCCCCAGCGGTCGTCGCGGGCGACGCACAGGCAGGGCGCGAAGGCCCACTTGACGCCGGTGGCGGCGGTTTCGGCGGCGGTGACCGCGCCGATCTTCTCGACCAGCCGCGCGTCGTTCGCCGCGCCAAGGCCGATGTTGTGCGGGAAGACCGTGGCGCCGTGGACGTTGTTGTGGCCGTGCACGGCGTCGGCGCCGTAGATGATCGGGATGCCGAGGCCGGTGGACGTCGCCGCCCGCTGGTAGGCGTCGATCATGTCCGCCCATCCGGCCGGCGTGTTCGGCGTCGGCGTGGAGCCGCCGCCGGAGAGGACGGAGCCGAGCCGGGCGGCGGCGGCCTGGGCGGGCGTCGTGGCCCCGCGCTCGCCCTCGGTCATCTGCCCGATCTTGTCGTCGAGGGTCATCCGGGCCATCAGGTCCTTGACGCGCGAGGACACTGGAGCGTGCGGGTTCTTGTACAGCGGCGTCGTGGCCGCGGACGCCACGGGCACGAGGGCCGTGCCCGAGAGGAGGAGACCGGCCAGGACGGCGGTTCGCAGTGATCTCGTGGTGCGGAGGAGCGGCATTGGTTCTCTCCGAAAGTCCAGGGGACCCATATGTTGCGAGCCACAACAAAATAGCTCGCCCCCACAGTGACGCCGGTCACAATTCGGTCACGACGGGCGGCCGGGTACGTTCCGGGAGTGCAGTTCGTCCTCGCCTCCCAGTCCCCCGCCCGCCTCGCCCTCCTGCGGTCCGCGGGCGTCGACCCGGCCGTCTTCGTCTCCGGCGTCGACGAAGACGCCGTCGCCGCTTCGCTCACCGATCCGTCGCCCTCGGAGCTGGTCACCGCCTTGGCCACGGCCAAGGCCGAAGCGGTCCTCGACCAGGTCGCCGCCGCGCATCCGGACGCCGTCGTCGTCGCCTGCGACTCGATGCTGAACATCGGCGGGCGGATGGTCGGCAAACCGGGCGATCCGGACATCGCGCGGCGCCGATGGGCCGCGATGGCGGGAACATCCGGTGAACTCCTCACCGGACACGCGGTCGTCCGGCTCGACGGCGGGACGCGCGCGAAGGAGACGTCCGGCTGGGAGTCGACCACCGTCCGGTTCGGCACGCCGAGCGTGCGGGAGATCGACGCCTACGTCGCCAGCGGCGAGCCGCTGGGGGTGGCCGGCGGGTTCACGATCGACGGCCTGGGCGGCTGGTTCGTCGAAGGTCTCGACGGCGGCCACACCAGCGTCATCGGCATCAGCCTGCCGCTGACGCGCCGGCTGCTCGGCGAGGTCGGCGTGAGTGTCGTGGATCTCTGGCGGCGTCCCGGATCCTGAGAAAGGCACCACACGAACGGGTGATCCGGAAGAGTGCTCCCTTGCCTAACGTTCTCTTCACGAGGCAAGACCAGAAATTTTCGAGCACCGGAGTCGCCCCGTGTCTTTCGTCCGGACCTACACCAAACCGCGGGTGTTCGCGGCCGCGGTCCTCGGCTCGCTCGTCGTCGGCGCCCTCCTCGGCGTCGTCGCGCGGCAGACCGAAGCCGGCTGGCTGACCGACCTCCTCGACCAGATCGGCACCATCTTCACCACGCTGCTGCAGATCGCGGTGATCCCGCTGGTCTTCACGGCGATCGTGGTCGGCATCAACAGCCTCCGCGGGCTCGGCGGCGGCCGCACCGCCGCGCGCCTGGGCGGCAAGACGGTGCTGTGGTTCGCGATCACGTCGTTCGTCGCGTCGCTGATCGGCATCGCCGTCGGCCGGATCTTCGACCCCGGGTCCGGCGGGCTCGGTGGCGTCACGGCGACCGCGAAGAACGCGGACAAAGCAGCCGCCAGCGTCGACCACTGGGGTTCGTGGAGCGCCTTCGTGAACGGGCTGCTGCCGGAGAACTTCGTGAAGGCGTTCGCCGACGGCGAGACGCTGCAGGTGCTGTTCCTCGCGCTGGTCATCGGCGCGGCCGCGTACAGCCTCGGTGACAAGGCGAAGCCGTTCGTGGACTTCACGACGAGCGTCTTCGAAATCATCCAGCGGTACCTCGGCTGGATCGTCCGGCTGGCCCCGATCGGCATCATCGGCCTGATCGGCGCGGCCGTCGCCAACTACGGCGACGCGTTGTTCCGGCCGCTGTTCTCCACCACGCTCGCGGTGTACGTCGGCTGCCTGATCGTGCTGTTCGTCGTCTACCCGATCCTGCTGCGGTTCGTGGCGAAGGTCAGCCCGCTGAAGTTCTTCGCCAAGGCGGGCACGGCGATCCAGTTCGCGTTCGCGTCGCAGTCCTCGGCCGCGACGCTGCCGCTGACCCGCCAGTCCGCGGTGAACCTCGGCGTCCAGCCGGCGTACGCGGCCTTCGCGACCCCGCTCGGCAGCGCGACGAAGATGGACGGCTGCGCGGCGGTGTTCCCGGCGATCGCGGCGATCTTCGTGGCGAACCTGGCCGGGGTGTCGCTGAACTTCTGGCAGTACGCCGGCATCGTGGTCGTGGCGGTGGTCGGCGCGCTGGCGACGGCCGGCACCACGGGCTGGCTGACGGCGTTCACGCTGACGACGTCGTTCATCGGCCTCGACGCCAAGCAGGTGGCGGTCGGCCTGGCGCTGATCTACTCGGTCAACCCGATCATGGACATGATCCGCACGGCGACGAACGTGGCCGGCCAGATCGTGGTCCCGACGATCGTGGCGCGCGGCGAAGGCCTCCTCGACGACGAGGTCCTCAACGCCCCGACGGACCGCCCGGCGCACACCGACGACGGCTCGGCGGCCCGCCACGCGGAACCCGCCCCCGCCTGAGCGTCACTTTCGCCGTGAAAGTGTTCCGGAGGCTGGTCCTCCACATCACTTTCACGGCGAAAGCTCCGAGTTCGGTTCAGGAGGTGGGGCAGGCGCGGAGGTCGGCGCGGGTCAGGCGGATGTCCGGCCAGCCGCGGAGGTCCGACGGCGACGTCACCCGCCGCGTGCAGCCCACCGACTTGCCCGCCAGGTCGTACACCTCGCCCAGCACCGGCGCCGCCTCGCACTTGGGGGTGCCGGACGCCGCGCCCTGGCAGTCGTGGCGGACCACGATCACGTCGGGGCGGCCGTCGGCCGTGACGTCGTAGAGCGACAGCGTCCCGGCGTCCGAGTAGTACGGCTTGCCCGCGTCGCGCCACACTCCCCCGCCGGCCACCAGCAGCTCGCCGTACGCGGCCGAGCCGCCGTCGCCGACGTCGCCGCGGACCAGGCACGCCGGGGCCGCGCCGTCGATGCAGCGCAGCGAGTTCTGGTCCAGCCGAACGTCCAGCTGGGCGACCGACAGCTCGAACACCGTCCCCGGCTCGGGCCCGACGCGCAGCTGCGCCGAACCACCCGCCGCGTCGGTGAGCAGCACCACCGGTGTCCCGCCGACGGTCACCGCCGCGAGCCGGCGGCACGGATCGCCACCGCAGGTCACCACGGACGTCACCGGCCCGGCCGCGGGTTCGGCCGTGCCGGACGGCGCCTGCGGGCGCGGCCGCAGCAGGAACACCGCGCCGATCGCGCCGACGGTCACCACCGTGGCCAGCACCGCGGTGAGCAGCGCCGACCGAGGCGTCCGCACCGCCGTAGTCCGCATAAGCCAGAGCGTAAGCCGCTTCGCGACCGTGCGTGGGCGGCGCCCCGTCGCGGTGTGGCTGAAATCCCCCGGGGTGCGACCCCGGGGCTTCGCCCCCGCGACCCCTCCAAAGGAGGCGTCGCAGAGCGTGTCCGTCTATGTTGTCCGGGTGACGAACCCGAACCTTCCCTCCGCCCTGTACCTGCCGACCGGCCCGGTGAACGTCGAAGCCGAAGGCGCGTCGATCGAGCTGCGCCGCACCCCGGACGGCCGCACCGCGCTGGTCGCGTTCACCGCGCTGGACCGGCTGATCGAGTGCTGCGGCGAGCACCAGCCGTGGGTGCTGGTGAACACGGAGCACCTGCCCAAGGTCCATTCGGCGAACCCGTACGACGTGATCGTGCTCGACTCGCCGCTGCCCGAAGAGCTGCGCTACCGCCCGGCGCACATCTGAGCGTGGTTCAGCTCTCACTCCAGAGACTCGCGACGTCATATCCGTAGACTTCCGAGATGCCGCGCAGGCGGTCAGCAATGCAGCTGTCGGACGCAGGAGGTGCGGGGTGGCCGAGCAGGTCGGCGAATCCACGGGTGGTCCGGTGACCAAGATCCTGGTCGCCAACCGGGGCGAAATCGCGGTACGCGTGATCAGAGCCGCCAAGGACGCTGGGCTCACCAGCGTCGCGGTGTATGCCGGCCCGGATCGCGACGCACCCCACGTGCGCCTGGCCGACGAAGCCTTCGCGCTCGGCGGCTCGACGGCCGCCGAGAGCTACCTCAACTTCGACAAGCTGCTCGACGCCGCCAAGCGGTCGGGTGCCGACTCCGTGCACCCGGGCTACGGCTTCCTTTCCGAGAACGCGGACTTCGCCCAGGCCGTCCTCGACGCCGGGCTCACCTGGATCGGGCCGAGCCCGCAGGCCATCCGCGACCTCGGCGACAAGGTCACCGCCCGCCACATCGCCATGCGCGCGGGCGCGCCGCTGGTGCCGGGCACCAAGGAACCGGTCAAGGACGCGAGCGAGATCGTCGCGTTCGCCGACGAGCACGGCCTGCCGGTCGCCATCAAGGCCGCGTTCGGCGGCGGCGGCCGCGGCCTCAAGGTCGCGCGCACCCGCGAAGAGATCCCCGAACTGTTCGAATCGGCCACGCGCGAGGCCGTCGCCGCCTTCGGGCGCGGCGAGTGCTTCGTCGAGCGCTACCTGGACAAGCCGCGGCATGTCGAGGCGCAGGTGCTGGCCGACATGCACGGCACCGCGATCGTCGTCGGCACCCGCGACTGCTCGCTGCAGCGCCGTCACCAGAAGCTCGTCGAAGAGGCGCCCGCGCCGTTCCTGAACGACGAGCAGCGCAAGCGCATCCACGAGTCCGCGAAGGCCATCTGCAAGGAGGCCGGGTACTACGGCGCCGGCACGGTCGAGTACCTCGTGGCCGTCGACGGCACCATCTCCTTCCTCGAGGTCAACACCCGGCTGCAGGTCGAGCACCCGGTTTCCGAAGAGACCACCGGCATCGACCTCGTCCGCGAGATGTTCCGCATCGCGCGCGGCGAGAAGCTGCGGATCACCGAAGACCCCGAGCCGCGCGGCCACTCGATCGAGTTCCGCATCAACGGCGAGGACGCCGGCCGCGGCTTCCTGCCCGCGCCGGGCACGGTGACGAAGTTCGTCGCGCCGAGCGGGCCGGGCGTGCGCGTCGACTCCGGCGTCGAATCGGGCAGCGTGATCGGCGGGCAGTTCGACTCGATGCTGGCGAAGCTGATCGTCACCGGGTCGGACCGGAACAACGCCCTCGAGCGCAGCCGTCGCGCGCTGGACGAGATGGTCGTCGAGGGCATGGCGACGGTGCTGCCGTTCGACCGCGTGATCGTGAACGACCCCGCGTTCGTCGGGGACGAAACCGGCTTCAGCGTGCACACCCGCTGGATCGAGACGGAGTTCGACAACCGGATCGAGCCGTTCGTGGCGCCGGACCTCGAGGCCGCCGACGAGGAACCGCGGCAGAACGTCGTGGTCGAGGTCGGTGGACGACGCCTGGAAGTGTCGCTGCCAGGCGGGTTCGCGCTCGAAGGCGGGGGCGGCGGGGGCGGCACTGCCGTCAAGGCGAAGCCGCGTAAGCGTGCCGGCGGCGGCAAAGCGTCGGTGAGCGGCGACGCCGTCACGGCGCCGATGCAGGGCACCATCGTGAAGGTGGCCGTCGAAGAGGGCCAGACGGTCGAAGCGGGTGAGCTGATCGTCGTCCTCGAGGCGATGAAGATGGAGAACCCGGTGACCGCGCACAAAGCGGGCACCGTCACCGGCCTTTCGGTCGAGGTGGGCGCCGCGGTGACGCAGGGCACGCAGCTTCTCGAGATCAAGTAGGACAGTTCGTTACAGATGTCGTGGTGGGCCGGCCCCGAGTCGGCCTACCATCGACCACGTGACCGAAGTCCCGTCTCCGCAGCTGCGGATCAGCGACCAGAACCGCGAGTCCGCACTGTCCGCGCTCGGTGAGCACATGACCGCGGGGCGGATCGACATCGAAGAGTACGGCGAGCGCTCCGCGCGGATCACCGCGGCCAAGACGCGCGGCGAACTCGTCGAGATCTTCACGGACCTGCCCGCGCCGCACCCCCGGTACGACGACGCTCCCCAGGCCGTCGCGGCTCCCGAGCCCGCGCAGGAGACCGCGCCGGCGCCGCGGCAGCCGGGAACGCCGGAGGGCTGGACCGGCCCGCAGCGGTTCCTCGCCGCGATCGTGCCGCTGGCCTTCATCGCCGCGATCGCGCTGATCGCCACCGGAACGCTGGCTTGGCCGATCATCTTCGTCCCGATCGGGCTGACCGTGTTCGGCAAGTCGATGTGGGGCCACGACTGGGACCACGACCAGCGCCACCGCGACCGCCGGGATCGCCACCTCCATGACCGGGACCGGCGGCGGGAGCTGCGCGACTCCTACCGCGACCGCCGGCGCGAACTGGGCGGCTGATCCCGCCGTGGGCGACATGCGGTTGAGCGACGCCGAACGCCAGGACGCCCTGGACGTCCTCGAAGAGCACGTCCGCAACGGACGGCTCGACATCGACGAGTACAGCACCCGCTCCGCGAAGGTCACTTCGGCGAAGCGGGTCAGCGAGCTCGTCCCGCTGTTCGACGACCTGCCCTCGCCGCGCCCGAGTGCCCTGCTCAACGGGGTTTCGGCGCCCCAGGTCCCGGTGATGGCCGGCGAGAACTCGCTGTCGCGCTGGCTGACCGCGAGCGCGGTGCCGATCGCGATCGTCCTCGCGATCGTGGTGCTCATCCTCTCCCGCGGCAGGCTGCTGATCATTTCGGTGGCGCTGCCCCTGGTGGTCGCGATGCTCGCGGGGGCCCGCCGCCGGCGCTGAGCCGTGACGGCGTGGTTCCCGGACGCCGGCTCGGAAATTGCTCCTTTCGCCGGACAACCCCTGCTCCGCCTGTGACGTGGTGATCGTTGCAGGTCGGGGAAAAGGGAGAATCGATGAAGAGCACATCCTGGGTGCGGTTCGTGGCGCCGGTCGTCGCCGCGCTGTCCGTCGCGGTGCTGGCGCAACCCGCGGAGGCCGCGGCGATCCGCCTCGCGTGGCGTCCGACGATCCTGCCGCTGCCACCCGGCGCGACCGCGGGGACCCTGACCGGATCGGACGGGAAGGGCGAGTACACGGGCACGTTCCGGGTGAACGACGTGACGCAGGTCGTGAGCTGGCGCAACGGGCAGCCGGTGGTGCGCGGCGTGCCGAGCGGGTACGAGCGGGTGGACGCCAACGACGAGAACTCGTCCGGCGTGGTCGTCGGCACCATTCACGACTACCAGACCATGAGCAGCCAGGTGTACACGCTGGAAGCGAACGGGTGGTACCAAATCAAGGACGTCCCTGCGGGCTACGACGTCGTCGACGGCATCGCGATCAACACCCGCGGTGACGTGCTCGGCCTGGCCAGGCGGTTCAGCGGCGGCGTCGGCGCCGCGGTCCTGTGGCGGGCGGGCGGCGGCGAGCCGGTGATCATCCCGGAGGGGCCGGACACGTACTACGCGCGTGACCTCGACGATGACGGCACGATCCTGTTCACCACGGGCAACAGCTCGACGTTGTGGAAGGACGGCGTGATCAAGCGGCTGTCACCGAGCCCGTCCGGATGGGCCGTCGGCTACGCGATCCGCAACGGAGTCGTCGTCGGGAGCCGGTCGTGGGGCAGCGAGCAGGCGGCCCGGTGGTCGTCGGCGAGCACGCCGATCGTCGGCCTGGAAGGCGGCGGGGTCGCGCTGAGCATCAACAAGGCCGGGCTGACGGCCGGGCGGGTGCCGACTCCGTCGGGACCGGAGATCTACGGCAACGCGATCGTGTGGCGCGGCACGACGCCGGGCGAGGTGCGGGGGCCGAGCGGCTACTCGAGGTACAGCGCCACGGTCGTCGCCGACGACGGGACGCTCGCCGGCTTCGCAGGGAACGGCTCGACCGACGCGGGTGGCGTGCCGGTGATCTGGCGCCTGACGCCGTGACCAGGCTTTGACCGCCGGGCCGGGAGCGGCGTGCTCCCGGCCTGGCTAGGCTGGGCGGAGTGGAACCGGTGGAGATCAACGCGGGCACGTACTACCTGCGCCAGCTGCGTGCCGACCGGCACATCGACGACCGCCCGGTGCTGATGGAGGCGTTCGCCGACCCGACGCACCGCAAGTACGTGCTGAACTACCGCCTGCGCACCGTCGACGAGGCAACGGAGTACGTGGCGCTGCGAGCGGCCCAGTGGGCGGGCGACGAGCGCTGCTCATGGGCGATCGCGGAGCCGACGTCAGGCAGGCTGCTGGGCGAGGTCGGCCTCCGCGAACTCGACCTCGACGCGGCCTACGCGGAGGCGACGGTCTGGATCCACCCGGCGGAGCGAGGCAAGGGCATCGCGACAACGGCCCTGAACGCGGCTCTGCGGTTCGGTTTCGGCGGCCTCGGGCTGGCCGAAGTGAGTTACCGGTACGAAGAGAGCAACACGGCGTCGGCGATCGTGGCGCAGCGGTGCGGGTTCACGTTGGTCGGCCCGGAGGCCGACCCCGCCCCGACGGGCGAACGCCTGATCCGCTGGCACCGGACTTCCTGACGACAAACCCCCGCCACTCCCAGGGGGGCGGCCCCGAGGCCAGTCTATCGGTGCCCCTGGACGAAACCCGGTCCGAAGCCGCTTGACGGACCAGGTTTTCCACATCCTCGCCCGGCTGTGGACAACACCTTCAGCTCACCGGCTCCACGAGGCCGGCCCGGGCCTCCGGGGCAGCCGACCTCAGTGCGTCCGCCGCTTCGTCGCTCAGCTGGGACTGGGACTTTCGCTCCGCCTCGACCCGGGCGCGGTAGACCTCGATCTCGTGCTTGACCGTTTCGGGCGACCAGCCGAGGACTTCGCCCACCAGCGTCGCCACCTGCTCGGCGCACTCGACCCCGCGGTGCGCGTACTCGATCGAGATGCGCGTCCGGCGAGCCAGGACGTCGTCCAGGTGCAGCGCCCCTTCGTGCGAAGCCGCGTACACCACTTCGACACCGAGGTAGTCCGGGGCGTGCTCGATCGGCTTCAGCAGCTCCGGCCGGCCGTTCGCGCAGGCCAGGACCTCGTGGACCAGCGAGCCGTAGCGGTCCAGCAGGTGCCGCACGCGGTAGGGGTGCAGGCCGTGCTCGGCGGCCAGGTGGTCGGCCTGGTTGACCAGAGCGTGGTAGCCGTCCGCGCCCAGCAGCGGGACCTTGTCCGTGATCGACGGCTGCGAGCGGCCCGGTAGATCCACCGCCGCCGCGTTGACGGCGTCCGCCGCCATCACCCGGTACGTCGTGTACTTGCCGCCCGCGATCGCGACCAGGCCCGGCGCCACCCGCGCCACCGCGTGCTCGCGCGAAAGCTTCGACGTCTCTTCGCTTTCCCCCGCCAGCAACGGGCGAAGGCCCGCGTACACGCCTTCGATGTCGTCGTGCGTCAGCGGCGTCGCCAGGACGCTGTTGACGTGCTCGAGGAGGTAGTCGATGTCGTGCTTCGTCGCCGCCGGATGGGCCAGGTCCAGGTTCCAGTCGGTGTCGGTGGTCCCGACGATCCAATGGTTGCCCCACGGGATCACGAACAGCACCGACTTCTCCGTGCGCAGGATCATCCCCGACTCCGAGACGATCCGGTCGCGCGGGACGACGATGTGCACGCCCTTGCTCGCCCGCACCCGGAACCGCCCGCGCCCCCCGGAAAGCCGCTGCAGCTCGTCGGTCCACACGCCGGTGCAGTTGATCACCGCGGCCGCCGAGATCTCCGTCTCGCGCCCGTCCTCGACGTCGCGCACGCGCACGCCCGACACCCGGTCCGCCTCGCGCAGGAATCCGACGACCTGCGTCGAAGTCCGCACGACAGCGCCGTAGTGCGCGGCCGTCCGAGCTACCGTCATCGTGTGGCGGGCGTCGTCGGACTGCGCGTCGTAGTAGCGGATCCCGCCGATCAAGGCGGACCGCTTGAGCGCCGGCACCATCCGCAGCGCGCCCGCGCGGGTCAGGTGCTTCTGGCCGGGAACGCTGCGGGCGCCGCCCATCGTGTCGTACATCAGCAGGCCCGCCGCGGTGTACGGCCGCTCCCACACGCGACGCGTCAGCGGGTACAGGAAGCTGACCGGCTTCACCAGGTGCGGCGCGATCGTCGTCAGCATCAGCTCGCGCTCGCGAAGCGCTTCCCGGACCAGGCCGAACTCGAGCTGCTCCAGGTACCGCAGGCCGCCGTGGAACAGTTTGCTCGACCGGCTCGACGTTCCCGAAGCGAGGTCGCGGGCTTCGACGAGCGCGACCCGCAGCCCGCGCGTCGCGGCGTCCAGCGCCGTGCCCGCGCCGACCACGCCACCACCGATGACCACGAGGTCGAAGGTCTCGCTGCCGAGCCGCTGCCAGGTCTGTTCCCGTTTGGCCGGGCCCAGTCGAGCCGGGTTCGTCTCCGTTGCGTGCTGCGCACTGGCCACGTGACACTCCTCCTCGTGCTGGCGAGGCTTCCAGCATCGCACGATCTGGTGACCCTCCGCCCGTCCGCGGATGACACGTGTGGCGTAACCCTCCGCGATCTTGGAAAGATTCGGCTACCCGGTGCTTGGATCGGGCTTCTACGCCCGGGTAACGTCGCCCGGACGTGGGTCGGCAACGGTGCCGTGGCACGCCGTGATCGACCCTGCGCAGAGTGTCCAGTGTGGAGGTGCAGCGGTGAGTGCTGGGGCAATAATCGTCTGGGAACTACTGGGAACGGCAGCGCTGATCCTGCTCGGCAACGGCGTGGTGGCAAACCACGTGCTACGAAGGAACAACGGTCACAACGCAGGCTTCCTGTTCATCAACTTCGGCTGGGCGTTCGCGGTCTTCACCGGCGCCAGCATCGCCGCACCGAGCGGCGCCCACCTCAATCCGGCGGTGACCCTGGGACTCGCCATCGCCGACAAGACCCCGTGGGCCGACGTGCCCTTCTACTTCATCGGCCAGATGGCCGGGGCCATCATCGGCGCCGTGCTCTGCTGGGCCAGCTACAAACTGCAGTTCGACGACCACCCCGAGCCCGAGAACACACTCGGCATCTTCTCGACCGCACCGCAGATCCCGAACGTCGCCTGGAACCTCGTCACGGAGGTCATCGGCACGTTCGTCCTGGTGGTGTGGATTCTGCTCAGCCCGACCTACGCCATGGGTGACGGCGGCACCCCGAACTTCGGCAACTCCGCGCTGGGCTATGCGGGTGTCTCGTTCGTGGTGCTCGTGATCGGCACCTCGCTCGGCGGGCCGACGGGCTACGCCATCAACCCGGCCCGCGACCTCGGCCCGCGGATCGCGTACGCGTTCCTGCTGCCGATCAAGAACAAGGCGAACGCCAACTGGGGCTACTCGTGGATTCCCGTCGTCGGCCCGCTCGCCGGCGGCGCCCTCGCCGCGCTGGTCTACCTCCTAGTCCACAACCTGACCTGATCGCCCAACCGACCGGATTCCTGGAGCACACATGACTTCGTACGTAGCCGCGATCGACCAGGGCACCACGTCGACCCGCTGCATGATCTTCAACCACGAGGGCCGCGTGGTCGCCGTCGACCAGCGCGAACACGAGCAGATCTTCCCCCGCGCCGGCTGGGTCGAGCACAATGCCGAGGAGATCTGGGAAAACACGCGCCAGGTCGCCGCGGGCGCGCTGGCCAAGGCCGACCTGCACGCCAACGACATCGTCGCCGTCGGCATCACCAACCAGCGCGAAACCGCGCTCGTCTGGGACAAGACGACCGGCAAGCCGGTCTACAACGCGATCGTCTGGCAGGACACCCGCACCGACAGGATCGTCACCGAACTCGGCAACCTCGGCGGTGGCCAGGAGCGCTACCGCGACAAAGTCGGTCTTCCGCTCGCGACCTACTTCTCCGGGCCCAAGATCAAGTGGATCCTGGACAACGTCGAGGGCGCGCGCGAGAAGGCCGAGGCCGGTGACCTGGTCTTCGGCAACATGGACACCTGGGTGCTCTGGAACATGACCGGCGGGGCCGACGGCGGCGTGCACGTCACCGACCCGACCAACGCCTCCCGCACCATGCTGATGGACCTCGACACGCTGCAGTGGGACCCCGAGATCGCCGCCGAAATGACGATCCCGCTGTCCATGCTGCCGGAGATCCGCTCCTCGTCCGAGGAGTACGGCAAGGTCCGCGAGAAGGGCGCGCTGGCCGGCGTGCCGATCGCGGGCATCCTGGGCGACCAGCAGGCCGCGACGTTCGGCCAGGCCTGCCTTTCGCCCGGCGAGGCCAAGAACACCTACGGCACCGGCAACTTCATGCTGCTGAACACCGGCACCGAGAAGGTGATGTCGCAGAACGGGCTGCTCACCACGGTCTGCTACAAGATCGGCTCGAACGACACGGTCTACGCGCTGGAAGGCTCCATCGCCGTCACCGGTTCGCTGGTGCAGTGGCTGCGCGACAACCTCGGCATGATCACGACCGCGGCCGAGATCGAAGACCACGCGCGCACCGTCGAGGACAACGGCGGCGCGTACTTCGTCCCGGCGTTCTCGGGTCTGTTCGCTCCTTACTGGCGGTCCGACGCTCGCGGCGCGATCGTCGGGCTCACCCGGTTCGTCAACAAGGGCCACCTCGCCCGCGCGGTGCTGGAGGCGACCGCCTTCCAGTCGCGCGAGGTCATCGACGCGATGAACGCCGACTCCGGAGTCCCGCTGAAGTCGCTCAAGGTGGACGGCGGCATGGTCGTCAACGAACTGCTCATGCAGTTCCAGGCCGACATCCTCGGTGTGCCGGTGATCCGGCCGGTGGTCAACGAGACCACCGCGCTGGGTGCCGCGTACGCCGCCGGACTCGCCGTCGGGTTCTGGAAGTCCGAGGACGACATCCGCACCAACTGGGCCCAGGATAAGCAGTGGGACCCGGCCATGGACGAGTCCCGCCGCGCGAGCGAGTACCGCAACTGGAAGAAGGCCGTCACCAAGACCTTCGACTGGGTTTCCGAAGAGGACTGATCGGCGAGGGCCGGGGGTGCCGTGTCACGCATCTCCGGCCCGTCCGCCGGATCAGTCGTCCCAGCCCTCCGGCTTGCCGGACTGCTCGTTGGGGGCGATGACCAGGAACGTCACCCCCTGGTCGTCCGCGACCCGCACCTGCCGCCCGTACGGTGAGTCGAACGGCTCGCCCAGCGCCTGGCCGCCGAGTTCGACCGCCTTGGCCGCGGCGGCGTCGGCGTCCGCCACCCAGAAGTACGAGGCCCAGTTCGACGGCACCTCCGCCGGCACCGACGCGGGCATCCCGCCGAGCCCGCCGATCGGGCGGCCGTCGAGCAGCAGCACCGCGTACGTGAAGTCGTCGTTCGACAGGTCCTGGAAGCCGTAGCCGAAGACCTGCTCGTAGAACGGCTTCGCCGCCGGGTAGTCCCGGCTCATGCACTCGTTCCAGGCCAGCGTGCCCGGCGCCGCCGTGACCTGCGTGCCGATGTGGTTGCCGGCCTCCCAGAGACCGAAGACGGCGCCTCCCGGGTCGGCCGCGACGGCCATCCGGCCTTCCTTCATCACCTCCATCGCCGGCATGACGATGTGCCCGCCGGCCTCGGTGATCGCCACCGCCGTTTTGTCCACATCGGACACCGAGAGGTACGTCGTCCACACCGCGGGCATTTCCTGCCCCGGTGGGGTCTGGCCGATCCCGGCGACCGGGCGGTCGCGCAGCATCGCCATGCCGTAGAAGCCGGTCTCCGCACCGCCCGTCCGCACGTCCCAGCCGAACAGGCCGCTGTAGAAGGCCACCGCCTTCGCCTGGTCGGGCACCATCAGGTCCACCCAGCTGGGCGTGCCGTCAGGCCACCGCTCGTCCCGGAACAACATTTCGACTCCCAACCCTCGTTCGCGCCGCCTCGAGTGACGGCCGACACAGTGTCGCACCGGGCACCGACAAAAACAGGGCCGAAGGACCCCCCACCACGGAGCCGGGCCGGCCGGGGACGGTCGGTGAACGGTGTCAGCCCTGGACCAGGCGGGCGTAGACGACGATGTTGTCGACGTAGTTGTGCGCGCTCCGGTCGAAGACGCCGCCGCACGTGATCAGCCGCAGCTCGGGACCGGGTGTGTCGTCGTAGACGCCTTCGCCCTCGAAGTCCTTCTTGGGCACCTGGTGCACCTTCGTCACCTCGAACGACGCCGTGGTGCCGTCCTTGCGGGCGATCGAGACGCGGTCGCCGGCGGCCAGCTCCTTGAGGCGGAAGAAGATGCCCTTCTGGTGGTTGCCGTCGACGTGTCCGAGGACGACGGACGGGCCGACCTCGCCCGGCGTCGGCGCGTAGGTGTACCAGCCCGCCTGCAGCGGCGTGGTCACCGGCGGCACCTGGATGGTGTTGTCCGGGTTGAGCCCGAGCGGGACCAGCGACGAGTGCGCGCCGATCTTCGGGATGTCGATCGAGACCGGCTCGGACTTCGGCAGCGCCGCCTCGGCGTTCTGGCCTTCGGCCCGGGGTTCCGGGTCCACCGCGACCGGCTGGGCGGGCGGCGGTTGCGCGGTCGGCGGCGTGGGCCCGCCACCGAGCGTCAGTGCCAGCACCACCAGCGCCGCCGGCAGTGCCACGACGAGGGCGATCAGGTAGCCCCGTCTGCTCGTGATCCTCGTGGTCATCGTCTCCCCCCGTGACTGGCGCCTGGCGTTCACACGGCCGGGTGGTCCGTTCGGTTGGGTCCCGACGGTACCTCCGCGGGCGGACCACTCCGGGCCCCGTTCCGGAGTGGCCCACCGGATCAGCGGCGACGGGCCCGCCGGGCCAGCACGAGACCGCTGCCGCCGACCGCGAGCACGCCCATGGCGGCCGCGGCCGCGAGCGGGGTGCCGGAGCCGTCGCCCGGGCCGTCGGCGCCGCCGGTCTGCGGCGCGCCCGAGGGCACCTTGCCCACCTGCTTCGTGGCCGGGAGGACCTCGAACGACGCGGTCGAGGTCTCCGGGCCGCAGTGCAGCGTGACGGCGTACCGGCCGGGCTTCACGTTCTTGACGGTGCCGAAGGCGAAGCCGGGCTTGTCGACGGTGAGCGCGGCCGACCGCACGTCGACCTTCTCGTACGGACGGGTCGAGCAGCCGAAGTCGAAGTTCACCCGCGCCCCCGGCAGGGCCTTGCTCGGCGACAGGGACAGCAGCTTGCTGATCCGGCTCATCGGGCCTTGCGGGAAGTCGTCCCCCGGGGTGGCGGACGTGACCGGCGCCGTCGGCGTGGTCGTGGGCGTGGCCGCCGGCGCGGCCCCGGGCGCGAGGACGAGGAAAGCCGCGGCGACACCGGTGGCGGCAATAGCGTTCTTCATTCTTTCTCCCCTGTGGAATGGAATCGAACGGCGCCGTCGACAGTTCCCCCTGCTCCGGCTTCATCCGCTCAGCTACACATTCAGAGACGTCTCCACCTGCGGTTGGTTGCGCTCGAAGGTCACGAATCAGTCGCGAAACTCTGTTGGGAATTCACGAAAAAGCCGCCTCGGAGCAGTGCTCCGAGGCGGCTTTCGAATTCCGGAATCAGCCGGCCATACTGCCGTCGCCGGCTTTCGCGGCGCCGGACGGCACCTTCGCGACCTGGGCCGCGGGCACCGTGAACTGCGTGCTGTAGGTCTGGCCGCCGCAGGTCACGGTCAGCGGGTAGCTCCCCGCCGCGGTGCCGGGCTTGAGTTCGACGTCGGCGCTGATGTTCGCGTCGACGCCCATGAACGGGCCCGGGGTGTAGTTCGAGAAGGTCAGCACCGGCGAGGAGAACGCCGGCGAAGCGCCTTCGCACTTCGCCAGCGCGACGTTCGGCGCGTCGCGGACGTACTTGTCCACGAGCGTCTGGTTGACCGCGGTGTTGACGTTCAGCTGGACCCTGCCGGTGCTCGGCGCCGGGGCCGGGCCGGTGCTCTGCGCCATCGCCGGACCGGCCAGCGTCGTCGCCCCGATCACCGCTGCCGCAAGGAAAACCACCGCTTTGCGCACCTTCGCACCCTTCACGTTCTTCAGGCTTACAACCGACAGGACGCGACGGGTGCGCCGGGGTTGCGTGCCGGATCAGTCGAGATCGTCGTGGCGCATGAGCTGGCGTCCGGCCTCGGTGATCGAGCCCGACAGCGACGGGTACACCGAAAATGTCAGTGCCAGGTGGTCCACTGTGAGCTGGTTCTGGACGGCGAGCGCGATGGGAAGGATGAGCTCGCTCGCCTGCGGCGCCACGACGACACCACCGACGACCACGCCGGTGGCGGGGCGGCAGAACAGCTTCACGAAGCCTCGGCGGAGGCCCTCCATCTTCGCGCGCGCGTTGGTGGCCAGGGGCAGCATGATGGTGCGCGCGGGCACCTCGCCGGAGTCGATCGCCTGCTGGCTGATGCCGACGGTGGCGATCTCCGGGTGGGTGAACACGTTGGCGGCGACGGTCTTGAGCTTGATCGGCGCGACACCCTCGCCCAGCGCGTGCCACATCGCGATGCGGCCCTGCATGCTCGCCACCGAGGCCAGCATGAGCACGCCGGTGCAGTCGCCGGCGGCGTAGATCCCGGGAACGGAGGTGCGCGAAACGCGGTCGACGGTGATGAACCCGCCGGGGCCGGGCGAGATGCCGACACGGTCGAGGCCGATGTCGGTGGTGTTCGGGACCGACCCGACGGTCATCAGCGCGTGGCTGGCTTCGATCACGCGGCCGTCGGCGAGGAAGATCTCGACGCCCTTTTCGGTGCGCTCGACGCGGTCGGCGCGTGCCTGCTTCGCCACGGTCGTGCCGCGCTGCGAGAAGACCTCCTCGAGCACCGCGGCGGCGTCGGCGTCCTCGTGTGGCAGCACGCGGTCGCGGCTGGAGACGACGGTGACCTTGACGCCCATCTCGGTGTAGGCGGACGCGAACTCGGCGCCGGTGACACCCGAGCCGATCACGGCGAGGTGCTCGGGCAGTTCCTGGAGCTCGTAGAGCTGGCGCCAGTCGAGGATGCGCTCGCCGTCCGGCACCGCGCCGGGCAGCACGCGCGGGGTGGCGCCGGTGGCGATCAGGACGACGTCGGCGGGCAGCTTCTCGGTGCCGTCCTGCGTCGTCACGGCGACCTTGTGGGTCGCGAGGCCGGTCTCGTCGTCGCAGAAGCGCGCCTCGCCGGCGAGGACGCGGACGCCTTCGCGCTGCACGCGGGCGCGGATGTCGGCGGACTGGGCGAGCGCGAGGCCCCGCACCCGGCCGTGGACGGTCGGAAGGTCGACGCGCGTGTCGGCCATGTCTGTGTTGATGCCGAGCTCGCCGAGGTCGTGCATCTTCGCGAGCGCGCCCGAGCTCGCGATGAACGTCTTCGACGGGACGCAGTCGTAGAGCACGCAGGCACCGCCCAGGCCGTCCCGCTCGACGATCGTGACATCGGCCCCGTGCTGGGCTGCGACCAGCGCGGCTTCGTAGCCGGCCGGGCCCCCGCCCATGATCACGATCCTGGTCACCTGGGTCCTCCTCTGGCAGTCCGTGCGGTGCTCTCACCGTACGCGGCGAAGATGTCCGGACACTGAAGTGGGCGAACACGGCGAGTGCGTCCACTGGGGTGAGCCAGGTGTCGCTACGCTGTCGGCGTGCCGTTGTATGCCGCGTACGGATCGAACATGGAGCCCGCCCAGATGCTGGAGCGCGCGCCGCACTCTCCGATGGCCGGCACCGGCTGGCTGGAGGGATGGCGCCTGACCTTCGGCGGCGAAGACCTCGGCTGGGAAGGTGCCCTGGCCACGATCGTCGAGGACCCCGGATCCCGGGTGTTCGTCGTCCTCTACGACGTGACCCCGCTGGACGAGGACGGGCTGGACCGCTGGGAAGGCGGTGAGCTGGGGATCCACTCGAAGATCCGGCTACGGGTCCAGACGATGGACGGCTCGGTGCTGGCCTGGCTGTACGTCCTGGACGCCTACGAAGGCGGCCTGCCATCAGCCCGCTACCTGGGAGTCCTGGCCGACGCCGCGGAGGCGGCAGGCGCCCCAGCCGACTACGTCGACGCCCTGAGAACCCGCCCCTGCACCGGCATCACCGGCTGATGCCCCCGCAGGCACGCGTGATGCCCCTCCAATCACGCGTGATGCCCCAAACGTAACTTGAAAGCGTCCCGCAGCTCGGCGAGGACGCGGCTGGGCTCCCGCAGGTCTACCGCCGTCGCGCGGATGGTGATCCACCCTCTCCCTGCCATCCGTTCGTCGCGCTCAGCATCACGCTCATGCCGCTCCTCGTGTGCGGCGAACCCGTCGTATTCCAGCGCGATCCGTAGCTCGGGCCAAGCGAGGTCGAGGACGTAGAGCAGGCGGCCGTCGACGGTCGGGATCTCGTACTGCACGTCCGGCACCGGGAACCCTGCCTGGACCACGATCAGTCGGAGGATGCTCTCCGGCGGGGATTCGGCCTTTCCGGTCGCGAGCGCCAGCAGCATCTGCGCCCTGTGGATACCTCGCCGGTCCCGTCGGTCGACGAGGCGGTCCCGGACGTTCTCCCGCAGGGTCCGGCAGTGGTCCGGCGGAAGCCCGGTCATCGCCTGATCAACCGCTGCGAAGGCGGTCCGTTCATCGCCGGCGCACAGGTAGTCGGCAAGGGCGAGATCGAGCGAGAACGCCGGGAGACCTTTGAGTTCGATCACGTCGGATGGCTCGTATTCAGCCCGGTGTACGACCAGGCCAGGCTTCGACCGGGCGCGCTTCGCAGGGGGTACGGACAGGTGGATCACCGCGTCCGCGACCACCGATATCCCGTGCAGCGCAAGGGAAGTCGCGCCCGACAACGCCGCCGGTGGGCCGACGTGGATCAGCGCAGCTTGGGCGAGCGTTGGCAGGTTAAGCGAATCGGCGGCATGGATGAGCACACCACGCCAAGGCTGCGCGAGCACCCCCGTCGCCAACCCCTCGAGCACCGCCCGGCGACCCAAGATCCGGTCCGCCTCGGCCCGTGAAACCGCTCCATGTCGTCCTCCCCAATTGATCACATAATCGAGAATCGGCCCTTCCCTCGACGAAGGGAAGAGCCCATCTCGTGATCTGTGGATAACTCGCTAGAGCTGTGGATAACTCTGTGCGGGAAGAGGCATCACACGTGACTGCAGGGGCATCACGCGTGATTGGAGGGGCATCTCAGGCGAGGGCGGTTAGGGCTGTGTGGACCAGGGTTCGGACTCCGCACAACAGGGCACGCTCGTCGAGGACGAAGGTGGGGCGGTGGATGTCGGACTGGGGGGCCGCGGCGCCCGACCACACGCCCAACCGGGCGAACGCTCCCTGGATGTGCTCCAGGTACCAGCCGAAGTCCTCGCCGCCGGATGACTGCTCCGTGCCGGCCAGCGCGCGCTCGCCGAGGGCCGCTTCCACGCCCGCGCGCATCAGGGTCGTCGACTCGGCGTCCGAGACCACCGGCGGGACTCCGCGGCGGTAGTCCAGCGAGAAGCCGACGCCCGTCGGGGCCAGCAGGGACTCCACCGACGACGCCACCAGCGGCTCCAGCGCCGTCCAGACCTCGTGGTCGGCCGTGCGCAGGGTGCCCCGCAGGACGCCGTCCTGGGGGACGGCGTTGGCCGCCTGGCCCGCGTGGACCGCGCCCCACACCAGCACCGTTCCCGACCGCGGGTCGACGCGGCGCGAGAGCAGGGCCGGCAAACCCGTGATCACCGTGCCCAGCGCGTGCACCAGGTCGGCCGTCAGGTGCGGCCGGGACGTGTGGCCGCCGGGCGAGGTGAGGCGCAGCTCGATCAGGTCCGCCGCGGACGTCAGCGCGCCCACGCGCAGCCCCACGGACCCCACCTCGAGGCGGGGGTCCACGTGGAGGCCGTAGATCCGCTCGACGCCGTCGAGCACGCCCGCCGCGATCATGTCCAGCGCGCCGCCGGGCATGACCTCCTCGGCGGGCTGGAAGATCAGCCGCACGCGACCGGGCAGCTCCGGCGCGCCCGCGAGTGCGCGGGCCGCGCCGAGCAGGATCGCCGTGTGGGCGTCGTGGCCGCACATGTGCGCCGCGCCCTCGACGGTCGACGCGTACGGCAGCCCGGTCGCCTCCGTGAGCGGCAGCGCGTCCATGTCCGCGCGCAGCGCAACACACCGCTCGCCGCTGCCGATGTCGCAGACGACGCCGGTGCCGCCGGGCAGCACCGACGGCTTGAGCCCGACGGAGCGCAGCAGCGTGACGACCAGTTCCGTGGTCGCGAACTCGTGCCGCGACAGCTCCGGGTGGGCGTGGATGTGCCGGCGCCAGGCGATCACGTCGGTCGCGTTGGCGCGCAGCCAGTCGTCCAGCCAGAACGGGCCGCGGCCCGCGCCAAGATCCTCCACGGGAGCCATGCTTACGCCGACCTCGGAAATCAGCGCCTCGGACGCCTCCATGGGGTTGATGATGCGCCCTTGGGGGTCGCCTGGAACGTCCGGCCGTGAGTCGAGCACCGTCACGCCGCACCTCCTCCCGCAACACGAGCAACCCGCGCAGCTGGGGTCACGCAACGTGCCGATCGATCTGTCGTTCGCATTTGCAGACGATCGTGCACTATGCAGCCGGCAAGGCGCGCCTTGAAAACGGCCGCCCTAGACGGCCGGTACCGGATCTGCGTTGAACGGTGTGCAGGAGTTCGGCAAAGCCGAACGCCGAGGGTGACTCAGGAGCTCTTGGCTTTCTTCGCGCGGATCCGCCTGCCCCAGATCACGATGGCCAGCAGGACCGCCGCGACCAGGCCCGCGATCAGCTTGTTCTTGGTCTTTTCGGTGTTCGCCTTGTCGGTCTGGGCCGGGTCGAGCACCGGGCCCGGGTTGGCCGTGGTCTGCGCGGGGACGAGCGCCGCCCCGGCGTGCGCCACGGTCACCGAAACGGCCGCCGGACGCATCGGCTCGGCCAGCGCCGGCGACGCGGTGAACAGCACCGCGCCGAGTACCCCGACCAGGACCAGACCCCGCAGTTTCGCCATGTCATCCCTTCGCTGCGACCGGCGCGCTACCCGGCATTCTGCCCGCGGAACGCCCGGCCGTCAGCCACCACGCGGTGGACCGAACGCGTCGAGGATCCGCTGTGCACCGAGGGTAGCCGTCAGCTCACCGTCCCGCACCGCCCGTTCGACGTCGGGAACGACCGTTCGCACGTCCGGATGCGCCGCCAGCCGACTCAGCAGCTGTTCGCGAACCATCGCCCAGGTCCAGTCCACTTGCTGCCGACGGCGCCGGGCGTCGAGTTCGCCGGACGCCGTGAGCGTGTCGCGGTGCTTCTCGATCGCGCCCCAGACCTCGTCGAGGCGCAGGTTGTGCAGACCACTGCAGGTCAGCACCGGTGGCGTCCACGACGCTTCGGGCCCGTAGATCATCCGCAGCGCGCCGGCCAGCTCCCGCGCCGCCCGCCGGGCATCGCGCTCGTGGTCACCGTCGGCCTTGTTGACGGCGATGACGTCGGCGAGTTCCAGCACGCCCTTCTTGATGCCCTGGAGCTGGTCGCCGGTCCGGGCCAGCGTCAGGAACAGGAAGCAGTCGACCATGTTCGCCACGGTCACCTCGGACTGCCCGACGCCGACCGTCTCGACCAGCACGATGTCGTAGCCGGCGGCCTCCATCAGGACGATCGTCTCGCGGGTCGCCCGCGCGACGCCGCCCAAGGTCCCGGACGTTGGGGAGGGCCGGATGAAGGCCTGCGGATCCACCGCCAGCCGCGCCATCCGGGTCTTGTCGCCGAGGATCGACCCGCCGGTCCGCGTCGACGACGGGTCGACGGCCAAGACGGCGACGCGGTGCCCGGCGGCGGTCAGGTCGGTCCCCAGCTGGTCGATGAATGTCGACTTGCCGACACCGGGGACGCCGGTGATGCCGACGCGCCGCGCGCCACCCGAAGAAGGCAGCAGCTCGACGAGCAGTTCCTGCGCCTGCGCCCGGTGGTCTTCACGCTGCGACTCGACCAGCGTGATCGCCTTCGACAGCGTCCCGCGGTCGCCCGCGAGCACCCCCTTGGCGTAGGCGGTGACGTCGATCTTGCGCGGCAAGGGTCAGGACTCCCGCGCCGTCAGCTGGCCGAGCAGGTCGATGGCGGCGTCCGCGAGCACCGTGCCGGGCCCGAAGATCGCGGCCGCGCCGGCCTCGCGCAGCGCCGGGTAGTCCTGCGGCGGGATGACGCCGCCGACGACGACCATGATGTCCTCGCGGCCCAGCTCGGCGAGCTCGTGGCGCAGCGCGGGCACCAGCGAGAGGTGCCCGGCGGCCAGCGACGAGACGCCGACGACGTGGACGTCCGCCTCGATCGCCTGGCGGGCGACCTCGGCCGGGGTGGAGAACAGCGGGCCGACGTCGACGTCGAAGCCGATGTCGGCGAAGCCGGTGGCGATCACCTTCTGGCCGCGGTCGTGGCCGTCCTGGCCCATCTTCGCGACGAGGATCCGGGGACGGCGCCCCTCTTCCTCGGCGAACTCTTCGACCAGCTTGCGGGCCTTCTCGACGTTCTGCGTCTTCCCCACCTCCTCCCGGTACACCCCCGAGATGGTCCGGATCTGGCCGGCGTGCCGGCCCCAGATCTTCTCCAGCGCGTCGGAGATCTCGCCGACCGTGGCCTTCGCGCGGGCCGCGTCGATCGCCAGTTCCAGGAGGTTGCCGCCGTTGCCGGCGCCCTCGGTGAGCCGGCGCAGGGCGTCTTCCGTGGCGGCGGGATCGCGCTCGGCACGCAACCGCCGCAGCTTCTCCAGCTGCTGGGCGCGGACGCCGGCGTTGTCGACCTTGAGGACTTCGATCTCCTCGTCAGCGGTCACCTGGTACTTGTTCACCCCGATCACCGGCTGCCGCCCGGAGTCGATGCGCGCCTGGGTGCGGGCCGCGGCCTCCTCGATGCGCAGCTTGGGGATGCCCGCGTCGATCGCCTTGGCCATCCCGCCGGCCTGCTCGACCTCGCTGATGTGGCCCCACGCCTTGCGTGCGAGGTCGTAGGTCAATTTCTCGACGAAGGCACTGCCGCCCCACGGGTCGATGACGCGCGTCGTGCCGGACTCCTGCTGCAGCAGCAGCTGCGTGTTGCGGGCGATCCGCGCGGAGAAGTCGGTCGGCAGGGCGAGAGCCTCGTCCAGGGCGTTGGTGTGCAGCGACTGCGTGTGCCCCTGGGTCGCGGCCATCGCCTCGACGCAGGTGCGCACGACGTTGTTGTAGACGTCCTGCGCGGTCAGCGACCAGCCGGACGTCTGAGAGTGCGTCCGCAGCGAAAGCGACTTCGACGACGTCGGCGAGAAGCCCTTCACGAGCTTCGCCCACAGCAGGCGCGCCGCGCGGAGCTTCGCGACCTCCATGAAGAAGTTCATGCCGATC
This sequence comes from Amycolatopsis sp. NPDC051128, assembly GCF_040682715.1. Classification (NCBI taxonomy): domain Bacteria; kingdom Bacillati; phylum Actinomycetota; class Actinomycetes; order Pseudonocardiales; family Pseudonocardiaceae; genus Amycolatopsis; species Amycolatopsis sp. NPDC051128. The sequence continues at coordinate 48,228 of NZ_JBFBBN010000019.1, read as the reverse complement.
GCCCAGAAGAACGACAGCCGCGGCGCGAACTTGTCGACGTCCAGCCCGGCGTCGACGCCGGCGCGGATGTACTCGACGCCGTCGGCCAGCGTGTAGGCCAGCTCCAGGTCGGCGGTCGCCCCGGCTTCCTGCATGTGGTAGCCGGAGATGGAGATCGAGTTGTACTTCGGCATGTGCCGCGACGTGTAGGAGAAGATGTCGGAGATGATCCGCATCGACGGCTGCGGCGGGTAGATGTAGGTGTTGCGGACCATGAACTCCTTGAGGATGTCGTTCTGGATGGTCCCCGCGAGCTGCTCCGGCTTCACCCCCTGCTCCTCGGCCGCCACCACGTACAAGGCGAGTACCGGCAGCACCGCGCCGTTCATCGTCATCGACACCGACATCTTGTCGAGCGGGATGCCGTCGAAGAGCTGCCGCATGTCGTAGATGGAGTCGATGGCGACGCCCGCCATGCCGACGTCGCCGGAGACGCGGGGGTGGTCGGAGTCGTAGCCGCGGTGGGTGGCCAGGTCGAAGGCGACCGACAGGCCCTTCTGCCCGGCGGCGAGGTTGCGCCGGTAGAACGCGTTGGACTCCTCGGCGGTGGAGAACCCGGCGTACTGGCGGATGGTCCACGGCTGGTTGACGTACATCGTCGGGTACGGCCCGCGCAGGAAGGGCGCGATGCCGGGGTAGGTGGCCAGGAAGTCCACATCGGACAGATCGTCGGCGGTGTAGACCGGCTTGACGCCGATGCCCTCGGGCGTCTCCCAGGCCAGGGCGTCCGGGCCCTTCCCGGTGGCGGCCTCCACCGCGCGCGCCCACGTGTCGCGGTCGCCCGGTGACGGCGAGCCGAGGTCGACGCCGGCGAAGTTCGGGATGCTCATCGCACAACTCCCAGCTTGGCGTGCAGGTCGTTCAGGACTTCCAGGGCGTCGCAGCCGGCGAAGACGTTGGCGTCCACGCCGTCGTAGGAACCCTTGCCCGCCAGTAAGACGTGTTCGGCGCCGAGGGACGCGGCGACGTCGGCCGCCTGCGCCGCGTAGGCGTCGTCGGTGCCGCAGAGACAGGCGATCCGGGCCCCGCTCGAACGGAACGCGCCGGCCAGGTCGTCCGTCGCGCCCGGGTTGACGGCTTCGATCCCGCCCGCCTGGAACAGGTTGGCGGCGAACCCGGCGCGCGCGGTGTGCGCGGCGACCGGGCCCAGCGTGGCCAGGAAGATCTTCGGCCGCTCCCCGTGCTCGGCGAGGTACGCGTCCGACGCGTCCCGCAGCGCCTCGAAGCCTTCGGCGTACCGGTGCCGCGGCAGCCCACCTTCCACAGTGGACTCCACCGGCGTCCGGACCACCGGCTTCTCGGCCAGGTTGGGGAACTCGCTGACGCCGGTGAGCGGGTCGCGCCGGGTCGCGATCCGCGACGAGCGCTTCTCCCACGTCGAAGCCAGCCGCCCGGCCAGCGCTCCGGACGCCAGCTCGGCGACCAGTCCGCCCGCCGCCTCGATGGCGGTGAACTCGGCCCACGCCACGTGGGCCAGGTCGTCGGTGAGCTTCTCGACGTACCAGGAGCCGCCCGCCGGGTCGACCACGCCGGCCAGCTTGGACTCCTCCAGCAGCACGGCGTGGGTGTTGCGGGCGATCCGCGCGGAGAACGCAGAGGTGTTCTCGGGACGGCCGATCGCGGCGTCGAACGGCAGCACGGTGACCGCGTCCGCGCCGCCGACGCCCGCGCCGAAGCAGGCGAGCGTCGTGCGCAGCATGTTCACCCACGGGTCGCGCCGGGTCAGCATCGCCGGCGACGTCACGGCGTGCTGGCGCATGGGCGAAGAGAAGCCGCAGACCTCGGCGACGCGCGCCCACAGGCGGCGGGCCGCGCGCAGCTTCGCGATCGTGGAGAACTGGTCGGCGGTCGCGGCGATCCGGAACTCGAGCTGCCCGGCCGCGGCCTCGGCGTCCAGCCCGGCGTCGGTCAGCGCCCGCAGGTAGGTGACGCCGGCGGCGACGAGCGCGCCCAGCTCCTGCGCGTCCGACCCGCCGGCTTCGTGGAACGGCAGCCCGTCGGCGACGATCGTGCGCACCTTCGGGTACCTCGCGGCGACACGCGCGGCGAGCGCGGCAGCCGGTTCCAGCGCCACGGCGGAGCCGGACCGGGCCGCCAGCCCGATCGGGTCGGCGCCCAGCACCGCGGTGGCTTCGCTCGCCGGGATCTCCCGCTCGGTGAACAGCTCGAGCAGCGCGTCGGCGGCGGCTTCGTACGAAGCGCCGGCGTCCAGGACCACCGGCGCCAGGTCGATGTAGACGTCGTTGAGCGCGTCGGCCAGCGACGCGGGCGCCACGGTCAGCCAGATCGACGTCACCCCGCCTTCGAGGTCGGCGAGGATCGCCCGGTTGACCGCGCGGGCGTCGTCGCCGGTGAAGCGGGCGCGGACGTCCCAACCCGTGCTGACCTGGCCTTCCGGCCGGGAACCGCGCACGAACGGCGGCAGCCCGGGGAACCCGGCGGCCCCCGGCACGTCCTCGGCCGTGTACAGCGGCTGGATCTCGATCCCGTCGTAGGTCCGCGTGACGAGCTTGCTCTCCGGGGCGCCCGCGAAGTCCTCTGGGAGCTTGCCGCTCTTGCGTAACACCCCGGCGACCAGCGCCTGCCACTGCTCCCGCGTCGCCTGGGGGAACTCGGCCGCCAGGTCGAGTTCGGAGATCGGCACTGACTCCGGACCGGCCACTTCAGTCATACCCAGTGATGGTAGAGGCACGGGCCGCGTCGGACCTGTGACTCTAGTCGCGCCCCTAGGCAAATAAGGGTCGGTCGGGTACGCCACAATTGACGCGTGCCCCCCTCCAGCGAAGAGACACGAGTGATCGCCGGTCGCTACCGGCTGCGTTCGGTGCTCGGCTCCGGGTCGATGGGCACCGTCTGGTCGGCCTACGACGAGTTCCTGCACCGGCAGGTGGCCGTCAAGGAGATGAAGGTCCCGCCGGGCATCCCGGCGTCGCAGGCGGACGAGCTGCGGGAGCGGACGCTGCGCGAGGCGCGCGCGATCGCCGTGCTCTCCCATCCGAACGTGATCATCCTGCACGACGTCGCCCGCGAGAACGACCAGCCGTTCGTGGTGATGGAGCTGCTGCCCTCGCGCAGCCTGGCGCACATCCTGCGTGACCACGGGCCGCTGACCGTCGAGCAGGCCGCCGCCGTCGGCATCGCGGTGGCGTCCGCGCTGGAGGCCGCGCACGCCGCCGGGATCACCCACCGCGACGTCAAGCCGGGGAACGTCCTGGTCGCCAGCGACGGCCGGATCAAGCTGACCGACTTCGGCATCGCGCGCAACGTCTCCGAGGCGACCATGACCCGCACCGGGATCATGCTCGGCTCCCCCGCCTACATCGCGCCGGAGGTCGCCTCCGGCGGCGCCGTCATCCCGGCCGCCGACCTGTGGGGCCTCGGCGCGACGCTGTTCGCCGCGGTCGAGGGCGCGCCGCCGTACGACGCCGACGGCGACCCGCTGGAAACCGTCGGCAAGGTCGTCAACGGGAAGGTGCCCAAGCCGAAGGCCGGGCCCCTCGCCGACGTCATCGGCGCGCTGATGCGGAAGGAGCCCGGCAAGCGGATCACGCTGCGCGAGGTCCGGCACCGGCTGTACCCGCTGCAGACGAAGACGCCGCTCGACCTCTTCGGGCCCGACCTGTTCCGCACCCCGGACGGCAAGAAGACGTCCGCGCAGCCGGACGCGACCGACACCCAGGTGATCAAGACCGTCCTGCCCGAGAAGGCGGAGAAGAAGGCCGAGGCGTCGAGCAGCGAGCTCGCCGCCGACCCGGGCCCGCTGCCGTTCCTGCGCCCGCCCGCCCCGGCGCGCACCGCCGATCCGCCGACCGTGTTCGCCCCGCTCCCGCCGCCACCGCCGACGCGAGGGCGGCGCACCACCGCGGCCACCGCCGCCCTCGTCGCGGTGGCGATCCTGCTCTTCCTCCTCGCCGCGGGCGGCGGGTTCGCGCTGGCCAGGACGGTCGGCGGGGAGTCGCTGCTGCCCCCGGCCGCCGCGGCGGCCGGCACGCCGAACGGGCCGACCGAAGTACCGCCACCGGATCTGGTGCACCAGACCGGCGACGCGAGCTACGCGACCGGCGACGGCGGGCAGTTCGAACTCGACGTGCCGGCGGGCTGGCAGAAGTTCGTCGCCCCGCACAACACCGTCAAGTTCGGGGTGAGCACGGTCGTCCAGTACGTCTCGCCCGACGGCCGCCGGTCGCTCCGGCTGGAACGGCTGCCGAAGTACTTCGGCCAGTTCAAGGACGACGACGAGTACATCGCCTGGCTGAAGCAGTCCAACTCCAGCGGCGCGCTCGAGCTCTTCCCGCCGTCGCCGACGCCGGACGGCAAGAGCACGACGCTGGTCTACCGCATGGCCGAGGGCGGCAGCCGCGACGGCGGCGGGGGCACCCGGGTGACGTTCTCGAACCTCGTCCAGGCGGGCACCAGCCTGTGGATCCTCTCCGTCACCGCGCCGTCCGAGCAGGAGGACACGGCCCGGGCGGACGTCTTCGACCGCGTCGCGCCCACGCTGCGCGTCTCCGACTAGGCGGGCGGCCCGCCGAGCAGCTCGCGGGACAGCTGCTCCTGGGCGAGGTGGCGCAACCCGGCGAAGATCCGGTCGCCGAGCACGGTGGCGATCAGCCCGACCTCGATGATCTTGTCGACCGACGTCAGCCCGACCACCACCTCGACGTCGACCTCCGCGACGCGCAGTGCCAGCCGGACGTACTCGTCGAGCCGTTCGGCCAGCCTCTCGTGCCCGAGCTCCTTCGCCGTGGCCAGCGCGGCGACGAGGTTGGCGACCTCGTTGTTCCCGGGTTCGCCGGTCCCGGGTTCGTGCCACTGCCAGCCGTGGCGGCGGGCGAGGTCCTGGAGCAGCCCGGTCGCCCACCCGGCGGCCTCGTCGGACACCTTCGGCGCGGGCCCGGCCAGCTCCTGCTGGACGACGCCCATCGTCTGGTGCGGGGTTTCGTGCTCGTCGATCGCGCGCAGCACGGCGCCGACCGAGGCCAGCGTCAGCCCGCCGACCTCGGTGAGCGCCTTGATCAGCCGGAGCCGCTGGACGTGCGCCGCGGAGTACCGGGCCTGGTTCGGGCTGGTCCGCGCCCCGGGCGGGAGCAGGCCTTCGCGCAGGTAGTACTTGACGGTCGCGACCGGCACCCCGGACTCGGCGCTCAGTTCGGCCATCCGCATGCACTCGCTCCGATCCCAGGGACGGCCTCGGGGTCAACCCTGAAGACTTCTCAGCATGGATAGTTTAACTTCCCATAACGGAGAGTTTGACTATCCGTTATGGGAGGACCTCATGACCATCCTTGCCGATCTCCAGAGCAGAACGCGCGGGTGGCACCGCCCGGCCACGCTCGCGGCCGCCGCCTTCGGGGTGGTGGCGGTGCTGTGCGTCGCCGCCATGCTCGTCGACCAGCGAACCCTGGCGGGCGCGCCGATCTGGGCCAAGCCGCTCAAGTTCGCGGTGTCCGGCGCGCTCTACTTCGCCACGTGGAGCTGGCTCGTCTCGCTGCTGCCGCGGTTCCGGCGCACGGCGAACTGGCTCACGAATCTCCTGGTCCTGATCTTCGCCGCCGAGTACGTCCTGCTGGTCTTCCAGGCCGCGCGCGGCCGCGCGAGCCACTTCAACGTCGCGACCCCGCAGGACGCCGCGATCTTCGGCACCATGGCCGTGATGATCGCCGTGCTCTGGGTCGCCACCCTGGCGCTCACCGTGCTGATGCTGTTCACGAAGGTGCCCGACCGCGCGTCGCACTGGGCGGTCCGGGCCGGGGCGGCGCTCTCGCTGGTGGGGATCACGCTCGGCCAGCTGATGACGAACCCGACCGCGCAGCAGCTCGCGCAGTGGCGGACCGGCGGCCGGCCGGACCTGGTCGGCGGGCACACCGTCGGGCTCGCCGACGGCGGCCCCGGCCTGCCGATCCTCGGCTGGAGCACGGTGGCGGGCGACCTGCGGATCCCGCACTTCGTCGGGATGCACGCCCTGCAGGCGCTGCCGCTGCTGGCCATCGCGCTGGCCGCACTGGCCACCCGCTTCCCCCGGCTGCGCGACGACGTCGTCCGCGGGCGGCTCCTCCTGGTCGGCGCGGCCGGCTACGCCGGGCTGATCGCCCTGGTCACCTGGCAGGCGCTGCGGGCGCAGTCGATCGCGCACCCGGACGCCACGACGCTGAGCGCGTTCGCGCTCCTGGTCGCGGCCGTCGGGCTGGGGGCGCTGGCCGTCGTGCGCGTCCCGGACCGTGCGGCGGTCCGATGACGCAGGCACTGTTCACCTGGGCGTTCCCCCTGGCCACGCCGTTCTGGGCGCTGATGATCCTGGCGCCGAAGTGGCGCCGGACCGCGCGGATCATGGCGTCGCCGTGGGTGCCGCTGCTGCCGCTGGTCTGCTACTTCGGGCTCGCGCTGCCGCACTTCGGCGAGTGGGGACGGGCGATGCTCCGGCCCGACCTCGGCGTCCTCCAAACGCTGCTGGCCACGCCGTGGGGCACGGGGCTCGTCTGGGCGCACCTCATCGCGTTCGACCTGTTCATCGCGCGGTGGATGTACTTCGAAGCGCGGTCACGGGACATCTCGCCGTGGATCGTGAGCCCGATCCTGCTGCTGACGATCTTCCTGTCGCCGTTCGGGCTGGTGGTGTTCCTCGTGGTGCGGAGCGTCCGGATACGCTCCCTGGCATGAGTGAACACGAGGCCGCGGCCGCCATCGCCAAGCGCACCGGCGTGGACGCGCACGACATCGCGGTGGTCCTGGGATCGGGCTGGCGCCCGGCGGCGGACGTCATCGGGGAGTGCGAGACGGAGATCCCGTTCGCCGAACTGCCCGGCTTCACCACGCCCGGCGCGGTGGGCCACGGCGGCACCATCCGCTCGCTGCGCGTCGGCGACAAGAACGTCCTGGTCATGCTGGGGCGGACGCACTTCTACGAGGGCAAGGGCATCGACCCGGTGGTGCACAACGTGCGCACCGCCGCGGCGGCCGGCGTCCGGTCGGTGCTGCTGACGAACGCGGCGGGCGGGCTGCGCGAGGGGTTCCGGGTGGGGCAGCCGGTGCTGATCTCGGACCACCTGAACCTGACCGCGCGCTCGCCGATCACCGGCGCGAACTTCGTCGACCTGACGGACCTGTATTCGGCGCGGCTGCGGGACACCGCCCGCGAAATCGACCCGTCGCTGGAGGAGGGCGTCTACGCGGGCCTGACCGGGCCGCACTTCGAGACGCCGGCGGAGATCCGGATGCTGCGCACGCTGGGCGCGGACCTGGTCGGGATGTCGACGGTCCTGGAGGCGATCGCGGCCCGCGCGGCCGGCGTCGAGGTGTTCGGGCTGTCCCTGGTGACGAACCTGGCCGCGGGCATGACCGGCGAGCCGCTGAACCATCAGGAGGTCCTGGAAGCGGGCCGCGCGGCGGCGACCGACATGGGCTCGCTGCTGCGCGAACTGGTCACCCGCGCCTGACCTCGAGCCGTCACTTTCTCCATGAAAGTGTTCCGGAGGTCAGTCCTCCACAACACTTTCACGGAGAAAGTGACGTTGGGGGTCAGGTCAGGGTGGGGAGCTGGGCGGCGACGTCGGCCGGGGACGGCATGGCCGCCACCTCCGCCGCCAGCGTGCGGGCCGCGTCGCGGACCGACAGGTCCGTGAGCAGGTGACCGGCCTTCGAAGCCACCGCGTCGGCCGTGACTTCGGCGCCGAGCAGGCGGTCGCCGACGCCGGCCGCGAGCACCGCGTCCGCGTTGCTGAACTGGTCCGCGCCCTGCGGCAGCAGCAGCTGCGGGAGAGCCGCGCCGAACGCGCCCAGCGTCGTGCCGCTGCCGCCGTGGTGGACGACCAGATCGACGTGCGGGAGCAGCGCCGCCTGCGGGACCCACGCCTCGAGCCGGACGTTCGGCGGGACGTCGCCCAGCGCGGCGTCGGCCAGCGACGGGCCGGTGGCGACCAGGACGTCGACGTCCAAACCGGACAGACCGGCGATCGCTTCGGTGAGCACGCCCGCGTGCCCCATCGCCGTGCCGAGCGTCAGGTAGACCAGCGGCCGCCGCTTGTCCAGCACGCCCGCCGGCAGCTCGCCCGGCTCGCTCCAGCCGACCGGCCGCAGCGGGACGCGCGTCGTGCGCGCCAGGAATCCCGGGTCCTGCACCGACTCCGGGCAGATGTCGACGAACGGAGCGTCGAATGCCAGGTCGTCGCCGACCTCGATCCCCAGCTCGGCGCCGTGCTCTTGGATGGCGCCGCGGATCCGCATGACCACCGGGTCGTCGCCCGACACCCGGCCGAAACCGTGGGCCACCACCGGAATCCCGGCCTTCATCGCGGCGAACGCGCCGCCCGAGTTGCCCGCCTCGCTCACGACCAGGTCGGGCCGGACGTGCTCGAACAGCGGCAGCAGATCGGCGACGAACCGCTTGGGCATGAGCTCGCCGAACACCTTCGCGACGATCGGCATCAGCACCTCCTGCGGGATGTCGCGGCGCGGCCCCGGCGGGCCGGACGGTCCGGACTCGGCGAACGCCTGACCGAACGCGTCCTTGATGGCGAGCCCGGCCGCCGCCGTTTCGAGCCCGGCTTTCCGCAGCTGTGGCAGGAAGTCTTCCGAGGTGGCGAAGACGACGTCGTGGCCCGCGTCGCGCGCGGCGACCGCCAGCGGGACGAGCGGGAAGGTGTGGCCGAAGGACCCCAGTGAGGTGAAGAGTAAGCGCACCTACCCCACCCTAGCCCGTAGGCTGACGCGGTGACATTGAATTCCACCCTGCGCGAAGCCGCTTTCCGCTGGATCGCCGACGACCCGGACGCCGAAACCCGCGCCGAGTTGCAGGCCGTGCTGGCCCGCGCGATGGGCGGCGAACCCGGTGCCGCCGACGAGCTCGCCGACCGGATGGCCGGGCCGCTGGAGTTCGGCACGGCCGGCCTGCGTGGCCCGGTGCGCGCCGGGCCGAACGGGATGAACGTCGCCGTCGTCACCCGCACGACGGCTGGTGTGGCGGAGTGGCTGAAGGCGCATGGGCACGCCGGCGCGCTGGTCATCGTCGGCCGCGACGCGCGGCACGGCTCGGAGGCGTTCGCGACCGCGGCTGCCGAGGTGCTCGTCGCGGCCGGCTTCGACGTCAAGGTGCTGCCCCGGCCGCTGCCGACGCCGGTGCTCGCGTTCGCCGTCGGGCGGCTCGGCGCGGTGGCCGGGATCCAGATCACCGCGTCACACAATCCCCCGGCGGACAACGGGTACAAGCTCTACGACGCGACCGGCGGGCAGATCGTGCCACCGTCCGACGGCGAGATCGAGCGCGCCATCCAGGCCGCGCCCGCCGCGGTGAGCGTGCCGCGGGCCGACGGCGCCGAGGTCGTCGACCTGCTCGGCTGCTACCTCGACGAGGTCGCGACCCTGCCGCTGGGCCACGAGCGCGGGGTGCGGGTGGCCGCGACGGCGTTGCACGGCGTCGGCGCCGACACGCTGCGCGCGGCGTTCGAGCGGGCCGGGTTCACCGACCTGCACCTGGTGGACGCCCAGGCCGCGCCGGACCCGGACTTCCCGACGGTGTCGTTCCCGAACCCGGAGGAGCCGGGCGCGACGGACCTGCTGCTGGTGCTGGCGTCCGATGTGGACGCCGACCTGGCGATCGCGCTCGACCCGGACGCCGACCGGTGCGCGCTGGGCGTGCGGGAGCGAGACGGGGAGTGGCGGATGCTGCGCGGCGACGAGACCGGCGTGCTGCTGGGTGCGCACGTCCTGTCCACAGTGGACCGCACCCTGCTGCCGGATCCGCTGGTGGCCACGACGATCGTGTCGTCGTCGATGCTGGGCGAGATCGCGAAGGCCGAGGGAGCCCGCTACGCCGAGACGCTGACCGGGTTCAAGTGGCTGGTGCGGGCCGGCAAAGGGCTCGTGTTCGCCTACGAAGAGGCGCTCGGGCTGTGCGTGAACCCGGGGTTCGTGCGGGACAAGGACGGCATCGCCGCCGCGACGCTGGCAGCCGGGCTCGCCGCGCAGCTGAAGGCGCGAGGCCGCACGCCGCTGGACGTGCTCGACGAGCTGGCGCAGCGCCACGGCGTGCACCTGACGGACCAGGTTTCGCTGCGGGTCACGGATCTCGCCGTTCGCGGGCGGTTGATGACGAAGGTGCGCGAGACGCCGCCGTCGCGGCTCGGCGGCGTCGAGGTGACGTGCGAGGACCTGCTGCCGGACGCGGACGTGCTGCGCCTGACCGGCGAGGGGGTGCGGGTGGTGGTCCGGCCGTCCGGGACGGAGCCGAAGCTGAAGGCGTACCTGCAGGTGGTGGCGCCGGCGACGGGGGCACTGGCGGAGGCGCGCACGGCGGGCCAGGCGCGGCTGGCGACGCTGCGGGCGGACGTCGAGGAGCTGCTCGCCTGATGCCGAGGCTCCTGATCGTGCACCACACGCCGTCGCCGTCGACGCAGGCGCTGTTCGAAGCGGTGCTGGCGGGCGCGACCCACCCGGACATCGAAGGGGTGGAGGTGGTCCGCCGCGCGGCACTGGCGGCGACGGTCCCGGACGTGCTCGAAGCGGACGGCTACCTGCTGGGCACGCCGGCGAACCTGGGCAGCATGAGCGGCGCGTTGAAGCACTTCTTCGACACGGTTTATTACCCGTGCCTGGACTCGACCCAGGGCCGCCCGTTCGGGTACTGGATCCACGGAAACAGCGACACGTCGGGAACGGAACGCCAGCTGCTCTCGATCACGACGGGCCTGGCGTGGGTGAAGGCGGCGGAACCGGTGATCAGCACGGGCGATCCCGGCAAAAAGACCCTGGAGGCGTGCACCGAACTGGGCGGCACGCTGGCCGCGACGTTGATGGGTTGAAGCACCGAAATAAAGGAGCCTGTCACCGGAAGCCCTGGGGGTCGACCTCCGGCGACAGGCCGTAACCAAGGGTTCGCCTCGAGGGCGATCGACCTTGGCCCCCGAAGCGTACTACAGACGACCGATCATGACGAGTCGAAGGCGCGACAGCCTCTCGCCTGAGCGGTTCTGTACACCCCCAGGGTACGGAACGCCAGGCGAGAGGCGAGGCCACTGTAAACCACTGCATACGATAACTGTCAACATGTGCGTACAGTGGTTTCCTGGCTAGAATTTTCACGGCGGAAACCTAGGGGGCGGACATGCCACGGGAACGCACCTTCGCGGAGCGCCTGAGCGCCCTGATCGAGGCGGCTCGGGTGGACGGCCGCGCACCGCACAGCTACCGGGAGATCTCGGCCGCCGTGGAGCGGGCGGGTGGGCCGGCGATGTCGCCCGCCTACCTTCAGCAGCTCGCGACGGGCAAGCGGGTCAACCCGAAGATTCACTACGTCGAGGCGCTGGCGAAGCTGTTCGGGGTGCCGGTGACGTACTTCTTCGACGAAGAGGTGGCCACGGCCCCGGCCGGTGAAGCACAGCTGATGGCGATGCGCGCACAGGAGCTTTCGCCGCAGGGACGGCGGCAGGTGATGGACCTGCTGGAGCTCGTCGAGCGCTACGAACGCGCTGAACGCGAGGGCCGGAATCCGGAAGACGCGGCGCGATGAAGGAACGAGAGCTGCGCCGCCGGTGCCGGACGCTGCTGAAGCAGCTCGACATCGGGCCGCCGCTCGACGTCGAGGTGCTGTGCGCGCGGCTGGGCGACCAGCGCGGGAAGCCGATCCGGTTGATGGCGTACCCGCTGGAGGTGCCGGGACCGTTCGGCTGCTGGATCGCGACGTCGGCCGCCGACTACATCTTCTACCAGGCGGAAACGACGAAATCGCACCAAGACCACATCATCCTGCACGAGCTGGGGCACATGCTGGCGGACCACCACCCGCACGGCGACGCCGAGCCCGCCGACTTCCTGCGCGGGCCCGCTCCCGATCTTGACCCGGATGCCGTACACCGCGCGCTGCGCCGGTCGTCCTACGATGACGCCCACGAGTGGGAAGCCGAAACGGTCGCGACGATCATCCTCGAATGGGCGTCGGTCCTGAACTACACGATCCCCCGGCGCGCCGCTGACCGGGATCTCCGCCGGATCCAGGGGGCGCTCGGCGATCACCAAGGGTGGTTGTGAGCACACTTTTCAGTCCCCTCAACCTGATCGCGCTGGTGCTGTTCTCCGCCGCGCTCGCGTGGCGGATCTACCAGGTGACGCGCGCGCCGACGCTGCCGAACTGGGCCGTCACCGCGTGCGTGGCCGGGTTCGCCGCGGCGTTCCTGCTGCAACAGCCGGTGCTCTCCGACGAAGTGGACGCGCTCCTCGGCCGGGGCGCGGCGCGGGTGGCGAACAACGTCCTGCTGGCGTGCGCCCTCTGCGCACTGGTGATCTTCTTCCTCGGCTCCGCGCTGGGCCCCCGGCGGAACCGCCGGGTGGCGGTGGAACTCGCGCCGCTGGCCGCGGCGATCACGCTGATGATCGTCGCGATGGTCCTGACGCCACCGGAGCTGCGCGGGCGGCCGCTGGGGCCGTCGACGATCCACGACAGCGGGGTCGCGGTCTTCTACCTCGGCGCCGGGCTGTACCTGATCTACGGCCTCGTCGCCTGCACGGCCTGGATCGTGCGGTACCTGCAGGTGGCCGACCGGAACCTGCGGATCGGCCTGCGGCTGGGCGCGATCGGCCTGGCCTGCTCGGCGGTGGGCAGCATCTTCCGCGCGCTGTACATCGTGGTGGCATGGGTGTTCGGGCCGGTCGTGAAGGTCCTGCTGCTGCTCGGCGTGCCGTTCGTGATCGTCGGCGGGATGCTGTTCCTCGCCGGCGTCACGTACCCGGGGGTGCGGGCACGGGTTTCGGCCCTGCGGCGACGCCGCCGGCATCGACGCGAGCACGACGCGCTCGCTCCCTTGTGGACGGTCCTGGTCCGGGCGTTCCCCAGCATCGTGCTGCGGACGCCGCCGCGCGGGGTCCACCGCGTGTACTACCGCCGGGTGATCGAGATCCGGGACGGCCTGGTTCAGCTGTCGCCGTACCTGGACGCGGACTTCGGCGAGGTCGTCGCCACCGATCCGGAGGCCGCGGCGGGCGCGTTGAAGACGGCGCTGGAGCGGCACGCGGCGGGCGAAGCCAGCGACGGCCGCGCCAAGCAGGTCCTGCCCGCCGGGGCGGACGACATCGAATCCGACGTCCGGCCACTGCTCGCGCTGTCGGCCGCGATGGACACGGGGGCGTGACGTGGACGTCTTGATCACCGCGGGCCGGGTGCTGCCGCGGCCGTCGACGCCGGTGCGCGACGGCGCCGTGCTCGTCCGCGACGGCGTGATCGTGGCGGCCGGCCCGCGCGCGGACGTCGTCGCGCAGGCCGCGCCGGACGCTTCGCGGCACGATTTCCCGACCGGCACCGCGCTGGCCGGGCTCTTCAACGTCCACGTGCACCTGGCCTTCGACGCTTCCCGCGAAATGCTGGCCCGTTTCGAAGCGGACGGCGACCTGCTGGACGGCGCGCGCACGCGGCTGACGTCGATGCTGCGCAGTGGCGTCACGACGGTGCGGGATCTCGGGGATCGCGGGCACCTCGGCGCCGCGGTCCGCCGGTCGTTCGAGGGTTCCGTGGCGCCGCGGCTGCTCGTGTCGGGCCCGCCGATCACCGTGCCGGGCGGGCACTGTCACTTCTTCGGCGGCGAAACCGCGTCCGACGACGACATCCGCGCCCGGATCGACGAAAACGCCGAAGCCGGCGCCGACGTGATCAAGGTGATGGCCAGCGGCGGCCAGATCACCGAAGGCGGCGCCGACATGTGGGAGTCGCAGTTCGACGCCCGGCAGCTCGGCGTGATCGTCTCGCACGCGGCTTCGCACGGGCTGCCGGTGGCGGCGCACGCCCACGGCGCCGACGCGATCGAAGCCGCGGTCGAGGCCGGGGTGTCGACGATCGAGCACTGCAGTTTCCTGACCGGGCCCCGCGCCTTCGATCGCCGGGAGCCGGTGGCGAAGCGGATGGCCGCCGAAGGCATCTCGGCCTGCTCGACGAGCAGCCGCAACTGGCGGGTGATCGTCGAGAAGCTCGGCGACGCCGTCGCGCAGGCGATGTACGGGCGGCTGCCGTGGCTCGAGGAGCACGGCGTCCGGCTGCTCTCCGGAACCGACGCGGGCCTGCCCGGCTCGGTGTTCGACGACCCGGTCGGCGCGCTGGAGCTGTACGAATGGCTCGGGTTCGGGCGGCGCCGGATCCTGGAGATCGCGACCGAGGACAGCGCGGCCGGCCTGGGGCTCGCCTCGGTGACCGGGCGCCTCGAACCCGGGCTCGCGGCGGACGTCCTGATCGTCGAAGGCGACCCACTGGCGTCGCTCGCCGCCCTCCGCGACCCCCTCCTGGTGCTGACTCAGGGCCAACCCGTCACTTTCACTATGAAAGTGATCCGGAGGTAGCTCCTCCAGATAGCTTCGACCTGAAAGCCGCGGGTTTGGTGACAGCGTTTTAAAACAGTGTTACTGTAGGGCCATCCCGACTGAAGGAGTTCTCCGATGCACGGACCCGTCCAGCTGTTCACGGTGATCGCGCTGGTCTCCCTGCCGACCGTGATGTACGGCGGCTACGCGCTGATGGGCGTCCTGCGCGACCGGAAGCTCACCGAACACCAGCGCGCGATGTTCCGCGCCGGCCACGCCCACGCCGGCGTCCTGCTCATCCTCGCCCTGGTCGCGCTGCAAATCCTCAGCCGCACGACGCTGTCCGGCACCACGCTGTGGGTCACCTGCTTCCTGCTGCTGTTCGGAATCCTCGCCCAGTCCGGCGGGTTCTTCCTCCACCTGATCCCGAACCGGGGCAAGCTCGGCGGCCGCGTCACGTCCGTCGGCGCGGTGCTCCTGGCCGCCGCCACGCTGCTCACGGCGTACGGGGTCGCCTTCGCCTGAGCGCCGGTCGTTAAGCTGGCCACGTGCCTGAATACCTGCCGACCGCGCCCTCCAAGGGGCTCCGGGACTTCCTGCCCGCCGAAATGTCCGTGCGTACCCAGGTGTTCGGTCATCTCTACGACGTCCTCGAGCGCCGCGGCTTCCTCCGCTACGACGGCCCGATCCTCGAGCCGGCCGAGATCTACGAGCGGAAGTCCGGTCAGGAGATCGCGGACAAGCAGCTGTACACGCTCACCGACAAGAGCGGCCGGCGGCTGGCGCTGCGCCCGGAGATGACGCCGTCGGTGGCGCGGATGATCGCCGGGAGCGCGAAGTCGCTGTCGTTCCCGGTGCGCTGGTACAGCCACCCGAACTGCCACCGGTACGAGGCGCCGCAGCGCGGCCGCGTCCGCGAGCACTGGCAGATCAACGCGGACATCTTCGGCTCGGACAGCGCCAACTGCGAGATCGAGATCTTCGAGCTGGTGCACGACATGATGGCCGCGCTCGGCGCGACGCCGGACATGTTCGTGCTGCGCGTCAACGACCGGAACCTGCTGACGTCGGCGCTGACCGACGTCGCCGGGGTTTCCGAGGACCACCTGTCCCAGGTGTTCGCGCTGGTCGACCGCTGGGAGAAGTACCCGCGCGAGAAGCTGGCCGAAAGCGCCGGCGAGATCGGCCTGTCGGACAAGCAGTTCGAGAAGCTGGCCGAGACGCTCGACGCGGGCGAGGCCCTGCTGGACGAGCTGCCGATCGACGTGCGGGAGCGGTCGAACCTGGTTCGCGTCCTGAACAGCGACGCGGGCAGCCTGGTGAAGTACGAGCCGATCATCGTGCGCGGGCTGGCGTACTACACGTCGACCGTGTTCGAGGTCTTCGACACCTCGCCGGAGAATCGCCGGGCCCTGTTCGGCGGCGGCCGCTACAGCGACCTCGCGTCGATGTTCACGCCGCAGCAGATCCCGGGCATCGGCTTCGGCATGGGCGACGTCACGCTGATCGACTTCCTCGACACGCACGGCCTGACGCCGTCGCCGCGCAGCGAGGTCGACGTCATGGTGATCCCGGTGACCGAGGACCTCTCGGACGCGGCCCGCTCGGTCGCTCGCTCGCTCCGCGAGGCCGGGCTCCGGACGTCGACGCCGATCGAGCACCGCAAGCTGGGCAAGGAGCTGACCCGCGCGGACAAGGCGGGCGCGGCCGCGGTGGTGATCGTCGGCCAGGAGGACTGGGACGCGGGAAACGTGACGGTCCGCGGCCTCGCGACCCGGGAACAGAACCCGGTCCCGGTCACCGACGCCCCCGCGGCGGTCAAGGCCCTGCTGGCCTGATTGCCGTTTCGCGCGATCGAGCACGTAACTCGCGTGACTGGAGCCGTAACTGGCGTGACTGGAGCCGTAACTCGCGAGATCCGGCCTCAATCACGCGAGTTACGGCTCTGATCACGCGAGTTACGGCTCTGATCACGCGGGGTCGGCGCGGAGGAGGCGGAGGGTGAACGTCGCTCCGGCGCCGGGGCGGCCGGTGGCCGCGATCGTGCCGCCGTGGCCCGTCACCACCTCGCGGACCAGCGCCAAGCCCAGGCCGAAGCGGCGGCCGTCGCCGTCGGAGCCGCGGGCGAAACGCTCGAAGATGCGGTCCGCGTCGGCCACCGGGAAGCCGGCTCCGGTGTCGTGGACCCGGAGCTCGACGTGCCTTTCGTCGGGCACGCCCAGCGACACCTCGATCGAGCCGCCCGGCGGGGTGTGACCCAAAGCGTTGTCCAGCAACGCCGAAAGCACGCGGCGCAACGCCGTCGGCACGCCCTGGACGACGTACGGCCGCCGCTCGCGCGTCACCGCGAGCCGGACTCGCCGCTCCCCCGCGCGGACCGCTTCCGCCGCGACCGCCTCTTCGGCCAGCACGCCCAGCTCGACCAGCTCCAACGAGGGCCGCTCCCCGCACGCCTGCGCGGAAAGCAACAGGTCCTCGACGACTTCGCCGAGCTCCCGCGTGCCGCGCACCAGCTGGTCGAGGTCGGCCGCGTCGCGGCCGGACGAGCGCCGGGCCAGCAGCTGCGCCCGCGTGTGCAGCCGGGTCAGCGGGGCCCGCAGTTCGTGGGACGCGTCCGCGACGAACGTCCGCTGCCGCCGCAGCGCGTCGGCCAGCGGCCGGATCGCCCGGGAGGCCAGCACCCGCCCGCACACCAGCGCCGCCAGCAGCGCGAGCACTTCGGCGATCCCGAGCCCGAACAGCAGCGACGCGCGGTCCTGGATCTGGTACAGCTCCTCGAAGAACGCCTGCGAGACGACGCCGCCGCGGTTCTCCACCCGGATCGTGTACGTCATCTCGCCGATCAACCGCCGCTCCGTGTGGACGTTCCCGGGCGACGGCACGGTGGCGGCCAACGACGGGAGCGGCATCCCGGCCGGCGGCGTCCCGGCCGGCGCGTGCCCGGTCGGCGTGAACAGCCAGACGCACCCGGGCGGGATCGTGCCGGGGCCGAGCTGGATCGTCCTGGCCAGGGCCCGGTCGGCGTCGGCGTGCTGCCCGGACACCAGCACCCCGTACGCGATCGCGCCCGCGACGGCCACCAGCACGGACACCACGACGGCGATCTGCGCGGTGATCGCCCACCGCGCCCGCCACAGGGCCCGCTCTTCGGGATCGCCGCGGGCGTTCACACGACGCCGATCTGGTACCCGAGGCCGTGCACGGTCCGCACGACGTCCCGGCCGAGCTTGCGCCGCAGATAGTAGACGTAAGTATCCACAATGGACTCACCGGTCGAGTCGGCGAACACCCGCGTGCGCAGCACGGCCCGCGGGTGGATCGCCTTCGGCCGCTGCGCCAGCGTCCGCAGCAGCTCGAACTCCCGCCCGGACAGCGTGATCCGCTCCCCGCGCGGGAGCACGACCTCGTGCCGCCTCAGGTCGAGAGCCGCCGCACCGAGCGGCAGGCACTCCGCGCCCTCGAGGTCACGGCGGCTCAGCGCGCGCAGCCGGGCCAGCAGTTCCTCGGCCTCGAACGGCTTGACGAGGTAGTCGTCGGCGCCGGCGTCGAGCCCGCCGACGCGGTCGGCGAGCTCGCCCAGCGCCGAAAGCACGAGGACCCGCGTGGTCACCGCCCTCGCCCGCAGCCGCCGGAGCAGCTCCAGCCCGTCGAGCACCGGGAGACGGCGGTCGATGATCATCACGTCGTACCGGCCGGTGAGCCCGAGGTGCAGGCCCCGCTGGCCGTCGTGCGCCGCGTCGATTTCGTAGCCTTCGTCCGCGAGCAGCTCGGCCAGCATGCCCGCCAGTTCACGATCGTCTTCGACCAAGAGCACTCTCGGTTTGTTCGCCCCATCGTGCACGAACCCATATTGGCAGTGCTTTTCCCGAATTGAAGAATCAACTTTTCCCGGTCACCGGAACCGGATCGGCCATCAGGAGTACTTCGGTACTCCCCCGGCGGGCATCACGCCGGTCGAGCCAGCTGAGCAGCGGCGCGGTCATGATCGTGGTCACGAGCGCGACGAGCACCAGCACCGTGAACAACGCCGGCGACACGATCCCGGCCGCGAGCCCGACGTTGAGCGCGATCAACTGCATCAGCCCGCGGGCGTTGACGAGTACGCCGACGCGCGTCGCGATGGCCGGCGGCTCGCCGGCCAGCCGTGCCGCGCCCCAGGACGCGCCGAGCTTTCCGATGATCGCGACCACCACGCACAGCACCGCGAACGCGAGCAGCTTCGGATCGGCGAGCAGGGCGAACCGCGTGTTCAAGCCGGAGTAGGTGAAGAACAGCGGCAGAAACACGATCCGCCCGATCGGCATGATCTTCGCGAGCACGGCGTCGGCGGCGGGCGTACGGGGAAACGCGATCCCGACGCAGAACGCGCCGAACACCGCGTACAGCCCGATGACGTCGGTGAACCAGGCGGCCGCGAACAGCGTCAGCGCGGTGATGAGCACCCGCTGGTCGACGGTCACGCGGTCGCTGCCCATCGCCTTGGCCAGCAACCGCCGGCCGACGATGAACACCAGCCCGGCGAACAGGGCGCCGCCGCCCAAGGCGATCGCGACCGGGCCCGCCGACCCGGCGTGCATGCCGAGCACGACCGCCAGCAGGATCCACGCCAGCACGTCGTCGAGCGCGCCGCAGGCCAGCGCCAGCGAGCCGAACCTCGTCGAGGCGATCCCGCGCTCGGTGATGATCCGCGCCAGCATGGGGAACGCCGTGATCGCGAGCGCGACGCCGACGAACGCCACCGAGGTCATCGGCGAGACACCGGGCTTGCCGATGCCCACCCAGCTCAGACCGACCACGCTGACGGCGAACCCGAGGAGCAGCGGTACCAGCGTCCCCGCCGAGGAGATCGCGGCGACCGATTTGCGCGACTTCCCGATGCTGCTCAAATTGAACTCGTACCCCGCGCCGAACATGTAAATTACGAGGCCGATCTGCCCGCCGACGTACAGCAGCGACCGGATGGCGTCCGGGAACAGGGCCGCCTGCACCCCCGGCAGGAGCAGTCCGAGCAACGACGGGCCGAGCAGCACGCCGGAGATCATCTCCCCGACCACCGGCGGCTGGCCCAGCTTGACCGCGACCATGCAGACCAGCCGGACGACCAGAAGGATCACCACCACGGCGAGGAAGAACACCGGTGCCGCTTCCGAGGGGGTCATGACTTTCCTCCGGCGAAGTAGGTGGAGCAAAGGGCTTGGCGACGGGCGTCGAGCACCATGTACGTGCCGAAGACGAGCTGAGCGAAGCTGCGCCAGACGTCCTCCCAGCGGTCCCGGACCGCGAGCCAGGCCAACGGCCGGCGCTTGCGGCGCGTCCCGCGCGGAGTGAGCAGCGCCGGGCCGCGGTTGGGCATCGAGCGCGTGTGGCCGGCAGTGGATGCCAGGCTGAACCGGTGCAGCACCTCGCGCGTCACGACGCGCATGGTCACCGGAGCCAGCCCGCGAGCCGGGCAGGCGCGGTTCTGGGTTACGCCGAAGGGGATGAACTCGTCCGGTGTGGACTGTTCGGCGAAATCGGGGTAGCTGAAGCACAGCACCGTCCCGGCCGGGATGGTGAGGTCGTCCAGCTCGATGTCGGCGGTGGAGATCCGGTGCGCGATGCCGAACAGCGGATACTCACGCAACCCGTCGTCGATGACGCGGTCGATGTCCTCCGGGTGGTCGACGAGCCGCTGCTGGACGTCGGCGTTCTGCGCGATGATCATCAGCAGGTGCGCCATCGCCTCCGACATCTGCACGACGGCGGTGGTGAAGAACGTGCCCTGCAGGTAGTAGGCCTGCTCCTCTGGTGTCAGGGACTCCGGGAGCGGGTGCGGGACGTCGGCGAGGCGCTGCCTGAGGTACTTCGTCAGCCGCGCCCGGCGGCGCATGTTCCGCGGCCGCACACACTTCAGCGCCGAGGCGACGTCGTCCGCGTGCGCCACGATGAGGTCCCGCGCTTCCGGCGGGCACGGCTCGTCGAACACCAGCTCGTAGTACAGCTCGGCCCAGATCGGCATCATCTCGTCGCGCAGCCGGACGAGCCCGGGGCGGACGCCGTCCAGGACGTGGCAGGCGACGCGCCGGGTCAGCTCTTCGGAGTCCTTTTTGGACCTGATCAGGATGTGGCGGGTGCACTTGGCGACCTCGTCGTAGCGCGGCCCGGCTTCGAGGTGTTCCTGGTGCACCTCGGGCCCCGGCGACAGCCAGTACCAGAACAGGTCGGACAGCGCGGCGCCGCGGCTGCGGCCGTTCGCCGCCGGGTCGGCGTAGACGCGCAGGAAGTCGCCGACGCCGACCTGCGGGCCCGGGATCGTCACCGCGTCCTGGCCGTTGACCAGCGCGAAGATCCTCATCCGCAGCGCGACAACGCGGCCAGGCAGCCAGGCGAGCACATTGCCGATCATCGCCGCACCTGGTCCGGGGTGAGGTCCGCCGGGTGCCGCCCGCCGCACATGGCGAGGGCCTGGTCGAAGTCCGCCCGCAGCAGTTCGAGCACCTCCGAGACGCCTTCGCGCCCGGCCGCGGCCAGCCCCCACACCACCGGCCGGCCGACGCCGACCGCGTCCGCGCCGAGGGCGAGCGCCTTGACGACGTCGGTGCCGCGGCGGATCCCGCCGTCCAGCAGCACCGGCATCGCCCCGCCGATTGCCGCCGCGATCTCGGGGAGCACGTCGATGGTGGCGGGCACGGTGTCGAGCTGGCGGCCGCCGTGGTTGGACACGACGATCCCGGCGACGCCGTGGTGCACCGCCAGCCGCGCGTCCTCGGCGTGGAGCACGCCCTTGATGAGCACCGGCAGCTTCGTCTTCCCCCGCAGCCAGGCGATGTGGTCCCAGTTCAGCCCGGCGGACATGACGATCTCCCGGACATGGCTCGCGTTGCCGCCGCTGCGGTTCTCGCCGAGGTTGCGGAGGTTCTCCACGACCAGCCCCGGCGGCAGGTCGTGGAAGTCGTTGCGGTCGTCGCGATCGCGGCGGCCGAGCACCGGCGAGTCGACGGTGACGACGAACGCCTTGACGCCCGCGGCTTCGGCCCGGCGCACGATCGCCTCGGTGAACTCCAGGTCCGGCTGCAGGTACAGCTGGAACCACAGGCCCGGGTCGGGCGTGACCTCGCGGGCCGCGGCGGCGATGTCCTCGATCGCCGTGGTGGCGGCCATGCTGACGATCATGATCGTGCCCGCGGCCGCCGCCGCCCTGGCCGTGGCGAGCTCGCCGTCGGCGTGTGCGAGCCGGTGGAACGCCGTCGGCGCGACGAGGATCGGCATCGACGACGGCGTCCCGAGCAGGGTCAGGCTCAGGTCGCGCTTGTCACTCCCGCGCAGCACCCGCGGCAGCAGCCGGAGCCGCTGGAACGCCGTCTCGTTCTCCCGCAGGGTGATTTCGTCCTGCGCGCCGCCGGCGAAGTAGTCGTAGTGCACCGGGTCGAGGTGCTCCCGGGCCGCCGCCTCGAACTCCGCGACCGTGCGCATCACAGCTCCCGGGCGAAGTACGCGGTCAGCGGTTCGACGTGCACCTCTTTGTCCCATTCGTTCTCGAGGTTCTCGGTGACGTGGTGAGTGGCGACCAGCTCGCCGCGGCGGTAGTGCCGGACGATCGGGTGGAGGTAGTGGCCCTCGCCGTGGTCGTTGGCCTCGTCCTGGCTGGCGCGCGCGACGAAGTCGAACGGGTCGACCTTGTCGTGGTCGGGGCCGTAGTCGAGGGTGACGACGAAGGCGTCGTCCGGCGGGTCCTCCAGCACCCGGTCCACCGGCACCTCTTCGAGGTAGCGGGCGGTGTCGCCGTCGATCACGAGCACGTCGCCGAGGAAGCCGAACTGCTGGTACAGCGCGGAAGTCCGGTTGATCCGGGTGATCACGGCGTCGGTCAGCGCGTCCGGTTTGGCGAGCAGCTCGGTGTGCGGCCACGACGTGCCGTGATACCGCTCGTTCAGCACCTTGACCAGGGCGCGGGCGCCGTAGCGGAAGCCGTGGATGAACGCACTGGTGGCCTTCTTGAAGTCGCGGACCTGCGTGATCGTGCCGGCGAAGTAGAGGCCGGGCACGTTGACCGACTCCCAGCTCGGCGTCTGCGCCGGGAACCGGTCGTCGATGACGAGGTCCGGGCGGCAGTCCTCGTCGAACAGCGAGGCGTCGAACCGGAAGCCGGTGCAGGCGATCACGCGGTCGTAGCGGATCTCCTTGATGACCTCGTCGACGCGGGCGAAGGAGAACTTGACGTGGTAGCCGTCGGCGTCCCGCCGGATCTCGCGGACGTCGCCGTCGAGGATCGCGTGCTGCAGCTTGAGCTGGTACATGTCGAGGATGCCCGCGTTGTACGCGCGGAGGTGGCCGACGAAGTGGGTGCGCCAGGCCAGCTTCACCGGCCGCGGGCCGCCGACGTGCACGACCGCCGCCTTCTCGATCAGGTTGTCCGCGGTTTCGAAGGCGGAGTTCCCCTTGCCGAGCACCAGGACGCGCTGGTCGGTGAACTCCCCGGGGTCGACCGAGACGTCGACGTATTGGTCGATCAGCTCGACGCCGGGGAACCGCGGAATGTACGGCTTGGTGACACCGGTGGCCATGATCAGCCGGCGTGCGCTGAATTCGACGTCACCGGCGGTGAGCATGAAGAGAGCGCTTTCCGGGTCACGGCGGATCCGCGTCACCCGGGTGTCGTAGCGGACGTTCACGCCGTACTTCGCCGCGTAGTCGGCGAGATAGCGAAGAAGGTCTTCGGCCGCGGGGAAGAGCATGTCGCTGTACTGCGTGAACAGCACCGGGTCGTCGTCGCCGTCGGCGAGGATCGAGTTCCAGTCCATCCGGAGGTTCAGCTCCGGGTCGGTGTACCCCGTGTGCTTCTTGTTGATGGAGATGAGCGTCCGGTGCCGGGGAAAGGTCTCGAAGAAGTGGCCGGGCGCGGAGCCGGCCTCCAGCACCAGGTACCGGTGCCCGGCGCGGCCGAGGAACTGCCCCAGCTGCAGCCCGGCCGGCCCGGCGCCGACGACCAGATAATCGAGCACTTCCTCCGCCACGACGACCTCCTGGGGCTCGGCACCGATCGCATGAATCGGCGCCGAGCCTGCTCCGGAGATCTCAGAAAAGGCTCAGAAGCGCGTTACTTCCCGGCCGCGCGGGCGAGCCGCTCGGGATAGCGCTCGCCGGCGATCGCGTCCGCCGGCGCGGCCGCCTCGATGGCCGCCAGGTCGGCCGCCGTCAGCTCCAGCGACGCCGCCGCGACGTTCTCCTCGAGGTACTTGCGGCGCTTGGTGCCCGGGATCGGCACGACGTCCTCGCCGTGGGACTGCACCCACGCCAGCGCGAGCTGCCCGGCGGTGACGCCCTTCTCGTCCGCCAGCTTCCGGAGCGCGTCGACGATCGCCATGTTGCGCTCGAAGTTGCCCTCGGCGAACCGCGGCAGCCCGCGGCGCATGTCGTCCTCGGGGAGGTCCTTCACCGACGTCACCGCGCCGGTGAGGAACCCCCGGCCCAGCGGCGAAAACGGCACGACGCCGATGCCGAGCTCCCGGCACGTGTCCAGGACTTCCCCTTCGATGCCGCGGGTCCACAGCGACCATTCGCTCTGCAACGCGGTGACCGGGTGCACGGCGTGCGCGGCCCGGATCGTCGCGGCACTGGCCTCCGAGATGCCCGCGTACCGGATCTTCCCGGCCTCAACCAGGGAAGCCAGCGCGCCCCACGTCTCTTCGATCGGCGTGTCCGGGTCGACGCGGTGCTGGTAGTAGAGGTCGATGTGGTCGACGCCGAGCCGGCGCAGCGACTCGTCGCAGCTCTGCTTGACGTAGTCGGCGTCGCCACGGGCGCCCATCGCGCCGTCGGTCCACACGATGCCGAACTTCGTCGCGAGCACGACCTCGTCGCGGCGGGCGGCGATCGCGCGGCCGACCAGCTCTTCGTTGACGCCGTTCGCGTAGACGTTCGCGGTGTCCAGCAGCGTCACCCCGAGGTCGAGCGCCCGGTGGACCGTCGCGATCGACTCCTCGTCGTTGTCGCGGACGCCGTAGGCCTGGCTCATCCCCATGCAGCCCAGCCCCTGGGCACTGACTTCCAGTTCGCCGAGCTTCCTGGTCTTCACGCGGAAATCTCCTCCATACCCGGTTCGATACCGAGCGCCTTCTGCTCGATCCGGTCGTAGTTGTCGATCTTGTAGTCGAGGATGTCGAGGCACCCCTGGAGCTCGGCGATCCGCTCGGCGACCGACCGGCGCTGCTCCACCAGCAGGGCCTTGCGGCGGCCCGCGCTGGCGACGCCGTGGCGGCGCAGCGACGCGTACTCGCGCATGCTCTTGATGGGCATCCCGGTGGTGCGCAGCTTGGTCAGGAACCCCAGCCAGCTGAGGTCGTCGTCGGAGTACGCCCGGCGGCCCGCGGCGTCCCGGGCGGGCGGCTCGAGCAGTTTGATGCGCTCGTAGTACCGGAGGGTGTCGATGGACAGTCCGCTACGTCGAGCGGCTTCCGCTATCGAGTAGCTCATGGGCCCGACAGTACGACCTGGAGTGCACTCCAGGTCAACTCCCGGCCCTGGTGATCCATAACAGCGTTCCGATACGCTGCGTGCATGGCTCGCCCCCGCACGCACGACGAAGCGCTCCGGCTGAAGCTCCTCGACCGCGCGGGCGAGCTCATCGCCGCCGACGGGCCGAAGGCGCTTTCCCTCCGGAAGCTGGCCGCCGACGCCGGGACGTCGACCACCGCCGTCTACTCCCTCTTCGGCGGCAAACCCGACCTGGTGAATGCCCTCTACACCGAAGGCTTCCGCCGCTTCGGCGCCCGGATGGCCGGCACTGTGCTGACCGGCGACGCGATCGGGGACCTCGTCGCGCTGGGCAGCGCCTACCGGGCGAGCGCACTGGCCGACCCGAACCTGTACGGGATCATGTTCACCAGGTCGGTGCCGGGTTTCGAGCCCAACGAAGACGCCGAGAAGCTGGCCAGGAAGACGCTGGAACCCCTGGAGCGGATCATCCGCCGCGCGATCGCCGACGGCGTCTTCGTCGACGTCCCGCCCGAGACGGTCGCGGTCGGCTGCTGGGGCATCGTGCACGGCCTGGTCTCCCTGGAACTGACCGGCAACCTGCCAGAGGGGTTCGACGTCACCGGCTCGTACGAGGCGGCCTTGCGCGCGAACGCCTCCGGCTGGCTGCGGCCTCAGGCCAACGGCAACGACCCGTCGTAGACGAGGGTGTTCTTCGCGTCCCACGCCCGGATGTGCACCTTCGCGTCACGCGTCCCGCCGGCGCTCTTCGGCACCCAGACGAGCGCCATGCCGTCGGTGACCGCCGTGTCGGCGCCGTCGCCGCCGTCGAACTCGAAGCCCGCCGCGGTCGCCGAGGCGGGCAACACCACGGGGAACGGCGTCCGGGACTTCCCCCGCTCGCCGCCCGCTTCGACCGCGCCCAGGGTGCTCACCGACAGGGTGCGGGCCGGGGCCTGCCGGTTGTCGACGAGGTCGGGGTAGGCACGGGCCTGCGTCTTCCCCGGCCGCTGGTAGTCCGGTTCCCGCGTGCAGACGATCACCCGGTCGCCCCGGCGGCCCATGACGACGTGGTAGTCGTGTTCTTCCACCAGCGGTCCCGGCCGGTAGGCCGCGGCGTCCGGGATGACTTCCTCGGCGTCGGCGAGACAGTCGCCCAGTGCCCGCCCCGCCGCGGAGGTCCGGTCGGCCGGTTCCGGGCGGTCGGTCACCGAGAGCAAGGGCGCTGGGGCGGACGGCAGCTCCACGCTCCGGGGCGGCCCCGACCCGGCGTCGGTGAGCGCGAGCCGCGTCCGGTCCGGAGCGGTGCGCGTGAACACGACGAACTGGCGGCTGACCGGCGAGAACTCGACTTCGTTCCCGCCTGCCGAGCGGAGCGTCGACGCCAAAAAGCTCGCCTTCGGCCAGGCCGGGTCCAGCACGCCGCCGACCAGCCCGGTCGCGCTGTGCAGCAGCAGCCCGGACCTGCTGTCCGGACCGTAGGCGGGTGTGGCCCCCGGATCCGACAGGGTCACGGTCGTCCCGGTCGTCTCGCAGAACATCGGCTTGCCTTCGGCGGTGGCTGCGACCACCGCGTCCTCGGCCTGCTCTTCGGTGAACAGCGGGACCCAGTCCGCGCGCGGCGGCACCCGATCGGTCTTGCCCGCCGCCTGGACCGCGGCCCAGCAGCGGTCAAGGGACGACGTCGCGAGCTTGGCGTCGAGCGTCAGCCCGCCGGTGACCGCGGGTGGCACCTCGGCAGGCTGCCGCAGCTGCCGCGTCACGACGACCGCACCCACGGCCAGTACCAGCACCGCGGCCGCGGCGGCGTACCAGATGTGCCTGGTCCGGCGCGGCCGCGCGATGCCATGGCGGACTTCGGCGCGCAGCCGGTCGCGGACGTCGTCCGGCAGCGCCCGCCGCGGCGGGACCCCGAATTCGGCGTTCATTTCTCCTCCAGCATCGTGCGCAGGCGGGCGCGGGCCCGGGACAGGTGCGAGCGGACGGTGACCTCCGCGACCGACAGCAGCGCGGCGGCGTCGGCCATACTCAGGTCGCCGAGCAGGCAGAGTTCGACGACTTCCCGCTGCGACTTCGGCAGCGCCCGGACGGCGTCGATGACCTCGCGCAGCCGCCGCTCGCCGTCGACCTGCTCGGCGACGGCTTCGGCGTGGTCGGCCACCACCGGCGGGTCCGGGATCTTCCGGATCAGCCGCAGCCGCCGTTTCGCGCCGCGGTGCTCGGAACGGGCGAGGTTGCCCGCGACCGTGTAGAGCCACGGCAGCGCGCTGTCCCGCACGAGCTTGACGTCCCGGCGCTTACGCCAGGCGATGAGGAAGGTGTTCGAGGTGAGGTCCTCGGCGGCGGCCCACGACCCGGTCAGCCGGTAGGCGTGGTTCCAGACGGCCTGGACGTGGCGCTCGAACAGCGCGGTGAACGCGCTTTCGTCGCCCGTGGCCGCGCGGCCCCACAGGTCACGATCACCGCGCACCGATTCCCCCGGCCCGGTCAGCTCAATGGTCACACCGGCTAGTGGCCGGCCGCCTCACCGTTGTTGCGAGGCCGGTCGGATTCCCTCGCGAAGAACGCCTGGTCGAGGTCGAACTCGTGCTTGCTGCGCTCGAAGACGGCCTCAGCCTCGAACCGCGTGTGGTGGAGCCGCAGGCCGCCGATCGAGGACGTCCGCGCGAACCGGGCGGCGCCGCGGAACCGGGCCCAGGAGAAGAAGGCGCCACCATCGAACGCCGACCGGTCGAAGTTCGCCAATGCGGCGAACTCGGTGCCGTAGAACCCCACCCGCTGGTCGAAGGTGGTTTGCTGCATGTGCACCGCACCGACGAACCAGGCGTGGCTGAAGTCGGCGGCCTGCACATGGCAGCCGCTGAGCCGGAAGTCGACCAGCGCCGCGCGTTGCAGGTCGATCGACATACCCGGCCAGAACGCGGGGTCGTCGCGGCGCAGGTGGGTGCGCAGCAGTTCCTGCGCGGCGAGCCGGACCTGCAGCTCGGCGGCGTCGTAGTCAGGTGCCTTCTGCTCGCGCCGCACCGCGTCGGCGCCGCGGATGCCCTCCTTGGGGCCCTCGAAGGGCATCCGCAGGTAGGCGCACAGCACGTTGACGATGGTCTGGCGCTGCTTCGGGTTGTCCTGTCCGAGCCGTTCGAGCGCGTACAGCCCGCCGAGCCGCACCGGCGCCTTGTCGCTGCCGAGCTGCTCGACGGCCTTCGTGTACAGCTCGGTGACCCGCCGCTCCTCCAGGTCCCGCTCGGTTATGCCCGCGACCCGGGTCGCCTCGGCCAGCTGCAGTTCGAGCGTGCGCTGGCGGCGCGTCGCCAGCCACAGCGCGAACACCCCGCCCGCGCCGGCACCGACGCCGAACGCCGTCTTGACCGCGTCGATCCGCACCGGCGCGTCGGACCGTCCGGACCAGGCCAGGAACAGCCAGAGCAGCCCGCCCGTGACGGTGGCGACCGCGACGGCGGTCACGGCGATCCACCGCCACTTCAGCACCGGCAAGGCTAGACGGCGCCGTACTGGCGGTCGCCCGCGTCGCCGAGGCCCGGGACGATGAAGCCCGAGTCGTTGAGGCGCTCGTCGATGCTCGCCGTGACCACCCGCACCGGCAGGCCGGTCTGCTCCAGACGCGCCAGGCCTTCCGGCGCGGCCAGCGCGCAGATGGCCGTGACGTCGTCGGCGCCGCGGTGGGTGAGCAGCCGGATCGTGTACTCCATCGAGCCGCCGGTGGCGAGCATCGGGTCGAGCACCAGCACCGGCCGGTCGGCCAGCGACTCCGGCAGGGACTCCAGGTACGGCGTCGGCTTCAGCGTCTCCTCGTCGCGCGCGAGGCCGACGAAGCCCATCTGCGCGTCGGGGATCAGCTTGTGCGCCTGGTCGGCCATGCCCAGCCCGGCGCGCAGCACCGGCACCAGCAGCGGCGGCTTGGCCAGCCGGTAGCCCTCGGTGCGGGCGACCGGCGTGTGGATCCGCTCGGTCTTCACCGGCACGCCGCGCGTGGCTTCGTAGACCAGCATGACGGTCAGCTCGTGCAGCGCGGCCCGGAACGCGGCGCTGTCCGTGCGCGCGTCGCGCATCGTGGAGAGCCGGGCCTTCGCGAGGGGGTGATCGACGACGTGCACATCCATGCGGGTCAAT
Organism: Amycolatopsis sp. NPDC051128; assembly: GCF_040682715.1. NCBI lineage: Bacteria > Bacillati > Actinomycetota > Actinomycetes > Pseudonocardiales > Pseudonocardiaceae > Amycolatopsis > Amycolatopsis sp. NPDC051128. The sequence goes on along the minus strand of NZ_JBFBBN010000019.1, from coordinate 19,338 downwards.
CTAGCCGCCTCGCGAACCTTTTCACCCAGCCGCGCTGCCAGGGTGTTTCGACGGCTCTTTCGTTGTAGTGCTCCCGGACCCAGGCGACGGCGTCCTCGGCCGGGATGCCGGAGAGAACGGCCAGGCAGGCCAGCACCGTGCCGGTCCGCCCGGCGCCGCCGTAGCAGGCGACCTCGACGCTCTCGCCCGCCTTCGCGCGGGCGTGCAGGGCGACGATCGATCTTGTCGCGGCCTGGCCGTCCAGCGGCAGCAGGAAGTCGGGCCAGGTGATCCATTCCTGCGCCCAGGTGACGCCGCCGCCGTGCTTGCGCCGCAGTTTCTTCGTCCCCAGGTACAGCCCGAAGTCCGGCGCCGGGCCGTCCGGCGCGGGACGGGCGAGCCCCCGCCCCCGGACCCGGACGCCGTCGGGGAATTCCACCGTGTTCGCTCCCATCGCCCCATCCTGCCCGTGTCCGCCGGAAGATGGACACGAAGCGTCGCCTTCGCCGCTAGGCTGCCCAGGTGAGCGAACTGACGCCCGACCAGATGCGGGCTTCCGACGCCGACCGTGAGCGCGTCGCCCAGGTGCTGCACAACGCCCTCTCGGAAGGGCGGATCACCGTGAACGAGCTGGAAGAGCGGCTCACGACGGTTTACGCGGCGAAGACGCTCGGCGAACTCAAACCGGTGACGGCCGACCTGCCGGCGTCGGCCACGTCGATCGAGCCGTCGGCCACGCGGGCGCTGGGCTTCCCGGACCAGCGGATCGGCGGCCACCCGGGTTCGCCGGTCTCGATCGGCGTCATGTCCGGCGCGGTCCGCAAGGGCAGCTGGGTCCTGCCCCCGCAGCACAACAGCTTCGCGTTCTGGGGCGGCACGGAAATCGACCTGCGCCAGGCCCGCTTCGCGGACAAGAACTGCACGATCACGGCGGTCGCGATCATGGGCGGCATCCAGATCACGGTCCCGGACGACATCAACGTGGACGTCACGGGCATCGGCTTCATGGGCGGCTTCCTGCTGGAGGACAAGTCGGGAGCACCCCCGGCCCCGCCGACGGCCCCGACGGTGAAGATCAACGGCCTCGGCTTCTGGGGCGGCGTGGTCGTGTACCGGAAACCGGCGAAGCGCTCGGAGCCGCCGCAGGTCGAAGGAGCCTGACCCCCGGCCTCTTACGCCGCAAGTGACGCGCGGAGCCCGGAACGTCACATCGGGTGACCGACTTCCGGACGCCGCGCAGCGTCGGACTCCACTGTCGGACCCGCCGCCTAGACTCAGCGGCATGACAGCCACGACCAGCACGTCAGCGGCGCCGGTCACCCCGGCACCGCTGGCGGACGCGACTCGCGACGACGCGAGCCTGCGCCGCTTCCTGCTCGGGCTGCCCGGTGTCGACCAGGTCGGCGTCGAGCAGCGTGCGGCGGCCCTCGGCACGCGCAGCATCAAGAAGGACGCCAAACGGTGGGCCATCGACACCGCCATCTCGATGGTCGACCTGACCACCCTCGAAGGCGCCGACACCCGCGGCAAGGTCCGGGCGCTCGCCGCGAAGGCGGTCCGCCCCGACCCCGAACGCCAGGACACCCCGCGCGTCGCCGCCGTCTGCGTGTACCCGGACCTGGTCGCGACCGCCGTCGAGGCGCTGAAGGGCAGCGGCGTCCACGTCGCCAGCGTCGCCACCGGCTTCCCCGCCGGGCGGACCAGCCGTGAGATCAAGCTGGCCGACACCAAGATCGCCGTCGACGCGGGCGCGCACGAGGTCGACATGGTGATCGACCGCGGCGCCTTCCTCGAAGGCCGGTACATGGCCGTCTTCGAGGAGATCCAGGCGATCAAGGCCGCCTGCGGCGACGCCCACCTGAAGGTCATCCTCGAAACCGGCGAGCTGGCGACCTACGACAACGTGCGGCGCGCGTCGTGGCTGGCGCTGCTGGCCGGCGGCGACTTCATCAAGACGTCCACCGGCAAGGTCTCCCCCGCCGCGACGCTGCCGGTCACCCACATCATGCTGCAGGCCGTCCACGACTGGCACGGGCAGACCGGTGAGCTGCGCGGCGTCAAGCCCGCGGGCGGCATCCGGACCACGAAGGACGCGATCAAGTACCTGGTCGCGGTGCACGAGGTGGCCGGCGAGCAGTGGCTGACCCCGGACCTGTTCCGCTTCGGCGCGTCCAGCCTGCTCAACGACCTGCTGCTGCAGCGCCGCACCCAGGTGGACGGCCACTACAGCGGCCCCGACTACGTGACGGTGGACTGATGCCTGTTTTCGAGTACGCACCGGCGCCGGAGTCGCGCGCCATCGCGAACCTGAAGGACCACTACAAGCCGTTCGTCGACGGCGAGTTCGTCGACGGCACCGGCGAGCCGCTCAAGACGATCAATCCGGCCACCGAAGAGGTCCTGGCCGAGGTCGGCACCGCGTCGAAGTCCGATGTGGACATCGCGGTCAAGGCGGCCCGCAAGGCGTACACGAGTGTCTGGTCGAAGATGCCGGGCACCGAGCGCGCCAAGTACCTCTTCCGCATCGCGCGGCTCATCCAGGAGCGCTCGCGCGAGCTGGCGGTGCTGGAGAGCCTCGACAACGGCAAGCCGATCAAGGAGTCGCGCGACTCCGACGTCCCGACGGCGGCGGCGCACTTCTTCTACCACGCGGGCTGGGCCGACAAGCTGGAGTACGCGGGCTACGGCGCGAACCCGAAGCCGCTGGGCGTCGCGGGCCAGATCATCCCGTGGAACTTCCCGCTGCTGATGCTGGCCTGGAAGATCGCGCCCGCGCTGGCCACGGGCAACACCGTGGTGCTGAAGCCGGCCGAGACGACGCCGCTGACCGCGCTGGTCTTCGCCGAGATCTGCCAGCAGGCCGAGCTGCCGCCGGGCGTGGTGAACATCCTGCCGGGCGCCGGCGACATCGGCGCGTCCATTGTGGAGCATTCCGGCATCGACAAGATCGCGTTCACCGGGTCCACCGAGGTCGGCAAGGCGATCCAGCGCCAGGTCGCGGGCACGGCGAAGAAGCTGACGCTGGAGCTGGGCGGCAAGGCGGCGAACATCGTCTTCGAGGACGCGCCGCTCGACCAGGCGATCGACGGCATCGTCAACGGCATCTTCTTCAACCAGGGCCACGTCTGCTGCGCGGGCTCGCGGCTGCTGGTGCAGGAGTCCGTCGCGGACGAGGTGCTGGAGAAGCTGCGCTACCGCGTGTCGACCCTGCGGATCGGCGACCCGCTTGACAAGAACACCGACATCGGCGCGATCAACTCCGCCGAGCAGCTGGCCAAGATCCGCGGGCTCGTGGAGTCCGGTGACGCCGAGGGCGCGCAGCGGTGGACCAGCCCGTGCCCGGTGCCGGACCGCGGGTTCTTCTTCGCCCCCACGGTGTTCGCGGACGTCCACCAGTCGATGCGGATCGCCCGCGAAGAGATCTTCGGCCCGGTGCTGTCGGTGCTGACCTTCCGCACCCCGGACGAGGCCGTCGCCAAGGCGAACAACACGCCGTACGGGCTGTCGGCCGGCATCTGGACCGAAAAGGGCTCCCGGATCCTGTGGATGGCGAACCAGCTGCGCGCCGGTGTGGTCTGGGCCAACACCTTCAACCGCTTCGACCCCGCCGCGCCGTTCGGCGGCTACCAGGAATCCGGCTTCGGACGCGAAGGCGGCCGCACCGGGCTGGAGGCTTACCTCAGTGTCTGATTCAACCGCGAAGCAGTCCGACCGGATCTCCGTCGCCAAGACGTACAAGCTGTACATCGGCGGCAAGTTCCCCCGCTCGGAGTCCGGCCGGGTGTACCCGGTGACCGGCCCGAAGGGCAAGTTCCTCGCCAACGCGGCGCACGCGTCCCGCAAGGACGTCCGCGACGCGGTGGTGGCGGCGCGCAAGGCGTTCCCCGGCTGGTCGTCGGCGACGGCGTACAACCGCGGCCAGGTGCTCTACCGGGTGGCCGAGGTGCTGGAAGGCCGTCGCGACCAGTTCGCCGCGGAAGTGTCCGCTTCGGAGGGCCTGTCGGCGAAGAAGGCGGAGGCCGTGGTGGACGCGGCCATCGACCGCTGGGTCTGGTACGCGGGCTGGACGGACAAGATCGCTTCCGTGCTGGGTTCGGCCAACCCCGTGGCGGGCCCGTACTTCTCGTTCACGGTCCCGGAGCCGACCGGCGTGGTGGGCATCCTGGCGCCGCAGCAGTCGTCGCTGCTGGGGCTGGTCAGCGTGCTGGCCCCGGTCCTGGCCACCGGCTCGACGGCGGTGGTGGTCTCGAGCGCGGAGCGTCCCCTCCCGGCGATCACGCTGTCCGAGGTCCTGGCGACGTCGGACGTCCCGGGCGGGGTGGCGAACATCCTCACGGGCCACGCCGCGGAGCTGGGCCCCTGGCTGGCTTCCCACGGCGACGTCAACGCCCTCGACCCGACCGGGGCTTCCCCGGCCGATCGCCCGGGCTTGGCGCGCGAAGCGGCGAACACGGTGAAGCGGGTGTTGACGGTCCCGGAGACGGAACCGGACTGGACGGCGGCGCCGGACCTGTCGCGGCTGCGGAGGTACCTGGAGGCCAAGACCGTCTGGCACCCGCTGGGCGTCTGAGGTCGCCGGAGTCGGCCACCGCCGGGTTCGCCCGCGCGGTGGCTAACTCATCGTCACCGAGAAGTCCGTCAGCGTGAACCGCGCCTTGCCGCCGCCGGTCGAGCAGAATTCGATGCCGTAGCCGATCTGGTTGACCGTCGGATTCGACGGGACGAAGCCCTTGCCGATGGCCCACGCGATCATGGCCTTCAGGTCGACGCTCCCCGAGTACTGCGTCGAGCGCGAGACGAACGCGACGTAGCCGTCGTCGTCCACCCAGACGTCGTACGTGGCGCCGGCCGCCGTGTACGTCGTCAGCTTGTCGCCCGAGGGGACCTGCTTCAGGTTCTCCGTCCACACCATCAGCTCGGTGACGCCGTTCCCGTCGCCCACGCCGTTGAGCCACAGGTCGTACGCCACGTCGTAGATGCCGGCGCCCGGCCCGCGGCCGGCGAACGTGGATTTGATGACCGAATAGTCGTTGAACGGTTTCCCGTTCAGGTCGTTGATGTCCTTGTGCACATTCGGATAGGTTTTCACCGACGTCGACGAAGGCTGTACGGAATCGACGTACCAATTGTTGTACGCGCAGGCTCGCAGCGTCTCCGGACCCGCTTCGCCGGCGTTCCACATGTTGTTGTGGACGTAGTAGCCGCCGCTCGACCAGCCGCCGTCGGGCTCACTGGTCGAGAACTCGGGACTGCCGCAGTTGCGCACCGGCATCACCGGCGGCGGACTCGGTGCAGGTCGCGGCGCACTCGACGGGATCGGCGGGATCGAGGTGGCGGGCGCGAAGGAAGTGCCGGGCGCGTCCGAGGACGTCGTCACCGGAGACACGGAGGGCGGCAGCGTGGCCGGCGCCGCGACCGCACTGCCGGCCGGGTTGCCACCATCACCGCCGCCGCACCCGGCCAAAAGAAAGGGAATGACCAACAACGCAGATTTTCGTCGCATTTTCCCGCCCGCGGACGCAATTCCGGCAGAACGAGGCGGACCCTAACACGAAAAAACCGGAATTCAGCCGTGGTCTTCGGGATCCAGGTCGTGGGAAGTGATGGGACGGCCCGGCAGTTCGGTGCCCGGCCGCGCGCTGAGCCCGTCGATCATGATCCCGACGCACCGGCGCGCCGCCATCTCCGCCACGTCCGGAGACTTCGCGCGCATCTGCCGCAGCAGCGTCGCGAACAGGATCGCGATGTCGCCCGAGCCGACGTCCTCGCGGAGCTTGCCCTCGGCCTTGGCGCCGGCGACGAAGCCGTCCAGGACCGCCAGGATCTCGTCGCGCAGCCGGCGGACCTGCGGGTCGCTCTTCAGGATCACCAGCGCCCGCTGCGACACCATCGCCAGCTGGACGCTCAGCTGGAGCGCCACCGACTGCCGCAGCAGCCGTTCGAGCGCGCACCAGGCCGACGTCTCCTCCGCGGCGATCGTCTTGGCGTCGATCAGCACCCGCTCGAAGTTGTCCATCGCGACCGCGCGGACCAGCGCGTCCCGGTCCGGGAACCGGCGGTAGAGCGTGCCGACGCCGACGCCGGCCGCGCGGGCGATCTCCTCCATCGGCACCTCGGGACCGGAGGCGGCGAAGATGCTCTTCGCGGCGGCCAGGATCTGGTCGCGGTTGCGCCGCGCGTCCGCCCGCAGGGTGGTCTCGGGGTCTGCCGTCATGCCGTTCGCCTCTCGCTGAATCGCGCGGAGTGATTCTCGCACGGTCAGACGGCCACACACCGCATCCGCGAGCGGTCACCCGATCGCAGTGGACGAATACCTTCCGCTTCGGTACCTTGGATTTCAGAACCGGAATGTAATCCTCCACATACTTTCCGACAGATTTAGGGGGCCCCCATGACCGAAGTCGCCGAACCCGCCACGAAAAACGCCGTCTTCCCGCTCGAACGCACCTGCCCGTTCGCGCCGCCGCCCGCCTACGAAAAGCTGCGCGAAGCGGGGCCGGTGCACCGCGTCGAGCTGCAGTCCGGCCAGGAGGCGTGGGCGCTGACGCGGCTCGAAGACGTCCGCCAGATGCTCACCGACCCACGGTTCAGCTCCGACCGGTTCAACCCGGGGTTCCCGATCCTCGTGAAGTCGGGCCGTCCGCAGCGGCGGAACAACTTCACCGCGTCGCTGATCAACATGGACCCACCGCAGCACGGCGCGGCCCGGCGCGAGGTCGTCGGCGAGTTCACCGTCAAACGCATGAAGGCCCTGCAGCCGCGGATCCAGCAGATCGTCGACGAGCACATCGACGCGATCCTGGCCGGCCCGAAGCCCGCCGACCTCGTCTCCGCGCTGGCGCTGCCCGTCCCGTCACTGGTCATCTGCGAGCTGCTCGGCATCCCGTACGCCGATCACGACTTCTTCCAGGTGCGCAGCTCGACGATGCTCAACCGGGAGGTCGACCAGGACACCCGGATCAAGGCCATCGACGAGCTGCAGAACTACCTCGACCAGCTCGTCACCACCAAGGAGGCCGAGCCGACCGACGACCTGCTCGGCCGCCAGATCTCCAAGCAGCGCGAAGAGCACGGCGACGTCGCGCACGACGAGCTCGTTTCGCTGGCGTTCCTGCTGCTCATCGCCGGGCACGAGACGACGGCGAACATGATCTCGCTGGGCACCGTCGCGCTGCTGGAGAACCCCGGCCAGCTCGCGATCGTCAAGAACGACCCCGGCAAGACGCTCGACGCCGTCGAGGAGCTGCTGCGGTACTTCACGATCGCGGAGTTCGCGACCGCGCGCGTCGCCACCGAGGACGTCGAGATCGGCGGGCAGCTGATCCGCGAAGGCGAGGGCGTGCTCGGGCTGAGCTACTCCGGCAACCGCGACGAAGCCGCGTTCGAGAACCCCGACGACCTCGACATCGAGCGCGGCGCGCGGCATCACGTCGCGTTCGGGTTCGGCCCGCACCAGTGCCTCGGCCAGAACCTGGCCCGGATGGAACTGCAGATCGTCTTCGACACGCTCTTCCGCCGCATCCCGGAGCTGAAGCTGGCCGCGCCGGTGGACCAGCTGCCGTTCAAGCACGACTCGTCCGTCTTCGGTCTCTACTGCCTGCCCGTGACCTGGTGAGGGGAACGTCATGACCGCGGTCCACGAATTCCCGATGACACGCACCTGCCCGTTCGCGCCGCCGGCGGCGTACTCCGAGATCCGCGAGAAGGACCCGGTCACCCGGGTGGGGCTGCCCGACGGCAGGCAGGCCTGGGTGGTCAGCAGGCACGAGGACGTCCGGACCGTGCTGAACGACCGGCGGTTCAGCGCCGACCGGCAGCACCCGGACTTCCCGCAGCTGGTGCTGGGGTTCCGGCGGCCGGACGACGAGCGCACCATGATCACCATGGACGCGCCGGAGCACGGGCCGGCCCGCAAGGCCGTGCTCGGCGAGTTCACCGTGCGCCGGATGGAGGCGCTGCGGCCGCGGATCCAGGAGATCGTCGACGAGCGGATCGACGCGCTCCTGGCCGGCCCGAAGCCGGGTGACCTGGTCGAGGCGCTGTCGTTGCCGGTGCCGTCGCTGGTCATCTGCGAGATGCTCGGCGTGCCGTACGCCGACCACGACTTCTTCCAGACCCACACGACGAAGCTGATCAAGCGCGACACACCCCCGCAGGAACGGCGGGCCGCGGTCGACGCCGTGCGCGAGTACATGAGCGACCTCATCGCCGGGAAGGAGGCGGACCCGCCGGACGACCTGCTTGGACGGCAGATCGTCAAGCTGCGCGAAGAGGGCACCTACCGGCGGGCATCGCTGGCCGCGACCGGGTTCCTGCTGCTGGTGGCCGGGCACGAGACGACGGCGAACATGATCTCGCTGGGCACGGTCGGGCTGCTGGAGAACCCGGACCAGCTCGCGCTGATCAAGGACGACCCGGGCAAGACGCTCGACGCCGTCGAGGAGCTGCTGCGGTACTTCACCATCGTCGACGCCGCCACGGCCCGGCTGTGCGTCGAGGACGTCGAGGTCGGCGGGCAGCTGATCCGGGCAGGCGAAGGCGTGCTGGCGCTGGGTTACGCGGCCAACCGCGACGAAACCGCGTTCGAAAACCCGGACGAGCTGGACATCGAGCGCGGTGCGCGCCACCACGTGGCCTTCGGCTTCGGCCCGCACCAGTGCCTCGGCCAGAACCTCGCCCGGATGGAACTGCAGATCGTCTTCGACACGCTGTTCCGCCGCATCCCCGGGCTGCGGCTGGCCGCACCGGTCGGCGAACTGCCGTTCAAGGACGACGCGGCCATCTTCGGCCTGTACCGGTTGCCGGTGACCTGGTAGAGACGAACTGCCAAACCACCACAGGAGAAGAGGACCATGAAGATCATCGCGGACACCGGCAAGTGCGTCGGCGCCGGTCAGTGCGTGCTCACCGAGCCGTCGCTGTTCGACCAGAGCGAGGAGGACGGCACGGTCATCGTGCTCGATGACCAGCCGCAGGGCGAGCTGGTCGAAAAGGCCCGCGAAGCGGTGCACGTCTGCCCCAGCCAGGCCCTCTCGCTCCAGGAGTGACCCAGGTCCGTGAATGTCGCATTGAGGGACTCTACGTCTCTCGATGCGACATTCACGGACCTTCGCCTTACTTGACCGCGCCCATCGACAGGCCGCGGACCAGGTGGTTCTGCGCGATCCAGCCGACGATCATCACCGGCAGCGACGCGAGCAGCGCCGCCGCCGACAGCTGGGCCCAGTACAGGCCTTCGCTGGTGATGAAGCCGACGAGGAAGACCGGCACCGTGCCGGCCCGGGCCGCGGTCAGGTTGACCGCGTAGAAGAACTCGGTCCACGAGAAGATCACGCAGATCAGCGCGGTCGCCGCGATCCCGGGCGCGACCACCGGCATGATGATCTTGCGCAGCAGGGTCGGCAGGTTCGCGCCGTCGATCCGGCCCGCCTCGATCATCTCGTGCGGCACCTCGAGGAAGAACGACCGCATCATCCAGATGGCCAGCGGCAGGTTCATCGACGTGTACAGGATGACCAGCGCCCACACCGTGTCCAGCAGCTCGGTGTTCTGGGAGATGATGTACAGCGGGATGATCGCCGCCACGATCGGCAGCATCTTCGTCGAGAGGAAGAACCCGAGCGCGTTCGACGTGCCCTTCACCGGCGCCAGCGACAGCGCGTACGCCGCCGGAATGCCGAAGAGCAGCACCAGGAGCGTCGAAAGGATCGTGACGAACGCCGAGTTGGACAGGTAGGGCAGGAACCCGCCGCCGAGGACGTTGCCGATCTGCTCGAACGTCGGGGTGAAGAACAGCTTCGGCGGGTCGGTGTAGGCGTCCGCCTCCTGCTTGAACGCCGTGAGGATCATCCACAGCAGCGGGAAGACGAACAGGATCGCGATGATCCAGGTCGCGACGGTCAGCGAGCCCTTGCCGTACTGGCGTTTGCGAGGGGCGGTGGTCGAGCTTTTAATAGTCACAGCACTCCTCCGCTCACGGAGAAGGCGCGGAACATCAGGCGCAGCGCGAAGGTCGCGACGATCATCGTCAGGATGACCACGACCACGCCCATCGCCGACGACTGGCCGACGTCGAAGCCCTCGAACGCGCGCTGGTAGATGTAGTACGGCAGGTTGGTGCTGGCCGTGCCCGGCCCGCCCTGAGTCATCAGGAAGATCGCGTCGAAGCTGTTCACGATGTAGATCGCGCCCAGCAGCGTCGCCAGCTGCAGGAACCGGGACAGGTGCGGCAGCGTGATGGAGACGAACGTCCGCCAGCGGCCCGCACCGTCCACATTGGCCGCTTCGAGGACGTCCTTGGCCTGGCTCTGCAGTCCGGCGAGGATGAGCAGCATCATGAACGGCGTCCACTGCCACACGATCTGCGCCATCACCGCGGCCAGCGGGAACTCCGAAAGCCAGTCGACGTCGGTGCCGAAGACGAAGTGCAGCAGCCCGTAGGTCGGGTCGAACATCGTCGTCTTCCACAGCAGCGCGCCGGCCGCCGGCAGGATCAGGAACGGCGTGATCAGCAGCGTCCGGACCACGCCGCGGCCGAGGAACTTGCGGTCGAGCAGGATCGCCAGGCCCAGGCCGAGCAGAAGCGCGACGAACACGCACACCACGGTCAGCACCACGGTGTTGAGCAGCGCGACCAGGAACGTCGTGTCGCTGAAGACGTCGATGTAGTTGTCCAGGCCGACGAAGTGCCGCGAGCCCGGCCGGACCAGGTTCCACGACTGGAACGAGTAGAACACGGTGAGCAGAAACGGCAGCTGCGTCACCGCGATGACGAAGATCAGCGCCGGCAGCAGCGGCAGCCGCCGCTTGGCCGCGGTGCTCAGGCCGCGTTTCTCCTCGACCTTCGGGTGCGAAGTGGACTCCGGCGTGGTTAGGGAGAGCGTGGACATCAGTGCACCGCCTTGTAGGAGTCGCCCACCGTCTGGGCGTAGTCCTGGGACTGCTTCAGGGCGTCGTCAACGGACTCGCGGCCGGCGATCGCCGCCGACAGCTGCTGGCTCACCCGGGTGCCCAGGTCCTGGAACTCGGGGATGCCGACGAACTGGATGCCGGGGTAGGGCACCGGGTTCGCCATGACTTTCTGCTGGTTCGCCGCCGCGATGCCGTCCAGCGTGGGCTTCGCGTAGGCCTTCGCCGCGTCGGCGTATTCGGGAATGGCGTACGTCGACTGGCGGACGCCCGGCGGGACGCGGTTCCAGCCGTAGGTCTGGCCGACCTTCTGCACGTACGCCTTGTCGGTCATCCAGGCCATGAACTTCCAGGCCGCGTCCTTGTCCTTGGCCACCTTCGGGATGCCCAGCGCCCAGGTGTAGAGCCAGCCGCTGGCCTGCGTCTTGACGACCGGCGCCGGCGCGTAGCCGGACTGGCCGACGATCTTGCTGCTCGACGGGTCCTCGTTGGTGCCCGCCATGACCGTCGCGTCGTACCACATCGCGGCGTTGCCCTGGGTGTAGCGCGTGCCGCACTCGGAAAACCCGGCGCTGGAGGCGCCGACCTCGCCGTGCTCGCGGATCAGGTCGACGTAGAAGTTCGCGGCCTCCTTGAACTCCGGCGACGTCAGCTTGGCGTTCCAGTCCTTGTCGAACCACTGCGCGCCGAACGTGTTGGCCACCGTGGTGAACGGCGCGAGGCTCTCGCCCCAGCCGGGCTTGCCGCGCAGGCAGATGCCCGCGACGCCGTTGGCTTTGTCGTCGAGCTTCGCGGCGAAGTCCGCGATCTGCGGCCAGGTCGGCTTGGCCGGCATGGTCAGCCCGGCCTTCTGGAAGAGGTCCTTGCGGTAGGCCAGGAACGACGACTCGCCGTAGAACGGCACCGCGTACATCTGGTTCTCGTACGACAGTGACTGCTTGATGCTGGGGATGAAGTCGCCTTCGTCGTAGCCCGGGGTCGCCGCCATGTGCGGTTCGAGGTTTTCGAGCCAGCCGTTGGCCGCCCACTGCGGCGCCTCGTAGTTGCTGATCATGACGACGTCGAACTCGCCGCCCTCGGTGGCGGTCGACGCGGTGATCTTGGCGCGGGCCTGGTTCTCCGGCAGGGACACGAACTTGAGGTTGATGCCCGTCGCCTTCTCGAACTCCGGGGCGAGCGCGATCGCGTCCTTCATCTGCGGGTTGGACACGATCGCGATGACGAGCGTGCTGCTGCCGGTGCCGATCGAGCCGGCGCCCGCGCAGCCGGTGACCAGCAGCGACGTCGCCGCGAAGAGGGTGAGGAGCTTACGCACGGCCACCTCCGGGAAGGACCTGCACCTTGAGGCCCGAGCCGTCGCGCATCTTGGCGAGCGCCTCGGGGTACTGCTCCAGCGGCAGCGTGTCCGTGAGCAGCGAACCGGTGTCGATCGCGCCGCTGCCGACGAGGTCGAGCGCGGCGCCGAAGCTGTGCAGCACGGCCATCGAGCCGACGATGGTGATTTCGTCGTTGTAGATGCGGAACGGCGAAAGCGCGACACGGGCTTCGGCCGGGGCGACGCCGAAGACGAGCAGACGGCCACCGCGCCGGGTCGAGTCGAAGGCCGCTTCGATGGCGGGGGCGGCGCCGGTGCAGTCGACGGCGACGTCGAACTTCTCGCCGTTCAGGTCGCTGACGTCCTTTGCGGTGGCGACGGCGCCGAGGGCCTGCGCGCGGGGCAGCCGGGCTTCGTTGCGATCGACCACCGTGACGTGCGCGCCGGATCGCTGCAGCAACTGCTGCATGATCAGGCCCATGGTGCCGGCGCCGACGACGAGGAAGCGTTCACCGGCTTCGACACCGACCCGGCGAACGCCGTGCACGGCACAGGAAACGGGCTCGACCAGCGCGCCCTGTTCCCACGTCATCGCGTCGGGCGTGCGGTAGCAGGTGGACGACGGAACGGCGACGTACTCGGCGAAGGCGCCGTTGACGGTGTCGCCGGTGGCGCCCCAGTTCGCGCAGAGGTTGCCGTGGCCGGCGCGGCACGGGCCGCAGTAGCCGCAGAACAGCGACGGGTCGACGGCGACGCGGTCGCCGATCTTCCACTCGCCCGGCACGTCCGCGCCGAGCTCGACGATCTCCCCAGCGAACTCGTGCCCGGGGACGATGGGATACGGGGTGGGCGGGAAGTGCCCGTCCGCGATGTGCAGGTCGGTGCCGCAGATGCCGCACGCTCCGACCTTGACGACGACCTGGCGTTCCCCGGGTTTCGGATCGGGCACCTCGCCGACCCTGATCTCACCGGGCCGGTCGACGATGGCGGCACGCATGCCTTGCCCCTTCCTCGCGCTCATATGAGCGGCGTTGACCTATGGCGTCGAGAACATGTGAAGGCATTACAGGTCTGACGTCGGTGTTACGTCAACCTTTCGGGCAGATTTCGCGTTATAGTGCTCAGATGAGCGTGTCCAAGAAGCCGTCCTCGCTCACCGAGGCACTGCTGCTCGCCACCGTCGCCCGCCGCTTCTACGTGCAGGGACGGTCCAAACTGGAGATCGCCGACGAGTTCGGCGTCAGCCGGTTCAAGGTGGCGAGGATGCTCGACACCGCCATGGAGTCCGGCCTGGTCAGGGTCGAGTTCTCGTTGCCGGCGCCGGTGGACCTGGCGCTGTCGGACGAGGTGCGCTCGGCGTACGGCCTGAAGCGGGCGCTGGTGCTCGAACGCTCAACCGAGCGCGAGCCGAAGGAGGTCGTACGCGCGAAGATCGGGACACTGGCGGCCCGGCTGCTGGAGGACATCGCGGTCCCCCAGGACGTCATCGGGCTGTCGTGGGCGCGTTCGGTGAACGCGATGACCGAGGCGCTCCGGGCCCTGCCGCGCTGCCCGATCGTCCAGCTCTGCGGAGTGCAGGCCGGGATGGACATGCGGGGCCGCTCGGTCGAGACGGTCAGCCGCGTGACGTCGGTGTCCGGCGGCGACGCCTACCCGATCTTCGGCCCGCTGGTGCTGCCCGACCGCCGCACTACCGAGACGTTGCGGCGCCAGCCCGGCATCGCGGAGACGTTCGGCCAGTTCCGGCTTTTGACGAAGGCCGTGGTCAGCATCGGCGCCTGGCAGCCGGGCGAGTCGACGGTGTACGACGCCCTGGACGAAGCCGAGCGGGCGGCGATCGCGACCCGCGGCGCGACGGCGGAGGTCGCGGCGCGGCTGTTCGACGCGTCGGGCAACGCGCTGTCGACGGGCTTGGCCCACCACGTCCTGGCGATCAGCCACGAGGAGCTGATGGCGGTGCCGGAGGTGATCGCCCTGGGCTACAGCAGGCCGAAGGCGGCGGCGGTGGACGCGGTCCTCCGGTCGGGCATGGTCTCGACCCTCATCACCGACGCGGCGGCCGCGGTCCCCCTCCTGGCCCTGGCCGCAAAGAACCCACCCCCCTGATGCCCCGCCAATCACGCGAGATCCGCGCTCAATCACGCGAGTTACGTCCCCAATCACGCGAGATCCGCGCTCAATCACGCGAGTTCCGGGTTTCGGGCCTACTCCCCCGGAGGTACGGCCGCCGCGCCGGCGTACTCCGGCGGGCGCAGCCCGAACCTCCCTGGGTCCGGGGCGAAACCCGGGTCGGACCCGATGTGCGCGCGGATCTTGTCGGCGAGCCTTGATCCCGTGACTTCGAAGAAGACTTCTCCCCGCTGGCGCCAAGCCGTCGTCTGGCTGCACGTCGTGTCCTCGGTCGCCTGGATGAGCCAAGCCCTCGGGCTGGTGGTGCTGATGACGCTGGCGGCGTCGGACCCGGGCCAGGCCGTCGCCGCGACGTCGATGGCGCAGCGGATCGACACCGTCGTGCTAGCGCCGATGGCCAACGCGGCGGCGTTCACCGGGCTGGTCCTGGCCGGATCGACGGCGTGGGGCTACTTCCGGCACTGGTGGGTGCTGGCGAAGTTCGTGCTGACCTTCGCCCAGCTCTACGCCGGGATCTTCCTGCTTTCCGGTGCGCTGCACGACTCGGCGGTCGCGGCACGGGCGGGCGCGGCGGACGTCGTCGCCTGGCCGCAGATCGCCGGGACGGCGCTGATGGCGAGCGTCCTCGCCTTCCAGGTGTGGCTTTCGGTGGCGAAGCCGTGGAAGCGGACGTCGTGGTCTCCGGCCGCGAAGCCGCCTACGGCGCCGACGTGGGTCTTCGCCGTCGGCGTCTTCACGCCGCTCGCCGACATCACGATCAGCGTGTTCTGGGGCCGTCCGCTTCCGGCGTTGTCGCTGATCATGCTGGTCGTGCTGCTCGGCTTTGAGCAGCGACGACGTCGTCGCCGTGCTCGGCGGCCCAGCGACCGAAGCCCTCGATCGGTCCCAGAAAGCTCGAGCCCAGTGGCGTGAGCGCGTACGCGCCTTCGCGCCGCTCGATGAGGCCGTCGAACTCCAGGCGCCGCAAGGTTTCCGTCAGCACCTTCGCGCTGATCCCGCCGATGGCGCGTCGCAGCTCGCCGTGCCGGCGGGGGCCGTCGCGCAGGGCCCACACCACCACCGGGTTCCACGTGTTGGCGACCAGGTCGAACGCGAGCCGCGTCCGGCAGTCGGCGAGAAAGTCCATGGTTACCTTTCGGTTCCTGCCGGGGTTCCTACCGTCGTACTGGTACCAGCCAAGCACGAGGAGGACGCATGCGGATCGGGATTTTCGGCACGGGCGGGATGGCGGAGGCGCTCGGCACGCAGTGGGCACGGGCGGGCCACGAACTGATGGTGAGCGGCCGGTCCGACGCCGGCCCGTTGGCCGAGCGGCTCGGCGCTTCGATCGGAACCTGGCGCGAGACGGCCGTCTTCGCCGACGTGCTGCTCCTGGCCGTCCCCGCGGCAGCGATCGGCGAAGTGCTCGCCGACGCGCGTCCGCCGGCCGGGAAGGTACTCGTGGACTGCACCAACCACCCGGACCTGACGGGCACCCCGGTGGCGTCGCGGATCGCCACGGACGCCCACGTCGTGAAGGCGTTCAACCTGGCCCACGTCGACGTTTGGCGGATGACCCCGCCGGTGTTCGACGGCCGTCCCCTGTCGGTCCCATTGTGCGGTGACGACCCGGCGGCGCTCGACGCGGTGAGCACGCTGGTCCGGGACATCGGCGCCAAGCCGGTGCACGCGGGCGGGCTGGACCGCGCGGCCCTGCTGGAGGCCACGGCGGCGTTCGTCATCGGGCTGTGGTTCGCCGGCGAAGACGCCCAGGCGATCCTGACCCCGGCGGGCTGAGCGTTGTCCCTACAGGAGGATCACGTACTGCGGTGGCGAAGCCTTCACGCTAACGCGGAAACCACGCCGCGGACTGCGCGTTGAGCGCAACCACGGTCAGTGCGCGCCCACCTCGGTCACGCGGACGACCGCCATCCCGGCCTCGTCGGAGGCCGCCAGGTCGACCTCGGCGCTGATGCCCCAGTCGTGGTCGCCCGCCGGGTCGTCGAAGATCTGCCGCACCTTCCAGACGTCCGGCAGCTGCTCGATCATCAGCAGCGCCGGGCCGCGCGCGTCCGGGCCGGTGCCGAGCGAGTCGTACTCCTCGAAGTAGTCCTCGATGGCGTCTTCCCACGCGTCGGCGTCCCAGCCGGACGCCGCGTCGAGCTCGCCCAGCACGTTCCACGCCCGCCGTCCGAACAGCTCGACCCGGCGGAACAGCTCGTTGCGCACCAGGACGCGGAACGCGCGCTCGTTGCGGGTGACGGCGGGCGGGAGGGACGGCGGGCGGTGCGACACCGGCCCTTCTTCCGACGGGTGCCGCAGCGCCTCCCACTCGTCCAGAAGGCTCGAGTCCACCTGCCGGACGAGCTCGCCGAGCCACTCGATGAGGTCCTGCAGCGGCTCGGTCTTCGCCTCGTCCGGGACCGTGTGGCGCAGCGCGTCATAGACGTCAGCGAGGTAGCGCAGCACCAGGCCTTCGGACCGGGCGAGCTGGTAGAAGCCGACGTACTCGACGAAGTTCATCGCGCGCTCGTACATGTCGCGCACGACCGACTTCGGCGACAGCTCGTAGTCGTCGACCCACGGATGGCCCTGCCGGTAGCTGTGGAACGCGCCCTGCAGCAGCTCTTCCAGCGGCTTCGGGTAGCTGACGTTCTCGAGCAGCTCCATCCGCTCGTCGTACTCGATGCCCTCGGCCTTCATCGCCTGCACGGCCTCGCCGCGTGCCTTGAACTGCTGCTGCGACAACACCGGCCGCGGATTGTCCACCGTGGATTCCACAGTGGACACGACGTCGAGCGCGTAGCTAGGTGACTCGAGGTCGAACAGGTCGATCGCGGCCAGCGCGAACGGCGAAAGCGGCTGGTTGAGCGCGAAGTCGAACTGCAGGTCCACGGTGAGCCGGATGATCCGGCCCTGTTCGTCCGGTTCGGACAGCCGCTCGACGACGCCTGCGGCGAGCAGCGCGCGGTAGATCGCGATGGCGCGCAGGATGAGCTTGCGCTGCGCCGGCCGGTCCTCGTGGTTGTCCTCCAGCAGGTGCCGCATGGACTCGAACGCGTTGCCCGGCCGCGAGATCACGTTGAGCAGCATCGAGTGCGTGACCTTGAAGCTGGACGTCAGCGGCTCCGGCTCGGCCGCGATCAGCCGGTCGAAGGTGCTCTCGGTCCAGTTGACGAACCCCTCGGGGGCCTTCTTCCGGACGATCTTCTTTTTCTTCTTCGGGTCGTCGCCGGCCTTCTCGAGGGCCTTGGCGTTCTCGACGACGTGGTCGGGGGCCTGCACGACGACGTAGCCGTCGGTGTCGTAGCCCGCGCGCCCGGCCCGGCCGGCGATCTGGTGGAACTCGCGTGCCTTGAGGTGCCGCTGGCGGACGCCGTCGTACTTCGTCAGCGCGGAGAAGACCACGGTCCGGATCGGCACGTTGATGCCGACGCCGAGGGTGTCGGTCCCGCAGATCACCTTGAGCAGCCCGGACTGGGCCAGGGTCTCCACGAGCCGCCGGTACTTGGGCAGCATCCCGGCGTGGTGGACGCCGATGCCGTGCCGGACCAGCCGCGAGAGCGTCTTGCCGAACCCGGCCGAGAACCGGAAGTCGCCGAGCAGCTCGGCGATGGCCTCCTTCTCGGCTTTGGTGGTGACGTTGATGCTCATCAGCGTCTGCGCCCGCTCGATCGCCGCGGCCTGCGAGAAGTGCACGACGTAGACCGGCGCCTGGCCGCCGTTGAGCAGCTCGGACATCGTCTCGTGCAGTGGCGTGAGCGCGTACCGGAAGGTCAGCGGCACCGGGCGCTGCGCCGACGTGACGACGGCGGTCGGCTTGCCGGTGCGGCGGGTGAGGTCCTTCTCGAAGAAGGACACGTCGCCCAGGGTCGCCGACATCAGGACGAACTGGGCGTTCGGGAGTTCGAGGATCGGCACCTGCCACGCCCAGCCGCGGTCGGGCTCGGAGTAGAAGTGGAACTCGTCGGCCACGACCTGCCCGACCGGGGCGCCGGCACCGAACCGCAACGCGATGTTCGCCAGGATTTCGGCCGTGCAGCAGATGATCGGGGCATCCGGGTTGACGCTGGAGTCGCCGGTCATCATCCCGACGTTTTCGGCGCCGAAGATCTCGATGAGCTGGAAGAACTTCTCCGACACCAGCGCCTTGATCGGCGCGGTGTAGTAGCTGCGGCGGCCCTGCGCGAGTGCGGTGAAGTGCGCGCCGACGGCGACGAGGCTCTTCCCGGAGCCGGTCGGCGTGGAGAGGATGACGTTCGATCCGGAGACGACCTCCATCACCGCCTCCTCCTGCGCCGGGTACAGCTCGATGCCCCGTTCGGCCGTCCAGGTGGTGAACGCTTCGAACAGAGCGTCGGGGTCAGGATCCGCAGGCAGGAGGTCTGTGAGAGTCATCAGACGTCCATCGTGCCATCCGCTCGTCGCAAAGTCGGCAGGGGCGATCGCATCGCGAGTGTGAAACCCGTAGGCTTCGCGGTACCGCGCACCGACCGGAGCATACTAACGGTCTCGCGCGCACACGGGCGGTAATCCGGAGGGCTTAGGAATGGCACAGGACATCATCCCGATCGAACTCGGGCTGCCGCAGGGCGACGTCGTCACCCTGTGGGCCCCGCGCTGGCGGGAAGACGGCGAGGAGTGGGAAGCGTTCCTCGGCGACGAGGACGACCTGTACGCCTTCCCGGACGCCGCTCACCTGGCCGCTTTCGTCCGCACGGCCGAGCGGCACGACCTGCTCGACCACCCGGCCTGGGACGCCGTGCCCTCGCTGAACGTGCCCGAGCTGATCCCGGACGAGGACCACACCTACGACCTCGTCGGCGTGCCCGAGCTCGTCGCCGAGGAGCCGGACGTCTGGCACATCGCGGAGCTGGCCGAGATCGTCGGCATCGTCCGCTCGCTCGCCGACGTCTGCGACCTCGAAGAGGTGCACGAGGTCCTCGACTCGACCGAGGGCTTCTCGCTGCTCGACCAGGGCACCCTCCCGTTCACCGGGAACGTCGGCGTGCAGGTGTGGAACGACC
>NZ_JBFBBN010000018.1:0-147818 GCF_040682715.1 Amycolatopsis sp. NPDC051128 | reverse complement strand
GGACGCCTTCACCCACGAGCTGGACCTGCGTGCCGCCCTCGGCGTCCCGCCGCCCGTGGAGCACCTGGCCTGGGCGCCCAGCTTCGAGGTGCTGGGCGCATACCCGGGCCCTGTCAACGACCCTGGGACGCGCGACCCTAGTGCGCGGTCATGTACGGCAGCAGGTCGCGGAGGGCGTCGGACGGTTCGAGCCCCAGTTCCTCGAGCAGAGTGTGGCGGCACTGCGCGTACTGGTGCTGTGCCGCCGCCCGGTTGCCGGCGGCGAGGTGCGCGTCGATGAGCACGCGGTGCGCGCTCTCCCGCAGCGGCTCGGCACGCACCGCGGCCAGCCCGGCGGCCACCGCCTCCCCGTGCCGTCCGGCCACGGTGAGCCGCTTTGCCATGGCTTCCAAGGCATACAGCCGAAGCTGGTGGTACTGCTCCTGTTCGATGAGCACCCAGTCGTTGTCCGACCACTCGGGGAGCAGGTCGGCGGACAGGTCGTCGCGGGTCTGCCGGTTCAGGATGTCGTCGCACAGGCAGGACTTGTCGAGCAGGCAGTGCGCGCGGGTGACCGCGTCGTGGATGTCGACGGTGATGTTGTCCGCCAGCGCCATCTCGTGCACGGACGCGTCGATGACCTGGTACCCGGTGCGCGACGCGCGCCACAGCGACGAGCGGAGGTTCGCGTTGGCGCGGGTCGTGGTGGCTTCCGGCCACAGCGTTCTCGCCACGTAGGACCTGGTCCGGGGTCTGTCCTGCAGCGCGAGGAAGGCGAGCAGCCGCTGCGCGCTCGACGACAGCATCACCCGGTCGTCCCCCACGAGCAGCGCGAAACCCTTGAGCAGCCGCAATGTCACGATCTGTGTTGCTTCAGTGCGCATCGGTTCCCCAACCTACGCCCGGCACCGATCGGATCGAACCCCACCGTTGAGACAATTCGCGACCCGGGTGCGAAACGTTACGGTGAATCATCGACCTTGTGGCGTCGACAGGGCGTCACGAAAGCGTTGTCGGGCCTGCTCCGAGCTCTTCCAGCCACCTTTGCACGGCCGCGTGCACCGCTTCCGGAGACGTCACCGCGAGCGGCTTGGCCTCGTTCGTGCCGATCGTGGAGAGAATGCGGACCCGCAGCGCGCCGGGCTCGCCGCCTTCCAGCCACGCACGGAGAACCATGCTGCCGGAACGTTCCTCGGGGGGTTCCACCACCGCAGGATGCGCGCCGCCCTGTCACCGCGGCGTCGACGCCGCGTGTGCGGGCGCGTCAACGCGCGCGCCGGGAACGCCGCCGTGACGCCGTGGCGACGCGTGGATCGCGGGCCCGCCACGCCACCCCTGCGATGCTGCGCCACGGCAGGTCGGAGCCACTTCCCGGCGTGCCACAGGGGAGGACTGGCATGGGCGATTTCGGCGTCGTCGCCGACGTTTCGACGATCATCGTGGACCGGCTCACGGAGGCACTGCGCCCACTGGATCCGAACGACCCGCCGAGGGCGGTGCTGAGCGATCTCGAGGACCGGCCGAGCCGGGCCACGCTCACGGTCTTCCTGTACGAGATCGCGGAGGACCCGACGTCGCGCAACCGGCCGCCGGTCCGGTCGCTGCCGCCGGCCCCGCCCACGAGCCGCAAACCGCCGATGGCGCTCCTGCTGCGCTACCTGGTGACGCCGTGGGGCGGCAGCCAGGAAACCCAGCACCAGATGATCGGCCGCGCCCTCCAGGTCTTCTACGACGACGCGATCTGGTCCGGCGAGGAGCTGACGGGCAGCATGGCGGGCACCACGGAGGCGCTGCAGTTCACGCTGACGCCGCTGACGCTCGACCAGAAGTCGTGGATCTGGTACGCGATCCAGAAGCCCTACCGGCTGTCCCTCAACTACGAGGTCCGGGTCGTCAACCTCGACTCTCTCGACGTTTCCGAGCTGCGGCTCGTGCGGAGCCGCACGATCAACGGGGCGGCCCGGCCATGACCCGCTTCCATCCGGTCGAGACGTCCGTCCTGTACAGCCCGGCGTGGTTCGTGCCGTTCGACGAGTTCGCCCAGCGCGCACGGGCCGCCGACGTGGTCACCGCGCTGGACCGCTTCGACCCCGGCGAGAACGCCTGGGTGCCACAGGACACGACGGCGATCCGCACCCCGAGCGCCGCGATCGCGTACCCGGAGCTGGGCCGGCGCCGGGGCCCGGGCGCCGAGCCGGAGCGGTTCCGGGTGCGGTTCGCCGCCATCGGGCTCGCCCCGCTGTACCCGGCGGACGGCGCGGACTTCGACGCGGCCGTGGCCGGGGTCGAGTTCGTGGCCCACCCGTACGACGACGTCAGCCCGCCCGCCGTGCGGAGCGAGCCGCGGCTGGTCCGGTTGCTGCCCGGCGTCGCGTTCCCGTACGGGCCCGGCATCCGCACGGTGTACGGCGTCGTCGTCGACGCGGTCACCCGGGCGCCGGTGGCGAACGCGCTGGTCGAGGCGCGGGGCACCACGAGCAGGGACGGGATCGCGTGGCTGGAGCGGACCCTGACCGGCCAGGGCGGCGCGTTCCGGCTGGCCCTGCGCTGGGAGGGCGAACTGGTCACCGGGCCGCCTGAACAGCTCTTCCACCTCACGGCCACCGAGCGGCCGGGGCGGACCGGCGCGCTGGACGTCCGGCTGCCCACCGGCCGGGACCGGCGGCACGTCATCGAGATCGTCCGGCAGTAGCGGCAGCAGAGAAGGAGCCAAGCCATGCCCGAGTACCTGAGCCCCGGCGTCTACGTCGAGGAGGTTGACGCGGGGCCGCGGCCGATCGCGGGGGTGAGCACCAGCACGGCGGGCATGGTCGGGGTCACCCAGCGCGGCCCGACCACCGGAAAGCCGAAGCTGGTCACGAACTTCCTGGAGTTCCAGACCACCTTCGGCGGCTTCCTGCCCGAGCCGGATCCCCTGGTCCGCGACAAGTGGGCGAGCGACCCGGCCGAGGGCGGCCGCTGGTGGTTGTTTCCGCTGGCGGTCAAGGGCTTCTTCGACAACGGCGGTCAGCGCCTCTACGTCAAGCGGGTGGCCGCGGGCGGCGCGCAGGCCGCCTCCGGCACGGTCGGCGCCGGCCTGGTCAGCCAGATCACCCAGGACGCCGCGGCCGGCGCCACCACGCTGCAGCTCGCCCACCTGGCCGGCTTCACCGGCACCGACGATGTCACCGTCTTCCGCGGCAGCGACAACGTCGAGATCGGCCCGGTGACGATCACCGCGTACGACGCCGGCACCGGGCGCGTCACGCTCGGCACTCCGCTGGCCGCGGAGGTGAAGACGGCTCGCGGAGACTACGTGCAGAAGGACACCCGCGACGCCACGCCGAGCCTGCGGTTCTCCGCGTCGAGCCCCGGTTCCTGGGGCCGGGCGGTCCAGGTGCGGATCCAGCCGTCGGTGAGCGCTTCGCTCCCGGTGCTGCCCGATCCCGGCGAAGGCCCGCTGTTCGTCACCGCGCTCGCCGCCGACGCCGACCGCGACGCCGCGTCGATCCAGGTGCGGGCGGTCCCCGGGCTCGACCCCGGCGCCCTGCCCGACGACGTCTGGATCCTGATCGGCAACCGGCGCTTCAAGGTCACCGTGGCGCAGCCGGACGAGGGCCGGGTGACGCTCACCTTCCCGGACGGCACCACGCACGCGCCGTGGAAGACCGCGCTGACCGTGCGCCGGGTGCGCCGCGCCAACGCCGGCGCCGGCCGTGCCCTGCGGATCAGCGGCTCCGGCCGGCTGTACGAGGGCGCGGTCACGCAGCTCGACACGGGGGACAGGCTGACGGCCGCGAACGTGGCGTCGATCGCGCCCGACGACGTGGTCACGTTCGACACGGACACCCCGGAGCTGGTCTTCGAGACGGCACGGCTCCGGCTGGTCGAATCCACAGTGGACACCCGGTTCGCCGACCCCGGCGGCGGCTCGGTCACCGAGACCTTCCGCGACCTGCGCCTGGCCGGCGACGCGCCCGGGACCGTGACGGGCACCCTGGCGAGCCGGTCGCGGCTGGTGCGGGCGACCGCGCTGGAGTTGAACACCGATCCCGGCCGGTTCCCCACGCCCGCCACCGGCTCCTGGATCACCCTCGCCGACGACGGCGACGACGCGTTCGAGAGCCTCGACGTCGGGGACTTCGTCGGCACGGACGGCGGGAGCGGCAGGCGCACCGGCATCGTGGCGCTGGAGGACATCGACGAGGTCGCGATCTGCGCGGTGCCCGGCGTGTGGGCCGGCACCGTGGAGTCGGCGCTCGTCACGCACTGCGAGCAGCTCAAGGACCGGTTCGCCGTCCTCGACCCGCAGGACGACCTCGACATCGAAGGCATCCAGGCGTTCCGGGAGCCGTTCGACACCAAGTACGCCGCGCTGTACTACCCGTGGCTGGTCGTCAACGACCCTTCGACCGGCCGGTTCGTCGAGGCGCCGCCGTCCGGGCACATCATCGGCGTCTACGCCCGCACCGACACCGAACGGGGCGTGCACAAGGCGCCGGCCAACGCGGTCATCCGCGGCATCCGGCTGACCGACGGCATCGCGCAGGACGTCACCAAGCGGCACCAGGACCTGCTGAACCCCCGGGGGATCAACGCGCTGCGGTTCTTCCCCGGCCTCGGCCAGCGGGTGTGGGGCGCGCGCACGCTGTCGTCGGACACCTCGTGGAAGTACGTCAACGTGCGCCGGCTCTTCCTGTTCCTGGAGGAGTCGATCGACGAGGGCACCCAGTGGGTCGTGTTCGAGCCGAACGACGAGTCGCTGTGGGCGCTGGTGCGGCAGACGGTCTCGAACTTCCTCACCACCGTCTGGCGGAGCGGCGCGCTCGCCGGCACGACCGCGGACGAGGCGTTCTTCGTCCACTGCGACCGCACCACGATGACCGACGACGACATCGCCAACGGCCGGCTCATCTGCGTGATCGGGGTGGCGCCCGTGTTCCCGGCGGAGTTCGTGATCTTCCGGATCCAGCAGAAGACCCGCGAGACCCAGCTCGTCTAGTCGAAAGGCAACCGAAATGCCACCTGTGACGCGGGACGACCCGTATGCCGCGTACAACTTCCTGGTCATCGTGACCAACGTCAGCGACGACGGCGTCGCGGTGAGCGGGTCGTTCACCGAGGCCAGCGGGCTGGACGTGGAGCTGCCGGTGATCGAGTACCGCACCGGCAGCGAGGACATCTCGGTCCGCAAGCTCACCGGCCTCAAGAAGTTCCCGAGCGCGCTGACGTTCAAGCGCGGGGTCACCGGCCACGTCGGCTTCTGGAACTGGGTGAAGGAGGCGCTCGACGGCCGCGTGCGGCGCACGTCCGGCTCGATCGTCATGCTCGACGAGAACCGCCAGGAGGTCATGCGCTGGAACTTCGACCGGGCCTGGCCGACGAAGTACACCGGACCGTCGTTCAACGCGACCAAGAACGAGATCGCCATGGAGACGCTCGTCCTGGCCGTCGAGAGCCTCCTGATCGACGCGTGAGCGGACAGAGATGACCAGCTTGGCGCTTCCCGGCGTCTCCCTGACCTTCGAGCGTGCGGCCACCGGCGACGAGCCGCTGCGCACGGACGTGGCCGTGTTCCTCGGCCGCACCCGGCGCGGACCCGTCGGCCGGCCCGTCCGCGTCGAGAGCTGGAACGACGTCGTCGGCGCGTTCGGCCCACCGGACGGCACGTCGGCGACGCCGTACGCGCTGCGCGGGTTCTTCGAGAACGAGGGCGCCGCGGCGTGGGTGCTGCGGGTGTCCGGGCCCGCCGAGTCCGCGAGTGCACTGTGGACGGACAGCTTCCGTGTGGTGGCGGCGAGTCCCGGCGCTTGGGCGAACGGCGGCCGCGTCACCGTGCGGTACCGGGCCAGCAGCGTCGCGGGTCCGCCGGTGGTCACCGTGCGGGTGCTCGTGCCCGGTGAGCCGGCGGAGACCTTCGCCGGCATGGCGCCCGGCGAGGTGACCGGCCGGGTCGCCGCGTCCCGGCTGATCCGGCTGGTGCCCGTCGGCCCGGAGCCGCCGGGGAGCCCGATCCCGCCGGACGCGCCGATCTCGATGTCGTGGGACCTGACGCTCACCGGCGGCACGGACAGCCCGCCGGGACGCGCCGAGTACGCGGCCGCGGTGGCGGCGCAGGCCGAGCTGCCGGAGCCGGCGCTGGTGGCCCTGCCGGACCTCGGCGCCGACCTGGCCGGCGCCGACCACACGGCCCTGGTGCTGGACCTGCTGGGTGTCGTGGCGCCACTGCTGGACCGGCTGGTGCTGCTGGACGTGCCTCCAGATAGGTCCACAGTGGACGAAGTCGCGGCGTGGGTGGCGTCCCTGGCGGCCTTCGGCGACGAGGCGTTGCTCGCCGCGGCGGCGGTGTACCACCCGCCGCTGCGGGCGCCGTCGCTCGCCGGAACCGGGCTGCGGACCGTGCCGGCCTCCGGGCACGTCGCCGGGCTGGTCGCCCGGCTCGACGCCGAACGGGGCGCCGCGGAGACGCCGGCGAACGCCACCCTGCTGGACGCGGTGGACCTGGAGATCGAGTACCCCCAGGCGCAGCAGGCCCGGCTGTTCGAGGGAGGTGTCGACCTGGTGCGGTGCGTGCGCGGCCGGGGCCTCGTGGTGTGGGGCGGGCGGACGCTGTCCGGTGACCCCCGCCGCCGGTACGTCGCGCACCGCCGGCTGCTGCACCTGCTGGTGCGGGCCATCCGGCGGGCCGCCGCGCCGCTGGTGTTCGAGGTGAACTCGCCGGAGCTGCGGCTGTCGCTGGTCCGCGCGATCACGTCGGTGCTGCTGGAGGCGTTCCGGACCGGCGCGCTCGCCGGCAGCCGGACCGACGACGCGTTCCGGGTGGTGTGCGACGAGACGAACAACCCGCCGGAGCAGGACCCCGGGCAGGTCGTGTGCGAGATCGACGTCGCGCCCGCCGTGCCCATGGAGTTCATCGCGTTGCGGCTCGTGCTCGGCCAGGACCGCGGTCTGGAGGTGATCGAACGGTGAGCACCCCGGTCGAGCGGCTGCTCACGCTGACCGAGCCGCTGCCCAAGTTCCGCTTCGTCGTGACGCTCTCCGCGGCGGACGTCTACCTGCCACCGGCGCAGGCACTGCTGCTGCGGGCGGTGGCGTCCGGCGCCTTCCAGGAGGTCACCGGGCTGGGCGCGCAGCTGGAGGTGGTGAACTACGCCGAGGGCGGGCGCAACGACACCGTGCACCGGTTGCCGCTGCGGCACTCGTGGAACCCGATCACCCTCAAGCGCGGCGTGGTCCGCGACCGGCTCCTGTGGTCCTGGTACGAGACCGGCCTGCACGACTCGCTGGGTGCCCGCCGCGACGGCGCCGTGATCATGCTCGACGAGGCCGGCCGGCCCGCGAAGTCGTGGATCTTCCACGGCGGGCTGGCCGCCAAGTGGACCGGTCCGGACCTGCACGCCGAACAGAACGCGGTCGCGATCGAGGCACTGGAAATCGCCCACGAGGGCCTGACGGCCGTCCTGTAGGAGACGTTGAGGAGACAGCGTGCCCAAGAACCTGATCATCCACGACCTCGAGGTGCGGTTCCAGGTGGAAGGCGACGACGGAGCCCTGTTCACCCGCCTGTTCAACAAGCACATCCAGGCGTGGGCGCGGCTGTACGAGGACCAGTGCGCCCGGGCCGAGCGCAGCGACGACGATCGCCGGCTCGGCGACCCGGGAGGCCGCCGGTGAGCAGCACGCCGTTCTCCTCGGTCAGCCAGGGCGCCGACGCGCACCTGGAGATCGAGCAACCGGAGAACCCGCGGAACGTGCCGAAGCGGATCCCGCTGAAGTTCAACCCGACCGAGTACAAGCTGAGCAAGAGCAACACCTTCGCCGAGATCACCATCCCCGGTCTCGAAACGCCCCCGATCCAGTACATCAGGGGCGGCAGCGAAACGCTGTCGGTGCAGGCTCTGGTGGACACCTCCGACACGCTGGACGACGTCCGGAAGTCCTATGTGGACAGCATCCGCAAGCTGATGCGGCCCCAGGAGACGCTGCACGCGCCGCCGGTTGTCAGGTTCGTCTGGGACCGGACCGTGTTCCGGGGCGTGCTGGAGAAGCTGGACGTGAACTACGTGCTGTTCGCCAAGAACGGCGTGCCGCTGCGGGCCCAGCTCGACATCACGCTGAAGGAGTACCGGCCGGCGAAGGAACAGGTGCAGGACCCGCCGCGGTCCTCGCCGACGGTGGAGAAGAGCTACGTGGTGCGCCGCGGCGACACGTGGGACCGCATCTCCACCGCCGTCTACCGGCGCCCGGACGCGTGGCGGGAACTGGCGCGCGCCAACGGGATCAGCGATCCACGCGACCTGCGGCCGGGGCTGGTGCTGACCGTGCCCCGGCTGTCGTGAAAGGAGGTGGGCGATGACCGCGCCCGCGGGCACCCAGCCCGAGCTCGCCGACCCGGACCGTTACGCCCCCGGGTTCGAGGTGGTCGTCGACGGCCTCCAGGCCGACCCGACGACCAAGAACGACATCCTCGACATCAAGGTGCACCGCGACCTCGACGAGATGTCCGGCTTCGACCTGGAGCTGAACAACTGGGACGACGTCACGCTGAAGTTCAAGCACAGCGACTCGGAGAAGCTGCGGATCGGCACGCGGGTCTCCGTCCGGCTCGGCTACGCCGACCAGCTGCTGACGGTCGGCACGGGGACGATCAGCTCGCTCGCCCCCAAGTTCCCGGACGGCGCCTCGCCGACCGTCTCCGTCACCTGCGTGGACGGGATGCTCGCGCTCAAGGACCGCAAGCCGACGAAGGAAGAGGACAAGAACTTCGTCGGGAAGACCGACTGGGAGATCGCCGAACAGATCGCGCGGCGCAACAAGCTGGCCTTCAAGACGACCCACGAGGGACCGAGGCACGACCTCGTGGTGCAGAAGAACCAGTCCGACGCGCAGTTCCTGATGGAGCGGGCGAAGCGGATCGACTTCGACTGCCACATCCTGCCGGATCCGAAGACCGGCGAGCAGACGCTCTACTTCGTCAAGCCGACCGACGGCCGCGACGGCCGTCCCATCCGCCTGTTCCGCCTCGCCTACGCACCCGGACTGGCCACCGGGCCCGGCGGGCAGCCGGCGGGCCTGGTGCCCAACCTCCTCGACTTCACCCCGACCATGACCGTGTCCAACCAGGTCAGCAAGCTCACCGTGCACGGCTGGGACCCGGTGAAGGCGGAGCCGATCGAGTACGTCGCGACCGCGAAGGACCTGCCCGGCGGGCAGAACTCGGCCGCCGGGCAGAGCGGGCCGGAGGCGGCGGAGAGCGCGGCAGGCGGCCGCCAGGAAGTGGTGGTCGACGCGCCGGTGCTCAGCCAGGAGGAGGCCAAGGAGCTGGCCATCGCGCTGCTGCGGGAGCGGGCCTACGAGTTCATCACCGCGACCGGCCGGGTGGCCGGGCTGCCGGAGCTGCGGCCGGGGGACAACCTGGAGATCTTCGGCCTCGGCAGGCGGTTCTCCGGCACCTACTTCGTCAAGCGCGTGGAGCACGCGCTCAACACCAGCGGCTTCTTCACCACGTTCACCGGCCGGAAGATCTTCCAGGGGGACAAGCGATGACGGCGATGCCACGCGCCATGGCGACCGACCAGCGGTTCTACGGCGTCGCGCCCGCGGAGGTCGTGCAGAACGACGGGGACGACGAGGGCCGGGTCAAGGTGAAGTACTACTGGCTCGACGGTGGCGCTTCCGTCAGCCCCTGGATCCGGGTCAGCCAGCTCCACGCGGGCGGCGGCTACGGCTCGGTGTTCGTGCCCGAGGTGGGCGACGAGGTGCTGGTCGCGTTCTTCCAGGGGGACATGCGGCAGCCGTACGTGCTCGGCGGGCTCTACAACGGCAAGAAGAAACCGCCGGCGACGCACGACGACGGCCGCGACCAGAAGATCATCCGGACCAAGGCCGGTCACCAGATCCTCTTCGACGACCAGGCGAAGGAGATCACCATCAGCACCGCGACGGGCGCGAAGGTGGTGCTGAAGGACAGCGGGGAGATCACGCTCGAAGCCGAGACCGTGACGGTCAAGGCGGCCGGCATCGACCTCGGCGGCGGCTCGACCGAGCCCGTCGTGCTCGGCAACGCGCTGCTGCAGGCCTTCGTCCAGCACACCCACCCGGTGCCGGGCGGCGTCACCGGGCCCGCGTCGCCGCTGCCGCCGTCCGTGCTCGCGAAGAAGGTGAAGGCGACGTGACCGAACCCTTCCTCGGCACCGGCTGGCGGTTCCCGATCCTGCCCGACGAGGCCGGCCGGCTCTCCTACGCCGCCGGTGAGACGAGCATCGAGCACTGCCTGCGCGCGCTGCTGCTCACCGCGACCGGCGAGCGCGTGATGCGGCCGGACCTCGGCACCACCGTCGGGGAGTCGGTGTTCGCCCCCGGCAGCGTGCCGAACCTGCGCGAGCTGGAGCGGTCGGTCGCCGACGCGGTGCGCGACTTCGAGCCGCGGGTGGAGCTCTCCGGCGTCCTCGCCGAAACCGACCCGGGCGACGAATCGCGCGTCACGGTCTCGGTCGAGTACCGGATCCGGCGCACGAACACCAAGGCCAACCTGGTCTTCCCGTTCTACCTCGGTCTGACTGGCCTGACGGGAACCACACCATGACCCTTCCCGCGCCGAAGCTGGACGACCTCACCTGGGCCGACCTGATGGCGGCCGTCACCCGCCGGATCCCGGCGGAGTCGGGCGGCACGTGGACGCTGCACGCGCCCGCCGACCCCGGCGTCACCCTGCTGGAGCTGTTCGCCTATCTGCTGGAGCAGCGGCTCTACTGGCTGGACCAGGCCCCGGACGAGCTGGTCGTGGCGATCCTGAAGCTGCTGGGCCTCGAGCCGCCGCGGCCCGCACGAGCGGCGGCCACCGTCCTCGCGCTGACCACCGAGTCGCCTGAGCCGGTGGTGGTGCCCGCGGGGACCGTCCTGGCCCGCGACCCGGCCGCGGCGATCCGGTTCACCCTGGACGACGAGGTGACGGTGTTCCCGGTCGCGGGCGAGGTGACAGTGTGCACCGACCGCGACCGCACCGCGGATCTGCCGGCCCGCCGAGGGATTCCGCTGCTGTCCGCCGACGGCGCGGCCGCCTCGGCCCGCTTCACCCTGCCGCTCAGCGGTGCCCACTTTGTGTCAGGTTGGCTGTCGCTGCTGGTCGAGCTCGACTCGCCGCTGCCGCCGTCCTGGTCGCGGCTCGCGGTTTCGGGCGTCCGGCCGCCCGCCGAGCTGACCTGGTCCTGGTTCCGGCCGGACAGCGAGGTTTCCGGGGCGTTCGACGAGGTCCAGGACGGCACCGGCGGGCTGCGGCGGTCCGGGGTGGTGCGCCTGCGGCCACCGGCCGGCTGGTCCACAGTGGACCGGGGGCTGGTGGTGTCCACCCCGGCCGCGACCTACGCGTCGGCGCCGCGGCTGCTGGGGCTGGCGGTCAACGTGTCGGCCGCCCGGCACGTCGAGAAGCGCACCGTGACCGACCTGGCGGACCAGCTCGACGGCTGGCTGAAGCTGCCCGGTCAGCGGCTCGTGCTGCCGGACGCCGCTGATCGCCTCCTCACCGCGTGCCTTCACCTCGACGGTGACGATTGGAATCCGGTGGCGGACTTCACTTCCGGCGGCTCCCGTGACCGGATCTTCCTGCTGGACCGGCCCGACGGCGCGCTCGTGTTCGGCGACGGGCTCACCGGCCGCATCCCGCGTCCGGCCGGCGACGTGCTGGTCGAGTACACGATCGGCGGCGGCCGCGACGGCAACGGCGGCCGCACCGGCAACTGGCTGCCCGTCTCGGCCGAGTCGCCGGTGCGCGGAGCGAACCTCGTCAAGGCCGACGGCGGCGCGGACCCGGAGACCGTGGCGCAGGCGCGTGACCGGGCGGCCGGCGCGCTCGGCGAGGTGACCAGGGCGGTCACCGCCGAGGACTTCGTCACCCTGGCCGTGACGACCCCCGGCGTGTCGGTCGGCCGGGCGTACGCCGCGGTCGGTGAGCACCCGGGCTTCCCGTGCGCGCGGGTGCCCGGCGCGGTGTCGGTCCACCTCGTCCCGGCCGTGCCCCGCGGGGACTTCGCGGCCCCCGGCTTCGTGCCGGCGCCGCGACCGGACCCGGGCCTGCTGCACGCGGTCGCGCGGCGCCTCGGCGAGGCCCGCCTGCTCACGGCCGAGGTGTTCGTCCGCGCCCCGGCGTACCGGGCGGTCCGGCTGCGGGCCGACCTGTCCGGCACCCCCGCCGACCGGGCGAAAGTGTCCACTGTGGTCGGTGAGGCGCTGCGCCGGTTCCTCGACCCCGTGGTGGGCGGCGTCGACGGCACGGGCTGGCCCTTCGGCGAGGCACTGCGGCCCTCGGCCCTGCTGCGGGCCGCCCAGCAGGCACTCGGCGACCTGGCGGACGTCGCCGCCGTCGCGATCGGCATCGACGGAGCCGAACCGGCGGAGACCTGCGACGACGTGCCGCTGCGGCCCGCCGACCTGCCCGCGGTCCGCGAGGTCCGCACAAAGATCGTGCCCGCGGCCGAACCGGGGGAGGGCTTGCTGTGACCGGCGACGTCTGGTGGGCGCGCGGCTCGGGTGAAGAGGCGCGCATCGTCCCCGGCCCCGGGCCTGCCGGTGAGCAGCCGGAACTCGTCGACGCGACGAGGGAGGCGGTCCGCGCCGCCGTGCGCGACCGCATTCCCGGCTACACCCCGGACTGGACCAACCCCGACCGGCAGGACGCCGGCGTCGCGCTCGTCCGGCTCTTCGGCACCCAGGCCGAGCCCGTGCTCCTGCGGGTCAACCGGCTGCCGGAGAAGATCCTCGCCGAGCACCTGAACACCGCGGGCGTGCGCCGGCGGCCGGCCGCCGCGGCCGCCGCGTTGCTGGAGTTCACCGTGAAGCCGCCGGACGGCGCTTCGGTGCTCGTGCCCGCCGGCTTCCAGGCCGCCGCGACCGGCACCGGCGGCGATGTCGTCTACGAGACCGACCAGGACCTCTACGCCACCCCCGCCACGCTGGGCGTGCTCGCGGTGCAGCGGGGCGGCGCGCTCGAGCCGGTCCCGCTGGGGCCGAACGGGCCCGGCCGCCCGTTCCCGCCGTTCGGCGCCGAGCCCCAGCCGGGCAACGCCCTGTGGCTGGGCCTCGACGGCACCGCGAGCCCGTTCCCGTCACTGTCGCTGGGCTTCGTGATCGCGGCCGCGCCGCCGGCACCCGTGGCCGCCGGCGGGCTCACCCCGCCGCCGCTCGCGCCCCAGCCGTTGCTGCGCTGGGACGTGCTGGACGGCGGCCGGTTCCTGCCCGCCGAAGTCGTCCGGGACGAGACGGCCGGGCTGCGGGCCGGCGGCACCGTCGAGCTGCGGCTGCCGCGCACGTGGGCGCCCGGCCGGCCACCGGCCGCGCGCCCCGGCCCGGCCCTGCGGTGGCTGCGGCTGCAGGTCGCGCACGGCATCTTCACCGTCGCGCCGCCGCTCGTGGCGGGGCTGCGGCTGAACATGGTGGCCGCCACCGCCGCCCACACGATCTTCGACGAGCCCCTGGAGCCGGTCCAGGACCCCGCGGCGCCGGCCGAGCGGCGGCGGCTGCGGCTGAGCCAGGTCCCGATCCTGGCCGGCAGCGTGGTGATCGAGGTCGACGACGACCCTGGCGCCGACCTGTTCGGGATTACGGGCACGAGCGCGTCGCGGTGGCAGGAGGTGCCCAGCCTCGCCGCGTACGGCCCGGACGACCAGGTGTTCGTCGTCGACTACGACACCGGCGTGGTCACCTTCGGCGACGGCGTCAACGGCGCGCCCGTGCCACCGGGCTTCCGCAACGTGCGTGCCGTGCGGTACCGGGTCGGCGGCGGCAAGGCGGGCGCCGTGGCGGCCGGCGCCGTCAACGGCGTCGTCACCGCGCGGCCGTTCGTGACCGGCGTGAACAACCCGTTCCCCGCCACCGGTGGCGCCGACGCCGAGCCGGACGCGGACGTGGTGCGGCGTGGGGTGGGGGAGCTGCGGTCCCGCGGCCGGGCCGTCGCGCCCGCCGACTTCGGCCTGCTGGCGCTGCGCGCGCCGGGCGCCTCGATCGCTCGTGCGCACGGCGTGCCGGGCCTGCACCCGGACTTCCCCGGCGCGCCCATCCCCGGCGTCGTCGGAGTCCTCGTGGTGCCGCTGGCCGACGAGGGCAGCACGGAGCCGCCGGTGCCTTCCGCGGCCACTTTGCGCGCGGTGGCGGGCTTCCTCACCCGCGAGGTGGCGCCCGCCGGCGTCACGGTGGTCACCGGCCCGGTCGCGTTCCGGCGGATCGCCGTGGAGGCCCGGGTCGTGCTCGACGCCGGCCAGGACCGGGCCGCCGTCCTCGCGCGCGCGGCCGACGCGGTGACCACCTACCTGGACCCGTTGCGGGGCGGGGAGAACGGCGGCGGCTGGCCGTTCGGCGGCGCGGTGCGGCACACCCCGCTCGTGCGCCGGCTCCTGGCGGTGGACGGCGTCCTGGCGGTGTCCGGGCTCTCGCTCACGGCCGACGGGCTGCGGCTGCCGCCGTGCACCGACCAAGCGATCCCGCCGGACGACCTGGTGTGGCCGGACCGCCCCCTGCTGATCCCGGTGGAGGAGTCCCCATGACCTGCGCCCCGACCACCGTCACGTTCCGGCTCCTCGACGACCTCGTCGGGTGGGACGCATCCACGGTGACCGATCTCGTCGGGTTCGAGGACGAGACCGGCGTCCGGCTGGCCTACGCCGGCCCGTCCCCGGCGGGGCCGACGCGGTCCCAGCTGCTGCCGTGGTTCCCCGACCCGCGGCTGGCGCCCGGCTGCCGGCCGTGCGCGTGGTACCTGCTCGCCGGCGACCGGTTGCTGCGCCGTGACACCTGCGCGGGCGGCTGGCAGCCGGTCTGGCCACCCCACTGTGACCCCCGGCTGCTGCACGCGCCGACCGCGGTGGCCGCGCGCGGGCACCGGATCGCCGTGGCCGACTCCGGCCGGGTCTTCGTGTGGCGCAACGAAGGCGACCACCTGACCGCGGTGATCGAGCTCCGGCACGCCACGGTCGTCGCGCTCGCGCAGGACGAGCAGGTGCTCGTGGCCCGCGCCGGCCGCGACCGGCTCTGGCGGTACGGCGCCGACGGGCGGCTGTGCGAGGTCGTCCGGACCCACGTCGACGGCGAGATCATCGGGATCCGCACCGGGCCGGGCCGCACGATCTGGCTGCTCACCGAGGAAGCAGGCCGGTTCCGGATCTTCCGCGGCCACCACCGGTTCCAGGAGTCCACAGTGGACGAGCTGGCCGCCGCGCTGCCGCCGAGCTCACTCGTCGCCGCGGACGAGGACGGCTTCTGCCTGCGGGAGAAGGGGCCCGAGAGCGACGTGACCTCCTGCTACGACTGGACGGGACAGCCGCGCGAGGAACCGGCGCCGGAGTCCGGCCGGTTCGTGACCCGGGGCGAGTTCACCACCGGCCTGATCGACAGCGGCATCTCGCGCTGCCGCTGGCACCGGGTGCGGGTGGACGCGGACGTGCCGGCGGGCACGGCGGTGTCCGTGTCGGTCGTGGTGTCGGAGGACGACCGGTTCGCCGAGAGCGACTGGCAGACCGCGCCCCCCGGCGTCACCGACTTCCTCGTCGACCAGCCACCCGGCCGCCACCTCACAGCCCGCGTGCGGCTGTCCGGCGACTCCTCGGCGACGCCGGTCCTGCACCGGATCCGGCTCGACTTCCCGCGCTCCACCAGCGCGGACCTGCTGCCCGCGGGGTTCCGGCAAGACCCGGCGGCGGACGACTTCACCGAACGCTTCCTGTCGCTGTTCGACGCCACCACGGCCGAGATCGACCGGATCATCGAGCGCTACCCCGCGCTGCTCGACCCGGCCGGCGTGCCGGACGCGGCGCTGCCGTGGCTGGCCGGGCTGCTCGGCCTGTCGTTCGAGGCCGGCTGGGACGCGGACACGCGCCGGAAGCTGATCGCCGCCGCGCCCCGGCTCTACCGGCGGCGCGGCACGCGGTGCGGGCTCGCCGAGGCGATCGGCATCGTCTTCGGCGTCGAGCCGGTCATCGACGAGCTGGCCGGCGACCGCCACTGGGCGCAGGTGCGCGCGACCGCGTCCCCGGCGACCGCCCGCGGCCTCGGCTCGGTGCGGCTGTTCGGCCGCTCGTCGTCGCGGCTCCGGCTCGGCACCTCGACGCTGGGCACGACGCCGCTGCGGGCGTTCGGCGACCCGGACACCGACCCCCTCACCGAGCACGCCCACCGGTTCCGGGTCCTGCTGCCCGCCGGAGCGGCGGACGAGGACGCGGTGCGGCGCCTGGTGGTCCGGCAGGCGCCCGCGCACACGAGGGGGTCGGTGCGCGCCGGCGGGGCCGGTTTCGTGGTCGGCACGCGGTCGACGGTCGGGGTGGACACCGCGTTCGTCCCGCTGCCGCCGCCCGTGGTGGGCGCCGTGCGCCTGAACCACGACGGAGTACTGAGACCCGGGCCACGAGGCGCCCGCCAAGGGGTGAGCGTCGGCGTGGTGTCCGCGGTCGGGGTCCACACGCGAGTGTCTTGAGAGGACGGAAGAGATGACCGAGGCAACGACACAGGAGCAGCCCTTCCGCCGGTTGCGGTACTTCCACGGCCAGCTGATCACCGCGCGCGACTTCCAGCGCGAGCAGGAGTACTTCCGCGAGAAGCTGAAGTTGCGGATGCG
This sequence comes from Amycolatopsis sp. NPDC051128, assembly GCF_040682715.1. NCBI lineage: Bacteria > Bacillati > Actinomycetota > Actinomycetes > Pseudonocardiales > Pseudonocardiaceae > Amycolatopsis > Amycolatopsis sp. NPDC051128. The sequence continues at coordinate 131,263 of NZ_JBFBBN010000018.1, read as the reverse complement.
CTGCCTGCTCGGCTACGGCGTGGTGTGCGGGCTGTTCGTGGAACCCGCCCCGCCGGGGGACGAGAAGGAAAAGACGGAGCACCAGGCCAAGGTGCGGATCACCGCCGGGCTCGGCGTCGACTGCGACGGCAACGAAGTGCTCGTGTCCGGTGGCTGCGCGATCGACCTGGCGGGCGCGCTGCACGAGACCGAGCGCACCGGCGGGACGACGGTGTGGGTCGGCGTCGAGTACCGCGAGTGCGCGGTCGAGCCGACCAGGACCGTGTTCAACTCCGCCTGCGCGGACACCTCGGACTGCGACCACGGCTACACCGAGGAAAGCTACGTCGTCCGCGTCACCACCAAGACACCGCCGAAGGACGAGCGCTGCGACACCTGCTGCACCCGCTGCGAGCACAAGGTCCTGTGGCTCGCCAGGATCGACGACGTCGACTTCGGCAAGCCGGTCCGGGCGGACCGGATCCACCTGAACGTCCGGCGCTTCTTCGGCAGGCACGTGCCGACCGTGATCACCGGCATCAACTGGCGGCACGGCCACACGTACACGGTGAACGAGGCCAAGGAGCTGCTCGGCACGCAGAAGAACTCCGGCGGCCTCGTCGTCGAGTTCTCCGACGACGTCCGCGTGGACAGCCTGCGGCGGGGCGTCGTGGAGGTCCAGGTGATCGAAGGCGGCGCCGGCCGCAACGCCGACACCTGGTACATGGGCGGCCGGTTCGAGGAGCCCACCGAGAAGGACGGCGAGTTCACCCGGCGCTTCCGCTACCGGCAGACGACCCGCGAGACGCTGCAGGACGGCGACCGCGTGCTGGTCACGGTCCGCGCGGCCTTCATCCTCGACCGCTGCTGCCGCCCGGTCGACGGCACCCACGTCGGCGGCCGGGTGCCCTTCACCGGCCAGGTGAAGGCCGAGGCGGAGACCGAAACCGAGACCGAGACCGAGACCGGCCACCACCCCGAGCCGGAGCCGGTCGGCTGCCTGGTGCCGCCGTCGGGCATCGGGCCGTGGACGTCGGGCACCGGCGCGGGCGGCGACGTCTTCGAAAGCTGGTTCTTCATCACCGAGGAGCGTTCATGAGCACGTCCGACTGCGGGTGCGGGTGCGGCGGGGCGCCGGCCTTCCCGGCCGCGTTCGTCCGGCCGCGGTTCTTCTCGGGCCAGCTGCTCACCGAGGACGACCTCACCCTGCTGACCGACTACGTGGCCGGGAAGGACCGGCTGCACAACCGGATGGTGTCCGGCCCGGGTGTCGTCTGCGGGCTCGAAGTGTCCTGTGACTCGTGTGCCGGCGGGACGGTGCTCGTGCGCCCCGGGCACGCCCTCGACTGCTGCGGCAACGACATCGTGCTGTCCTGCCAGGAGAAGGTCGACGTGCGGGCGCTCGTGCGGGAGCTGCGGGTGTCCTCGCCGGGGATCGACTGCGGTGACCCGTGTGACGACGACCAGCGCCACTACGGGCTGTTCGTGCGGTACGAGGAGAGCATGGCGGACCCGGTCGCGCCGTTCGCCACCGAGGAGCCGTGCCCGGCGCCGGGCTGCGTGCCGTCGCGGGTCCAGGAGGGCTTCCGGTTCGTCGTCAAGTGCGACACCACCGACGACCACCGGTACAACCCCGGCACGCGGCTGCTGGAACGGATCGGCCCGCTGGACAGGTACGAGGCGGTGCGCCTGCGCGCCCAGCGGCTCGGGCTGTACCTGGACGCGATGTCCGTCGCCAGGTCCGCCGCGACCCGGACCATCGAGTTCGCCCCGGCCGACCGGGCCCGGTACGAAGAGGCCCTCGCGTGGCTGCGCGAGAACGCCGAGGTGGCGCTGACCCCGCCGGTGGTCGCCACCATGACCGAGCACGTCCGCGCGCTGGCCGGCGCCGTCGCCCGGTACGACACCTACGACGCCGACGGGCAGCGGGGGCTGGAGCTGGGCGATGTCGACGCCGCCCGGCGAGAGCTGGGGACGGCGTGTGAGCGGCTGGCCGGCACCGACCCGGAGAAGATGTGGCCCGAGCCGGCGCACCGCTCGATCGCCGTCGCCGTGGTGGCCGAGGCGCGGGCCCGGGTCGTGGAGCAGGACCACACTGCGCCGCTGGAACTGCGTCTGCTGGCACAGGGCACGCCGATCGGCAACGTGCTGCAGGTCGAGTTCCGGTCCGACCTGGCCGGGATCAGGGAGTGGTTGCTGGACCGCCTCGACCGGGTGCCGGGGATCGCGGACTGCTCGCTGCGGGACGAGGTGCGCCGGGTCGCCATTCCGCAGCCGCTGCCCGTGCCCGAACCGGACCCCGGCCGGCACCTGACGCCGGCCGAACTGGACGGGATCGCGGACGCCGCCGGCAAGCTCACCAGGCACGTGGAGCGGTTCGTCACCGACGCCGCCTGCTCGACGCTGAACCCACCCTGCGTCGACTGCTCCGACAACGACGTGCTGCTCGCCCACCTGGAGCTGGACGGCTGCGACGTGGTGCGGGTCTGCTCGGCGACCCGGGAGCAGGTGCTGCCCGGCGGGTCGGCGTACGGCGAGTGGCTGCCGAAGCTGTACCGGCTGCGGGAACTGGCCGAGCGGATGTGCTGCCGGCCGGCGCCGGTGTACCGGCCGCCGGCGCCGCCCGCGCAGGGCCTGGTGCCGGCGACGTACGTGGCGGGATTGGCGGCCGACTGGCCCCGCGACGGCGACCTGGAACGGATGTGGAGCCTCCTGGTACGGCCCGCGCCGGGCGAGACGCCGCCGAAACCCATCCACGAGCAGGTGTACAAGGTGCCGGACGAGGTGACCGACAGCCTGCAGGAGCTCAACGCGCTGCGGGGCCAGGTGAGCGACCTGATCGCGACCGTGGAGGCGTTGCGGGGACAGCTGGACAGCGCGCGGCAGCAGGTGTCGCGGGTGCGGGAAGAACTGCCGGAACGGCTGTCCGACCGGCTCTCGGACCTGGAGAACGCCCCCGCGCCGAAACCGGAGCCGGAGCCGGAACCGGAGCCGGAGAAACCGGCGCGGCGTCCCCGGTCGTCGTCGAGCCGGACCGGTGGTTCCGCCCGCAAGCCGCGGCCGGGTGAGTCGTCGTGACCGGTCCACTGCGCCCGGAGTTCCGCGAGGGGCAGGTGCTCGCCGCCGCGGACCTGGCGGCGACCGTCTCCTACGCCCGCGCGGCGGCCGTCCGGCACGCGCGCCTGTCGCACGACTGGGGCATCGCCGACGGGCTCGGCCTGACCACCGAGAACCGGACCGACGCGACGACGGGCGCCCGGTTCGTCGAGGTGAGCGTCCAGGCCGGGCTGGCGATCGACGGGACGGGCCGGGAGATCGTGGTGCCGGCGCCGGTCGTGTTGTCGGAGGCGGACTTCGCGGCCGTCAACGGCGCCGACCGGCCGACCACCGAGCCGTACCCGGTGTTCCTCACCGCCGCCGACCGGGCTCAGCCGGCGACCGGCCCCGCGTCGTGCGCCGGCTCGGCCGGGCCGGCCCGTGTCGAGGAGTCCTACCAGATCCTCTTCCGGCGGCTCGGCGACGAGCGGCTGGTGGCCGACCAGCAGCCGCCCGCGGTGAGCGCCGCGCCGGCCGCCCCGCCCGTCCAGTGGCTGGTGCTGCTGGGCTTCGTCCAGTGGACCGACGGTCACTTCACGCGGACCTTCCCGGCGGCCCGGGGCGTCCGCCCGCGCTACGCCGGGGTGCGCGCGGACACCGTGTCGGCCCGGTCGGGCGAGCTGTCGCTGCGGACCCAGCCCGCGGCCGGCGAGGGCGAGCCGGCGCTGGTGCTGTCCGGATCGGACACACCCACGCTGGTCTACGGGCTGTACAAGGGAACCGGCGACGTCGACCCGCTGATGACGGTGGAGGCCAACGGGAACCTGACCATCGCGGGCAGCTTCTCCGGCCGGATCTCCGCGGGCAGCGTGCTGGCGACGTCCGGCAGCGCGACGGACGGCATGGTGCTGCCCCTGCCGTCCGGGGTGACGCCGGAGGAGGTCGCCGACGGCCGGGTGTCGCTGCACGTCTACGTGACCCCGCGGACACCGCCGTCCGAATCGGGGCTCACCGTCCCGGCCGAGGCCACTGTGGACGATCAGCGGCGCGTCCGGTGCCGGCTGCGCAGCTACGACCCCTCGGCCGCGGGCGCGACGGTCGTGGAACGGTCCGGCGCGGTCGACTTCCTGGTGCTGGCGACGGTCGCGGCGACGAGCGGGGGTGGCCGAGGATGAGCGTTTTCGCGGTGTACGAGTCGAGCACGGGCACCGTCGTGGGCGCGGTCAAGGCGATCGGCACTCCGGTGCCGACGGCGGACGCGCTGGTCGGCGACGCGCTGCCGGTGCGGCTCTCGCTCGGCACGGGGCCGGCCACGTTGTCCTTGCCGGGCCGGGAACTGGCCGTGCACGAGGCCGACGACCAGCCCGAGGTGTTCGTCGAACCGCTGGCGTACGGTGTCACGCGGCCGGCCGGCCAGTCGCCGAAGCCCGCGCTGGCGAAGCTGGCGGAACTGCCCGCGCCGACCTTCGACAACGCCGGCCTGCTGGTCGCCCTCCAGGAGAAGACATCCCAGGACACCACGGTTTTCGCGCTGGTCTCCGAGGGCCAGGAGACGCTGCCGGTCCACGGGGTCGTCAAGGCAGGCGAAGATCACCTTTCGCTGCCGGTCACGGTGAGCGCGGGCGCGCACGCCGTGCTGCTGCTGGTGGCGGGGCGGGCGGGCCGGCTGGACGAGGTCGAGAAGCCGTGAGCACCCCCACCGGCGGCGAGATCACCGTGCACCGGTGCGCGGTGCGCGTGGTCCGGCGCGGTGGGTGGAGCTGGGGGCCCGACCCCCGTGGGCTCGTCCAGCGGGTGCTCGACGCGCTGCCGGACCTGCTGGCCGCGGAGTTCGACGAGTACCTCACCGGCGACGGTCCCGATCTGGAGATCACCGAGCCGGTGCGGCTGTCCGTCCGGCTGTCCGCGCGCGGGGGGAGCGGGCTGACGCCGGCCGGTCTCGTCCTCGAACCCGCCGCCGGCGGCGGTCCGCTGCCCGGACCGATCCCGGTGCCGGTGCCCGTCCGGCCGGCCGGACCGGCCACCACGGACGTCGCCGCGGAGCTGCCCGCGTTCGCGGACGCGCCGGCCCCGGCGGTGGCCGCGTTGTTCGAGGAACTGGCCGCCCGGGACGAGCTGTCCGCGTTGCTCGCCCTGCTGCCCGAAGAGACGGTGCGGCGGTACCTGTCGGCGCTGCTCGCCGTGCCCGCCGGCGAACGCACTGGTTCGTTCACCGCCGGAATCGGTGGCGGGCCGGCCGCCGAACTGGTGGCGGAACTGGTTCGACGGCGGGCTCTTCCGCGGCCGCCCACGACGCGCGCGGAACTCGCCGAGCTCGTGGGTCCGCCGGCCGGCGGAACCGGCGAACGGACGACCGCCGCCGATGGCCCGGCCGCCGGCTCGTGGCCGGCGAGGGAGACGAGAGTCGGCTCGGTCCTGCCGTTCCTGCTGGCGGGCCCCCTGGCGAGAACCGGCTACCTGGACGCGATCGGCCCGGCACTGTCCGGAGTGGACCTGCTCGGTGACGCGCCGCTGTTCGCCGCGGCCCTGGCGTACCAGGTCCTGGGCGCGCCGCGGCGGACACCCGAGGACGACGCCGCGGCCGCGACGTTCGCGGGCCTGGATTCGGTGCCGGACCTGGCCGCCTTCGCCCGGCGGGTCCGCCCCGCGCTGCAGGTGCTGGACGGCGTGCTGGCGCTGTCGCTGTGCCGCGGCCACGATCCCGCCGAGCCGCTGCTGATCACGGGAGTGGACGACGGCCTGCTGCTGGTCGACGCCCAAGGTTTGTTCCCGCTGGCCTGGGCGTCCACAGTGGATGGTCTGCTGCCGCACTGGGCGGCGTGCGGCGAGCCACCCGTGCTGGTCCGGGACAGCCCGCTCCCGCCGGCCTGCCTGCGTGACCTGGCGGCGGCGGGCGTCCGGTTCATCACGGACGCGCGTCCCCTGCGTGACGATCCCCTGTCCCGGCTGCGGTGGCGCACTCCACTGTGGACGACCGGCGGGGTGGAACCCCGGCTGGCCGCGGAGTTCCCCGCCGAGCGGCTGGACGAACTGGTCCGGACACTGTTCGGCGCCCACCGGGCCCTGCCGACGGCGTCGGACCGCGCCCTGGACCACAGCGTCGCGCTCGCGGCGGCCCTGTCCTTGGGGATGATCGCCTGGCAGCTGTGGCGGGACCGCGAGACCCCGGACCCGGTGCTGGCGCTGACCCGGTTCGCCGACCTGGAGGCGACCGTCCGGTTCACCCGCGACGCGGTGCGCGTCAAGCTCCCCCTGGGCCGCCGCCACACGGACCTGTGGCGGGGCGGCGCCCTCGTCGACGTGCCGAACGTGGTCTGGCTGGGTGGCCGGACCCTGACCTTCTCCGGCGGCTGACGTGAGCGGTTTGGCGGTAGAGCACCTCCGCGTGCGCCTCGCGGAGCTGCACCGGTCGCTGCGGATCGCGGTGGCCCGCCAGTCCGCGGCGGCGGCGTTGCTGACGCGCCCGGATCTGACCCCGTTCTGCGTGACGGACGAGCAGGTGGACGCGCTGCTGGACCGCGTGGACGCCTTCACCGAGGCGATGACCGAGCCGCCGTCGCCGTCCCGCCAGGACCCGGAGTCCGAGCAGCAGCTGAGGCGGCTGGCCGCGTCGCGCGGGGTGACGCTGCCGCTGGACGTCCTCGCGACCCGCTACGGGCTGTCCCGGGTCGAGCAGGACGCGCTGCTGCTGGTGGCCGCGCCGGAGCTGGACCCGGGCTACGAGCGCGTCTACGCGTACGTGGTGGACAACCTCAACCGGCGGGCACCGTGTGTGGAACTGCTGGTCACCGTGGTCGCGGAGACCCCGGCGGACCGCCTGGCGCTGCGGCGCGCGCTGGGCTCCGCGGGCCGGTTGCGCCGCTACGGCCTGCTGCGGGCCTATGGCGAGGCGCCGACCGAACCGGCCCAGGAACTGGCCCTCGGCCCCGGCTTGTTCGAGTACCTGATGGGCTGGGGCGGCGACGCCGGGATCCTCGGCCACGATCCGGGCGAGGTCACCCAGCCGGAACGGCAGCTGGCGTCCCCCTACCTGGAGTCGGAGCGGCTGAGGAGGCTCGGCCAGGCGCTGGGTGCCGGCGACGTCGACGTGGTCGGTTTGTGGGGATGTCCGCCCGACAGCCAGATCGACGCCGCGCAGGCGCTGGCGCACGCGGCCGGCAGGCCACTGCGCCGCCTGACCGCCGAGGTGGCCGATGACCTGCGGACCGCGGCCGCCCTGAACGCGATCCTGTGGCTCCGGACCGACGGCCGCGCGGCACACGCCGACGAGGCGCTGGTGAGATCGGGCGTGCCGCTGTGCCTGACCGGCGTGCACCCGTGGCGTCCGCCGAGGTTGCTGGCCGCGCGCACGTACGGGGAGCTGACGGTTCCCGCGCCGAGCTTCCCCGAGCGCCGGGCGATGTGGTCGTCGGCGTTCCCGGTGCTGGCTCCGGAGGTGCTGGAGGACTTGGCGGCCCGCTACCGCATGAGCGGCGGCGAGCTCCGCGCGGTGGCGGCGGTCGCCGACGCCGGCGCGCGGCTGTCCGGCGACGGCCACCCCGTCACCGAGCACGTGGAGCCGGCCATCGCCACGGTGACCCGCGGCCGCACCAGCGGGGCGGTGCAGTCGATCATCCCCCGCCGCACGCTGGACGACCTGGTGCTGCCGGCCGCCCAGATGGGCCAGATCGGCGAGATCGCGTCGGCGTTCCGCGCCTGGCCCCGCATAGCGGAGTCCTGGGGTTTCGCCCGCCGCTCGGCGACCGGCGGGGTGAAGGCGCTGTTCACCGGCGAGCCGGGCACGGGCAAGACGATGTCGGCGGAGGTCGTCACCGGCATCCTGGGGCTCGAGTTGCTGAAGGTGGACCTGGCGCAGGTGGTGTCGAAGTGGGTGGGGGAGACGGAGAAGAACATGGAGGAGGTGTTCCGGCAGGCGGAGGACAGTCACGCGGTGCTGCTGTTCGACGAGGCGGACGCGCTGTTCGGCAAGCGCGGCGAGGTCAAGCACGGGACGGACCGGTACGCCAACCTCGAGGTGGGCTACCTGCTGCAACGCCTGGAAGCCAGCGACGGCCTGATCATCTTGACGAGCAACCTGAAGGAGAACATCGACCCGGCGTTCACCCGGCGGTTCCACTTCGTGGTCCACTTCCCGCGGCCTTCTCCGGCGGAGCGCCGGCGTCTGTGGCAGCTGGCGTTCCCGCCGGAGGCACCGTTGTCGTCGGACGTCGACGTGGATGTGTTGTGCCGCTTGGACATGACGGGAGCGGGCATCGCCTCGGCGGCCCGCACGGCGGCGTTGTCGGCCGCTGACGCGGGGAGTGGTGTGATCGCGATGCGCCACGTGGTGCGGGGTGTGTCGCGCCAGTTCCAGCGCGAGGCGCGGTTGTTCCGGCCGGCGGAGCTGGGCCGGTATGCTGGGCTTCTGACGGACAACGGGAGTTCGCATGCCTGAACTGATGCCTCCGCAGACCAAGCCCGCTGTGCCGGTCACCGCTCAGGAACTCCGTACGGCCGCGGCTGCTGAGCGGGGTAAGAAGAAGCTGGTGCTGGTTCCGGCTGTGGTCGGGAACGCTCAGGCCGCGAAGACAGCTATGGATGGCAGTTCGAAGACGGTGCCTTCGCACTTGGCGTCCACGTTGGCCGCGGGGCAGGACCGGGTGGGGAACGCGGCGATCGCGGGGGCGGCGATGCGGGTGGTCCCGATGGCGGTGCCGACGAAAGGGAACTGCCCCGGCTGTTGACCACGCCTCGGCGCTCGTGGCGTCTTCACCCCGCGCCGTGGCCGGCGAACGAAGCCAGGTGCTGGACGAGGCCGTTCCTGACAACGGTTATCCGGCGGCGGCCGGGCAGGTCCACGAACGGGCAGTCGGACGGCCCCTCCCGCAGCGTGGCCGACTCGTCGCCCGGCGCCAGCCACAGCAGCTTGCCGGACCGGAGCCACGGGCCGAGCTCGAAGTCGTACTCGGCGACCCGGGGTATCTCCCAGTCCCAGCCGCCCCGGCCGCCGTCCCGGTAGATCAGGTACGTGTTGGTGCCCCACAGGTTCACCAGCCGGACGCCTTCCGGCTTCGGCCCGAAGTAGCTGATCGCCCACCCGGTGTGCGCACCGACCGGCACCTCGGCGAGCACCGCTCGCACGTCCGGGCCGTTCAGGATGCGCGGGACGACGAACGGCACGTCCGGGCCGGGAACCACGGCGAACGGCGGGTGCTCCACCGGATCGGCCAGCCGCATCGCGCCCGTCATGGCCAGCCAGTCGGGTGGCCGCGACGACGACGGGCGGCGGACCGGGTTCTCGTAGTCCCAGAACCGGCCGTCGAGGCCGAACACGTCGATCGGCCAGCGCACCGGTTCGCCGGTGCCCGGTGACCGCGCGACCGTCACGTCGGGCAGCAGGGCCCGGTACCGGCGGTTGACTTCCCGGACACGAGTGATGTCCGGCGACTTCCGGCCGGCCAGCCGGGCGCTCTCGGCCAGCAGCCGGGCCCGTTCGGCGGGGACGTCCACTAGTCCGGCCTCCCCGCCGGCGGGGTCCACGGCCGCCGGTCCGTCCACTGCCCGGTTTCCGCCACGACGAACCGCATGGGCTGGCCCGGCGCGAACCGCACCAGACCCTCGCCACCGCCACGCTGGTGCTGCCGCACGAGCTTGTCGCGCATTTCCTTTTCGGCCGGGTCTTGGGGATCCCACCGCACGACCGCGCCGTGCATCACGCCGAACCTGCCCTCCTGCATGTCGCGGATGAGCAGTTCGTACTCGTCGAGCGGGATCTCGGTGCCGTCCGGGCGGCGGATGTCGTACAGGTCGTGGTCGCCGGCGATGGGGTGGCGGGCCTTGTTCTTGTCGTAGCCGTGAACGACGTAGCCGAGCACCTCGAACCGCCCGGGGCCCAGGGGTTTCCGCGCGAGCTTCTGCATCTTCGGACCGTACTCCCGGCGTTCCTCGACCCGCATGCGATAGCGCTTCCGGCCCGCCTCGACGTCGTCCCGTTCCAGGTTCCTTCGTTTCGGTCGCGGTACGGCGTTGAGGAAGAACCCGACCAGGCCTTTCTTCTCCGGTTCGATGCCCAGGAACGTGTCGGACCGCTGGATCGTCTTCGCCTTGATGTCCACCGGTTTGTACCAGGCGCCGCGCATGAGGTGCCGGATCGAGTCCGGGTTGGTGGGCCGGACTTCGATGATCAGGTCGTTCTCGTCGGCGAAGCGCTGGAACTTCCGGCCGTTCTTGACGAGGATCCCGTAGCCGGCCTGCGCCTTCTTCCGGCTCAGCGGTGAGTTCTCCGGCCGGCTCTCCTTCGACGGGTTGATGACCGCGGCGAAGTGGATGACGTTGTGGTCGCCCTCGCGCCGTTCGACGACCAGCTTCAGGGCGGTCAGCCGGTGCCGGCGCCGGATCTGAGGGAGGCGCTTTTTGATTTCGTCGACCGGCATGCCGGTGCGAACCAGGTCGTGCGCGTCGCGGAGCGCGGCGTCGAGCGCACCCGTGTCCTTCCCGGGGCGCTTGTCCTCGTGCGGATCTGCGGGGTGGCGTCGTGGCGTGGGCCGGCGGCCGGCCGGACGTTTCCGTTTCCGCGGCTTGAGCTTGGCCCACAACTTCTTGACCAGGCCCACGATCTTGTCGATCACCCAGTCGATGGCCTTGTTCACCGGGCGCGCCAGCTTCTGGAAGATTTCCTTGACCTTCCCGGCGATCCCGCCGACCCCGAGAAGAGCCGCCAAAGCCCCGATCAACACCGGAATCGACCGAGCCAGCGCCTTCTCGACCAGAGCGGGGACACCCCCGCCGCCACCCTTGGCGATCGCGATGACCGCGTCCAGGACGGTGTTGACGAACTCGATGATCTGCCGGCCGTTGGTCACGATGAACTTGATGATGTCGATGATCATCTTGCAGGCGCGGATGAACGCCGACGCGGGATTGAACAGCGAAATGATCCAGGTGACGCCGGCGATGACGATGGTCGGCAGCAGGTACGACACCAGGTTGTCGATCAAGTTCTTCTTCAGGTCGCCGACGCGCGTCTTGAGGTCGTCCCACAACGCCCGCACCCCGCGCTTCCGTACCTCGAGGACGATCGGGAGCGCGGCCTTGCCACCCTCGATGGCGGCCACGGCCTCCTTGGGGACCTTCCTCGCGATCCGGGCGAAGAGGTTGGCCGGGGAAAGCCCGAGCAGGCCGGCGATCAGCACCAGGATGCCGACCGCGTCGAAGCTGGTGGGCAGCTGGATGCCGGCCGCGCCGGCGGTGCCCAGCAGCCAGGACAGCACACCCTGCTGCAGGTGCCGGCCGGCGTTGTTCTTGAACAGCTTCAGCCCGCCACCGACGGCCGACACCAGGTTGCCGAGGAAGCCGATCGGGTCCTTGAGGATGCCCATCACGGCCTGCGCGGCCTTCGCGAGCACCCCGAGCAGCATGTCCTTCAGCTCGAGGATCGTCTTGATGACGCCCTTGATGCCGTCCAGGGCCTTGTCGACCAGCCCCTTGTTCTTCTCCTTCTCCGCGGCGATCTCGTCGTCGACCGACTTGACGGCGTCGGTGTACTTCGTGGCCAGGGTGTCGACCAGTTCGGTGCTCTTGTCGTCGACGGACTGGGTCAGCTCGTCGAACTTGCCGGCGAACTCGGCGGCCGCCTGCTTGCCCAGCGCCTTGAGGTCCTTCGGCAGGCCCTCGACCGTCTTCCGCAGTTCCTCACGGCCCGTGGCGATGCGCTGCTTCGCTCTCGCCAGCTCGCGGCCGATCGTGTCCGCGACGTCCGAGATGACCTCGCGCATCCGCTTGACGTAGTGGTCCCGGGCTTCGACGAAGATCTGGTTCGCTTCCTCGGGCAGGCCGAACAGCTTGTCGTGGCCCCACTTGACCAGGCCCCAGCCACCGCTGTAGCGCCGGTCCTTGTACTCGTCCATCTTCTGCCGGTGTTCGGCGGTGAACGCGTCGCGGGCCTCCTTCTCCCCCTTGGTGAACTGGTCGTCGACGAGTTTGTCCAAACCGGTGAGGATGCCTTCCACGTCGGTCTTCATGGTGTCGAAGACCTTCTGCAGAATGGCCGTTACCTGAGCCCGCTTTTCCTCGTCGGTGGCTTTCGTGGTCTTCTTCCCGCCGCCGACCTGCTGACCGGTGTGCACCCGCTGGTTCGCGATCGCGCCCATGGCGGCGGCGCCGAGGCGTTTCGCCTGCGCCGTGGTCTGGCGCAGCTGCTGGGACTCGTTCTTGCGCAGTTCCGGCGGGGTCGTCTCGGAATGCTTCTCCGCGGCCTGCTTGTCCTTGAGCGCCGAGCCGAACGCCGGCTCGTTCGACTTCTTCAGCTGCTGCTCGGTGACCTGGTTGCCGGCCATCTCCTGGTTGACGTTCGCCGGGCCCGCGGACAGGTCGGTGGCCGACGGCGGCAGCTTGTCCGGCGTCGCCTTCGCCGGGTCGGGGGTGGCCGGGGTGCCCGGCGGGCGGTCGGCCGCCATGGGCACGACCTGCTTGACGTCGGCGGCGGAGGTGTCCGGGGGCGCGGCGGTGGTGTCGGCGATCTGCTCGGCCGAGGCCGTCTTGCCTTCGCCGACCTTGCCCGCCACCTCGGCCTTGACCTCGGCGGGCTTGCCGGAGCCGGCGAACTCGTCGGCCTGCTCCAGATTCTTCGGCGTCTTCTCGGCGATGGCCTTCTCGACGGCCTGGATGAACGCTTCCTTGTCGAACTCCTTCGGCTTGGCGTCGTTCATCTTCTCGGCGTTGGCCGTCTTGCCCTGCGCCACCTCGTCGTCCTTGGGCGGCACCGAGGCGGCCTGCGCCGAGGTCGCTTCGTTGCTCGCCGGGGGGTGGGACCTGGCGACCGTGCGTTTCTTGTGCGCGATGTCCTTCTTCAGCACCGCGAACTCGGGGTCCGTGCCCGGCCCTCTGGCCAGGCCCGCCGCCACCGCGCCGTTGCCGACCTTGTCCTGCGACGCCTTCCGGGACGGGTCGCCGAGCGGTGTCCTGTCGCCCGCCCGCAACGCCGCCAGCGCGGCGGCGTTCGACGGCGGCAGCTGAGCCGGTTTCCGCTGCGGCGGACGCTCCTTCACCGCCGCCGTGGTCGCTGCTGTCGTCGTCACCGCTGTCGTCGTCACCGCGGGAAGCTTCGCGCGAGCCCTCGGCGGCGGTGGCATGGGACAGCTCTCCTCCCGCTACGGCAACCTCGGACAGCGTCGCAGCCGGCCGTCACCAGGGCGTCGCGGAAACGTCCTCAGGCCGCCGGTTCGCGATCTTGTAACCAGGTTCGCCGTCGACGCGACATTCCCGGGTGAGGAATCGAGGTGAACGCATGCGACGGACGTGGTGCGCGGCAACGGCTGCCGCCGTCCTGGCGGCCGCCGGCTGCGGTGCCCCCGGCCCGCGCGAGCCGTCCGGTCCGCCAACGTCCGCTGCTCCCGAATCCGCCGGCCCGGCCGCGACCACGGCATCGCCCGGCGGGACGGCACCGGCCGCGGAACCGGGCACGGCGGCCAACGCCCCGGCCTCCCGGCCAGGCAGCGCGCGCACGCGGTCTGGGCCCACGACAGCGAAACCGCCGGTGAAGACGACCCCTCCGGCGAACAATCCTCCGCCGGCCGGGAAACCTCCCGCGAAGGGTTCGCCGGTCCGGACCAACCCGATCGACATCAAGGGCAGTTCCTACGCCGTGACCGGGCCTCTGACGGAAGCCCAGCTGGCCGACGAGTGCGGCGGGACTCTGTGCGTGACGATCCGCGAGAGCATCGGCGGGCCGGCCAGTCCCAGCTCGGACTGCAACGTCAACGACATCATTCAGCCCTCGCCCCTCTACCGCGGCGACACGGTGACTTTCGTGCTCAGCGACCCGTGCGGTGACTTCACCGAGCCTCCGCCCAGCAACTGACGGGTCCATGTCGAAGCGCAGGCTCTACGCACCCGCCCGCGGCGCGCGCGTGACTTCGGCCGCCGCTCCGTCGGACAGCTCGGCCAAGGCGCTGCGGTTGATCAGTTCGGTGCTCGCGCCCACGACAGTGCTCACGGCCCTGCTGTTCTTCTTCGGCAGGCAGCACGCGACCTGGCTCTTCGACTACTTCGGGGTCCCCCTGTCGGAAATGGGCCTCACCGCGCAGGACTACCTCGTCCGCAGCGCCGACGGCCTCTTCACCCCGATGGCCGTCGTGATGGCGGCGGCGCTGACGACGCTCTGGGGCCACCGCGTCCTGCGCGCTCGCCTCAGCGAAACGGCCTGGGAACGGCTGCTGCGAGTCCTGACGCCCATGACCGTTCTCTTCGGGCTCGCCGGGGTCACGGTCGCGACCGTCGGCGTGCTCGCGCCCGAGACGTTCGAAAGCTCCTACGCCGTTCCCGGCGCCGGCCTTGCCCTCGGTGTGACGGCTCTCCTGTCCGCCTCGCGCCTGAATCGGCGGACGGCGCGGCCGCTGCCGGGCGCGCTCGCCGTGACCGAGTGGGCGGTCTCGTTCGTGCTCGTCAGCGTCGGCCTGTTCTGGGCGGTGGCCGACTACTCCGCATCGGTGGGCATCGGCCGGGCGATGGAGATCGAGGCCGCCCTCGCCGTGCCTCCCGAGACGGTCCTTTACAGCGCGAAGAACCTGAGCCTGCACGCGCCCGGCGTCCGCGAGACCGTCTGCGGCACGCCTGACGCGGCATACCGTTATCGCTACACCGGGCTCAAGTTCGTCCTGCAGTCCGGCGGCCGCTACCTTCTGCTACCCCGGCTGTGGACCAAGGGCACCGGTACCGCGATCGTTCTGCCCCGCACCGATGCGCTGCGGCTGGAGTTCACCTCGGTCGCCGATCCGGGCGCACCCTGCTGAGACCCGGTCACCACGATTCGATCAGCGGGTCACCGTGCTCCTGCCGCCGCCATTCCTCGGTGAGGCGGCCGAGCCGGGCCGGAGCGGCGATGCCCCGCACGCCGGCGATCCGGTCGTCCCGGATCTCCAGGATCACGACGCCCACGACCCGGTCGTCGAGCGTGGCGAGCATGGCCGGGCAGCCGTTGACCACGGCGGCGTGGATCGACGGCGAACCGCCGGCGAGTCTCCGCTTGGCCGGAGACGGTTTGAAGCCGGCCCGCAGCGCGCCGGCGATCCGTTCCGGGGTCGGGTACCGGACCAGCTTCCCGGGCAGCCCCAGCCCGGCGCCGTCGGAGATGCCGGTCGCATCGTCGGTCAGCAGCGTCACCAGCCGTTCGGTCCGGCCCGAGGAGGCGGCGTCGACGAACGCCTCGACGATCCGGCGCGCGGAGGCATGGTCGAGGTCCGTGCCGCGCCCCGCGGCGGCGATCCGGCGCCGGGCCCGGTGGGTGTGTTGCTGACTCGCGGACTCGGTGATGCCGAGGATCCCGGCGATCTCGGCGTGGCTGTACGCGAAGGCCTCGCGCAGCACGTAAACGGCCCGTTCGACCGGCGACAGCCGCTCCATGAGCGTGAGCACCGCCAGGGTCACCGATTCGCGCTGCTCGACGGTGTCGGCCGGGCCCAGCATCGGGTCGCCGTCGAGGAGCGGTTCGGGCATCCAGGTGCCGACCGCGCGTTCGCGCCGCACCTTCGCCGAACGGAGCCGGTCGAGCGCCAGGTTGGTGACGATCTTGGTCAGCCACGCCTCGGGCACCTCGACGTACTCCCGGTCGGCGGCCTGCCACCGGAGGAACGCGTCCTGCACCGTGTCCTCCGCGTCGGCGGCCGAGCCGAGCAGACGGTAGGCGAGCGAGGCCAGCCGGTTCCGGCTGGCCTCGAAACACGCTGTGGTGGCAGCGTCCATGAGCACGACTCTATGCGGCGACGACGTCCGGCGAGCGCTCTTCGGTGGTGGCCAAGCGGTATTGGCGACCCGGTTTGCCGAAGGCCGGGCGGCTGACGGCCCAGCCGCTGGTCGCCACGATCGCCGACTTGATCCGCGCCGCCGCCCGGCCGCACAGGGCCCCGGGCTTCGCGCGAGCGTCCCCGTCGACCAGCTGGAAGATCCCGTCCCGGCGGCCGAGGCTGAGGTGGTTGCCGAAATAGGTCAGCGAGGTCGCCTTGAGCCGGCGCCCGGTCAGGTCCCCGATGATCGCGGCCGTCGCCCGCAAGGCGGTGTATCCCGCCGAAGCGCAGGACATCGGCATCGGCTGACCGTTGTCGCCGATGACGAAGGCGCTGTCACCGGCGACGTAGACATCCGGGTGCGAGACCGACCGCATCCGGCGGTCGGTGGTGATCCGGCCGTCGGCTGCCACACCGAGCCCGCCGGCGGCGGCGATCGGGTGGACGGCGAAGCCGGCGGCCCACACTGTCGCGTCGGAGGCGAAAGCGCGGCCGTCGGCGGCGACCGCCCCCGTCTCCTCGACGCGCTCGATGGTGGTGTGTTCGTGGACCGTGATCCCGAACCGGTCGAAGGCGTGCAGCAGGTGACGGCGGGCCTTCGTGCCCAGCCGTTCGCCCAGTTCGCCGCTGGTGGCGAGGCTGACCCGAAGCCCCGGACGCGATTCGGCGATCTCGGTGGCGGCCTCGATCGCGGTCAGGCCGCCGCCGACGACCAGCACCTTCCCGTCCTCGCCCAGCTCGTCCAGGCGGGCACGCAGGCGCAGCGCGGCCGGCCGCGCGGCCACGTGGAAGGCGTGCTCGGCGACGCCCGGAACGCCGTGGCCGGCGGCGGTACTGCCGAGCGCGTAGACGAGAGTGTCGTACTCGAGCCGGTTGCTGCCCTCGCCGTCGGCCACAGTGACAGTCCGGCGCCCAGCGTCGACGTCGGTCACCCGCGCCACCCGGAGCCGGACAGCGGTGCCCGCGAACACCTCCGCCAGCGGCCGGTGGCGCAGATCCTGCCCGGCGGCGAGCTGATGCAGGCGCAGCCGCTCGACGAAGTCGGGTTCGGCGTTGACGACGGTGATCTCGAAGTCGTCGGCGTGGAGCCGGCGGGCCAGGTATCCGGCGGAGAAGGCGCCGGCGTATCCGGCTCCGAGGACGACGATGCGGTGCGTCATGGTTCGCTCCTGTCTGGTTCGTGTGCTTCCCGAACGAGACAGCCGGCGCGTTCCTGACAGCTTCGGCCGGTGACGTGGATCACCCCCTCAGGGCTTCTTGGTCGCGAATGACTCATTCACGGCCTTTGGCGAGCAGGTGAAACTGCCCGGCCTTGCTCATTCGCGACATCAAGCCGAGTGGCGCGCTGGTCACTGCCGCGTCCTCGGATCGTGCGAAGGGTCGGCGTACATCGGCGGGCAGCCGTCACGGACGGCTTCGGGGCGCAGTTCGTAGTGCCAGGGTTCGTTGCGGTAGATCTGGCACAGCCCGTACCCGGCGCCGTGCTCGGACAGCCACGCCCTGGCGGCGGGCGGCCAGATGTCCACCGCGTTCCCCGACACGTGCGCGGACCTGTCGGGGGTGGACACCCAGCGGGCGGCTTCCTGCTCCGAGCCGTACTTCGAGACCGCCTCGCGCAGCAGTCGCTCCTGGTACTGCCGGGAACGCCAGCCACCGTTGACGAAGAGCTCGACGCCGTCGTCCGCGGCGTCGGCCGCGGCCCGGCGCAGGGCGCCGAGCAGGCCGGGATCGAGGTTGGCCACCGCCGGGACCTCGTCGAAGACCGTCACGGGGGCGGGGACGGCGCCATCGGCCTTGCCGAAGGCGCGCCGGGCCGCTGTTCGTGCTCGTTCGGTGGAGGACATGCCCCCAAGTCAAGGCAGCGGGGTGTTGCCGGCGCGTACCCGGTTTTCGATATGCGGGCGATATGCGCCCGCTCCTAGTATCGGGGAGCATGCGTGTGCTGATCGTCGAGGACGAACCCTATATGGCGGAAGCCATCCGCGATGGCCTGCGCCTGGAGGCGATCGCGGCGGACATCGCCGGTGACGGCGACACCGCTCTGGAGCTGCTGAGTATCAACACCTACGACATCGCCGTCCTCGACCGGGACGTGCCCGGACCCACCGGTGACGAGATCGCCAAGCACATCGTGGCCTCCGGCAGCGGCCTGCCGATCCTCATGCTCACCGCCGCCGACCGGCTCGACGACAAGGTCACCGGGTTCGAACTCGGCACCGACGACTACCTCACGAAGCCCTTCGAGCTGCGGGAGCTCGTGCTCCGGCTCAGGGCCCTCGACCGCAGGCGCGCCCACAACCGGCCGCCGGTGCGGGAGATCGCCGGTCTGCGGGTGGATCCGTTCCGCCGCGAGGTCTACCGGGACGGCCGCTACGTCGCGCTCACCCGGAAGCAGTTCGCCGTGCTGGAAGTCCTCGTCGCCGCCGAAGGCGGTGTCGTCAGCGCCGAAGAGCTGCTGGAACGGGCGTGGGACGAGAACGCCGACCCCTTCACCAACGCCGTGCGCATCACCGTCTCGGCGCTGCGCAAACGCCTCGGCGAACCCGGGATCATCGCCACCGTGGCCGGCGTCGGGTACCGCATCGACGCGGGACCTGCGGGAGGCGACCGTGGATAGGGAACCCGGGATGAGCGTCCGCCTCAAACTCACCCTCAGCTACGCCGGCTGCATCATGCTGACCGGCACCTTGCTGCTCGCGGTCGTCTGGGTGTACCTGCTGCGTTACGTGCCCGAGGTGCTGGCCCTCGAGATTCGCGTCCCCACCCGCTACGACCTGGAGGAGGCCTTCGTCCCGAAGGCCGCCGCGGCGCTGGCGTTCCTGCTGGCGTCCGGTCTCCTGGGAGGGTGGATCCTCGCCGGCAGCATGCTCGCGCCCCTGACGCGCATCACCAACGCCACCCGCCTGGCCGCGAACGGATCGCTCTCCCACCGGATCCAGCTGGAGGGCCGCGAAGACGAGTTCCGCGAACTCGCCGACGCCTTCGACTTCATGCTCACCCGGCTCGAAGCCCACGACGCCGAACAGCAGAGGTTCGCGGCCAACGCTTCCCACGAGCTGCGCACCCCGCTGGCGATCACGCAGACACTTCTCGACGTGGCCCGCAACGACGTGAACCGCGACACCGGCGAACTCGTCGAGCGCCTCCACTTCGTCAACAGCCGGGCGATCGACCTCACCGAAGCGTTGCTCCTGCTCAGCCGCGCCAACCAGCGGTCCTTCACGCCGGAAGACGTCGACCTCTCCCTCGTCGCGGAAGAAGCCACCGAAACGCTTCTTCCCCTCGCGGAAAAGCGCGGCCTCACCATCGAGACCTCCGGCGACATCGCCCCCACCACCGGCTCGCACGCGCTCCTGCTGCAGATGACCACGAACCTCGTGCACAACGCGATCGCCCACAACCTGCCCGACCACGGCACCGTGTGGGTCACGACCAGTCTTCGACCCAAGACGGTGGTGCTCACGGTCGAGAACACCGGCGAGAAGCTCACCTCGCGACGGGTTTCCACGCTCGTCGAGCCGTTCCAGCGCGGCACCGAACGCGTCCGCACCGACCACGCCGGTGTCGGGCTCGGCCTGGCCATCGTCAAAAGCATCACCCAGGCGCACGACGGAACCCTCACGCTCACCCCCCGCACCGGCGGCGGGCTCCGCGTCACGGTGCACCTGCCCGCCGCGCGGCGACCGCGGTGAGCACGTGCCGGGCCAGGACGACGTCCGCGTCAGGCGCGCCGGCCGCCGACGCGTGGGCCGACATCGCCGCGAGCCGCCCGGGATCGGTGAGCACCGGGATCAGGGTGTCCTCGATCCAGGCCGGGCCGAGGACGGCGTCGTCGACGAGCAGCGCCCCGCCGGCCGCGACGACCGGCTCGGCGTTCAGCCGCTGCTCTCCGCCGCGGAGCGGGAGCGGGACGTACGCGGCGGGCAGGCCGACCGCGGCCAGTTCGGCGCACGTCATCGCCCCCGAGCGGCAGACCACGAAGTCGGCGGCGGCGTAGGCGTACTGCATCTCGTCGACGTACGGAAGGACGACGTAGGGCGGGTCGCCGTCCGGCACCTCGACCACGTGCTGTGGCCCGGTGACGTGCAGCACCTGCACGCCGTTCGCCCGCAACGCCGCGGCCGCGCCGGACACCGCGGCGTTGATCGTCCGGGCGCCCTGCGAACCGCCGGTGACCATCAGCACCGGCCCGCCGGGGCGCAGGCCGAACCGCTGCCGGGCGGCGTCGCGCAGTGCGGGCCGGTCGAGCCCGGTGATCGACGGCCGCAGCGGGATCCCGATGGCGGTGGCGTGCGCCAGCCGCACCCCCGGCGCGGCCGTGAACACGTGCGTCGTCATCCGGGCCGCCAGCCGGTTGGCCACCCCGGGCCGGGCGTTCGCCTCGTGGACGACGATCGGCAGACCCCGCCGGCGGGCGGCGAGGTAGGCCGGCCCGGCCACGTAGCCGCCGAAGCCCACCACGACCTCGGCCCGCACGCGGTCGAGCACCGCACCGGCCGCCCGCACCGAGTCGCGCAGCCTGCCCGGCGTCCGCAGCAGGGCTTGGTCCAGTTCGCGTGGCAGCGGCGCCGGCGGGACGAGTTCGAGCGGGTAGCCGCGGGCCGGGATGAGCGTGGTGTCCAGGCCGCGGACGGTGCCCAGCGCGGTGATCTCGGCCGCGGGCGCCAGCCGGCGCAGCGCGTCGGCGAAGTTCATCGCGGGCTCGATGTGCCCGGCTGAATGGCCGCCGGCGACCACGACGCGCGGCGCCGTCACGCCCGCCCCGTCGTCGTGGTGGAGTCTTTGCGGTAGGTATGCGAAGTCGACGTCCGCACATACCCGATGCCCGCGTAGAACAGGTGGGATTCGGGGCGCACGACGTTCGAACGAACCACGATGGTGTGCAGGTTTTGCTGCCGGGCCCACTGTTCGGCGGCGGCCACCAGCGCGCGGCCGAGACCGGACCGGCGGGCCGCCGCGTCGACGACCAGGCCGGTGATTTCCGCGCGTTCGTCGTCGTGCAGCGCCGACCGCCGCTCGACACTGACGTAGCCGTCGATGCGCGAGCCGTCGGCCGCGACCAGGACCTGCTGGGTGACCGAGGGCAGGATGCCGGTCAGCCGGCGGGCGACCGCGTCGAGTTCGCTCGGGTACCCGAGCTGGGTCAGCAGCCGGGTGAGACACGGGGCGTCGGCGGTCCGCGCCGGACGGATTTCGTTCATGTGATGGGAAAGTCGAAATAGGTGTCCGGATAGGGTTCGTCTCTCAGCGTGTAGTGCCACCACTCGGAGTCGTACCGGCGGAAACCGCAGGCCTCCATGATGGAGCAAAGGTGCCGGCGGTTTCGCGCTTCGGCGTGCGTGATGCCACTCGCGCCATGATGCGAGACGGGGTCCATCAGGTCGTGACCGCCGCCCATGGGCGCGAGTTCACCGGTGTCCAGGTGGTAGAGCGTCAAGTCCACGGTGCTGCCCCGGGTGTGGCCCGATTTCGCGGCCACGTAACCCTTCTCGAACATCTCGGCCCGGTCGATGTTCGGGTAGTGCCGCGGCTTCGTCCGGCCGTCCTCCGGCTGCCGCGACCAGCGCACGAAGCAGTCCACGGCGCGTTGCGGTCGGTAACCGTCCCACAGGAGCAAGCCGAGGCCAAGGGACTCGGCCTTCTCCTGCGCGCTTTCCAGGGCCGCGCACAAGGCCTTCGTGCCGACGACCCGGTTGGCCAGATATCCGTCCACCGGCTTGCCGGTGAAGTTGTCCCAGGTGGCGTACTTGGCGTCCCAGCGTATTCCGGGCACGCACTCGTCCACGAAGGCGAAATCTTCGTTCACTGGAGTTTCCCCGTCAAGGCCAGGAGGATCATCCGGTCGATCACTTCGGCGAGCGGCAGCCCCGCGGCCGCCATCATCCTCGGATAACGACTGTACGAGGTCAGGCCGGGCAGGGTGTTGACCTCGTTGAGGACCACTGTCCCGTCTGCCTTCAGGAACATGTCCACTCGCGACAGTCCCCGGCAGCCCAGCGCGCGGTACACGGCCTTCGCCGTCTCCAGGACCAGTGTGCGCGACTCCGCCGGAATGTCGGCGGGAACGATGAACGTCGAATTTTCGGAGCCGCTTTCGGGGTTGCTCTCCTGGTGGATCTTGAAGAAGCCGTGGGAGAGCGCGACCCGGTCCAGTTCGCCCACGAGCAGGTCCGGGTCGTTCCCCAAGATCGCGCAGCCGATCTCGCTGCCGTCGACGGCCTCTTCGATCAGCACCTTCGCGTCGTACTGCCGCGCGGTCTCCACCGCGCCCGGGAGGTCTTCCGGCCGGGAGACCTTGCTGACGCCGAAGGACGAACCCGAACGAGCCGGCTTGACGAAGACGGGATAGGGGAGCCGCCCGGGATCGATGGCGTCGTCCGCCGTGACGGTCCAGAACTTCGGCGTCGCGATCCCCGCGTTCCGGATGACGAGGTAGGTGAGGGACTTGTCCATGCACAAAGCGGAACCGGGAACGTCACAGCCGGCGTAGGGCACGCCGGCGAGTTCCAATAAACCCTGCATCGCGCCGTCCTCGCCGAGCTTTCCGTGGAGGAGGGGCAATACGACGTCCAGCCTGATCGCTTCGTACCGTCCCTGCTCCAGGACGAGCAGCCCGTGGACACCGCGGTCCGGCGACAGCACGACCGGACGGCAGTCGCCGTCCTCCCAGCCCGCGTCCGGACCGTCGCAGAGCTTCCACTCGCCGCTCTTCGTGATCCCGATCCAGAACGGCTCGTACTTGCCGGTGTCGAGGTTCCGCGCGACCTCTTGCGCGGACTTGACGGAGACGGGATGTTCTTCGGTGGTTCCCCCGAAGATGATGCCGACCTTGACCTTATCCATGCCGTTCCCCGCTTTCGAAGCTCAAGCAGTTGATGAGACTGTTTTCCACGGTGTCGCTCAACGCGTGGTCCGTGTAGTAGGCGGTGTGCGGGCTGATGAGCACGTTCGGCATTCCCTGCAGCCGCACCAGCCGCTCGCTTTCGACGGGCTTGGTCCGGCAGTCGGTGTAGAAGATGCCTTCCTCGCCTTCGAGGACGTCCAACGCCGCGCCGCCCAGCGCGCCGCTTTCCAGGGCCGCAATGAGGGCGTCGGTGTCGAGGAGGGGACCGCGCCCGGTGTTGACGACGAACGCGCCGTGCTTCAGCTGCGCGATCCGGCGACGATCGAGGAGGTGGTGGGTGCTCGCCGTCAGCGGGGTGTGGAGCGTGACCAGGTCGCTCAGCTGCAGCAACTCGTCGAGAGGGACGTAGTCGGCGGAGTTCCTGGGCCGGATGTCGTAGGCCAGCACGCGGCAGCCGAAGCCGCGCAGCCGGTCCATGACCGCCACGCCGATGCGTCCGGTGCCGATGATCCCGATCGTCAGGTCGCGGAGTTCTTTCCCGCGTACGTCGTTCAACCGGTAGTCATGGACATCCGTGCGCCTGATGACGGATTTGGCGTCTCGCACCAGCATCAGCATCAGCATCAGGGTGTAGTCGGCCACGCTGTCGGGCGAATAGTCGACGTTCCCGACCGCGATGCCCACGCTCTCCGCGTAGTCCACGTCGATGTGGTTGTAGCCGATGCTTCTGGTGGAGATGTACCGCACGCCGGCCCGGCTGAGCGCGAGCAGCGTGGGGTTGGTGACGGGGGTCTTGTGGCCGACGCTGACGCATCGGTTTCCGGAGGCCAGCTCGACAGTGGCTTCGGATACCGCGGCCTCGGTGATGGTCGGCACCACGCCGCAGCGGTGCGCCATCTCCCGGAACAAGGCGGCTTCGTCCGGCCCGCAGCCGTAGATCGTGATGCCCGTGGGGCCGTCCGAGGGGAAACCGGACGCCGGCGACCGGGTGCGGCGGACCGCGGTTCGCGCTGGTTCGCGGTAGGTCATGCCCCCAGTCAAGAGAGCGTGGTGTTGCCGGCGCGTATCCGGTTTTCGATATGCCGGCGATAGGCCGGCGGCCGTAGCGTGCGTGAGCTGACCACGACGGCGCCGGGCCGGCCGCTGCCGGCCCGGCGCCGCCGCGGGCGTTCGCTCAGGCGGGAGTGCAGGTCAGCGCCGGTGGCGCCGCCCTCCCGGTGGCCTGGAACCCGAAGCTGGTGCTGCCGCCCACGCCGATCGAGCCGTTCCACCCGGCGTCCGTGGCGACGACGCTGGTGGCGTTCTGCTTCAGGGTGGTGTTCCACGAGTTGGTGACCTGCTGGTCGCCGGGCCACGTCCAGCTGACCCGCCACCCGGTCATCGCCGCGCGGCGGTTGTTGGTGACCGTCACCGTCGCGACGTGCCCGGTGGCCCAGTCGCCGTTGACCTGCAGGCTTGCCGTGCACCCGGCCGGCGGCAGGACCAGCAGCGTGATGGAGTTCGCCGGGTACGTCGCCTCGACGTTCCCGTTGGTCACCGGGAGATCGCCGCCGTGCACGATGGCGCCCAGGTTGGCGGGGCCGTACGTGAACCGCTGCGCCGCACCGGTGCTGTCGAACCCGGCCACCGACAGCGGCGAGGTCAGGTCGCCGCCGGTCTTGTTGACGACCATGACGGTCAGCGCCTTGTCGGAGGAGCGCTCCGCCGCGTACACCGCCAGCTGGCCCTGGTCGGCGGAGGCCGCCTGCACGCTGACGTCCCCGAACCGGCTGCCCGCGCCGTCGTAGTTGCGGTACATCCGGAACGCGTACGCGCCAGGGTCGGTCGGCTTGGGCTCGCCCCACATCGTGGCGAGGTCGAGGCCTTCACGGCCGAAGACGCCCAGGATGTCGGCCTCCGCCAGCGCGCCGTTGATGTCGTCCAGGGCGCCCCAGTTGTACTCGGTGATGGCGGTCTTGGTGCCGGGGTTGTACCGGTCGATCCACGACTTCATCGTGCGGATGAACTGCAGCGGCGGCGCGTTGACGCCGCTGGGGCCGATCCAGGACTCCTCGACGTACGTCGGGTCCCACAGCGAGCGGATGGACCGCAGCCGCAACGCGTTGGCCTCGGGGTTCTTGTCGCCGCTGATCTGCGGGTAGAAGTGCTGGTCGAAGTAGTCGAGGTAGCGCTTTCCACCGTGGGCGTCGCTGTAGTCCTTCATGTTCTTCAGGTACCACTGGGAGAGGTTGAGCCCGCCGTGCGCGGCCGAATCGGCGCCCGGCCCGCAGCCGTCCAGCCCGGAGGCGACCCACTCGCAGTACCCCCAGCCGGACGGGCCGAGGACCGCCGCGCTGGGGTCCGCGGCCTTGATCGCCGCGGCGGCCGCGGTGCCCTTGGTGCCCAGTTCGTCCATCGTGACCGGCGCGGGGTGCACGTCACGATGCGTGCTGGCCCACAGCACCGGCTCGTTGTCGAGCTCGTAGATCGGCACGCCGCCCTGCGCCGCCGTGCCGAACTTGCTCACCAGGAACGACACCATCTCGCCGTCGAACGACGTGTCCACCGGGATCGAGCTGTCGGTGGCCACGCCGGCGAGGTTCTGCTGGTTGAGCTGGCCGTTGCCGCAGTTGGGGTCCCACTCGTCGAACTTGTCCTGCTGCGGGAACCGGGTCGCCGGGAAGCCACAGGTGAACGGGTGCTGCGCCGGCGAGTCCTTGGCCACCCACCCGCTCAGGGGCACGGCGACGACCGGCTTGATGCCGCGGTCGAGGTTGGACTTGACCATCCCCTCGACGGAGTGGGCCTCGTCCGCGACGATGTTCTCGAAGAACCAGTCACTGCCGGTGTTGTAGGTGTGGTTCTTGAAGTTGTAGCGGCTGGTCGCGTTGCCGCCCCAGCGCGCCACCGACTGGCCGATCTCGGCGTTGAACGCCGGATCGCCGCCGTTGAGGCCGTAGATGTCGGGGCTGATCGCGTGCCGGGCGGCGGACGCGTCCACCGACAGCGCGGGCCCGGTGGCCGCCGCCGTGGCCGGCTGGTCCGTGAACAGCACGGCCACGAGGGACACCGCCAGGCCGGCGGCCGTGACCGATCGTCGCTTCCGCCATCGCCGGATACCCACCACGGACGCCTCCACCCGATTCAGTGCCCTGGACTTTCGGTTGCCGACGGGATGCTGAAGTGACGGCTCGCGTCCGTCAAGTCACCGGCGACCGGCGGCGGCGGGCGGGGGTGTTGCGCCTGACCACGTCCCGCTGCTCCATGAAAGTTTCATTTCTCGTCGGCGCGTGCCGGGAACGGGCGGCCGGCTCCGGCTGATGGGGCCGCCACCACGAGAGGAGCGCGAACGATGACCAAGGTGACCGCCCGGATGTCGGTGTCCCCGGCGGCTCCTCATCGGCCGCCGACCCGGCGCCCACGCGGTCCACCACGGAGAGCTGGGCTCCGGCGCGACTGGATGACCTGCGGATACCTCAGCCGGATCGCCAGTTGTGGCAGAGGCAACTCCGCCCGCTCTCCCCTTGACATCGGACGCGCGGTCTCGCACTATCCGAACAAGTGTTCGATGAGTGTTCGGGTTCGCTCGCGGCTTCCCCGCGCGGGTGTCTCCGGTGCGTGTTCGTGGTGCTGGAGGTGCGTGGTGGCGGTGCCGGAAGCGGTCGCCGGGCTCGCGGCGATGCCCGGTGTCCGCACGGCCGCTCGGCTCGGCGAGCCGAGTCCGCCAGGCTCGGCGTCCCCCGGTTTCCTGCCGGTGACGCCGACCCTCGCCACGCTGCTGCCGGGCCGGCTGCGGCGAGGGAGCGCGGTGTCGATCCGGGGCTCGACCGCGCTGGCGCTCGCGCTGCTCGCCGAAGCGACGCGGGAAGGCTCGTGGGCGGCGCTCGCCGGCATGCCGGACGTGGGGGTGGTCGCGGCCGCCGAACTGGGCGTCGACCTGGACCGGCTGGCGCTCGTGCCCGAGCCCGGGGCCGAGGTCGCGGCGGTGCTCTCGGCGCTGATCGACGGGTTCGACCTGGTCGTGCTCGGCGCGGCCGTCGCCCGCGGGATCCCGCAGCCGCTGGCCCGCCGGCTCGCCGGACGCGTCCGCAACCGGGGCGCGGTCCTGCTCGTCACCGGCCCGTGGCCGGGCGCCGAGCTCGAGCTTCGCGTCTCGAAGCGCCGGTGGCGGGGTCTCACCGAGGACGGCTTCGGTCACCTGGAGGTCCGTGACGTCGTCGCGACCAGCCGTGGCCGGGGTTCCGCGGCTCGCCCCCTCGACGTCGCGCTGCGGCTGCCGGGCCCGGGCGGCGCGGCTACCGCAAGTGTTGTGGGTCAACCATCCGGCCCGGCTGGCCGATGCAGCGTATAAGCCGGTCCAGCTCGCCACAGCGGCGCGTTGCGGTTTGAATGTTCCGGAAACGGCGATCACGAACGATCCCGACGTGGTGCGCCAGTTCGTCAAGGGCGGTAAGACGGTGCATGCGAGTAGCGCCACGGCGTACATCGATTGGCGAACCGACTACGACAGCTTGAACTACCGCTTGATCGAGTCCCCGCCGGACGTGGTCGAGGGCGTGCGTAGCCTGATGACTTCGATGAGCCTGGTCTACGGTTCGCTTGACTTCGTTGTGCAACCTGACGGGACATGGACGTTCCTGGAGATCAACGCTGGTGGACAATATGGATGGCTTGAAGACGCCCTTGAAGACGGCCGAGGGGCGCCGCTGACTGATCAACTCGCTGACCTACTAGCAGGGGTCCACCATGAGCACCGGTGAAACCGGCTGGACGAGCCATGCCGAACGGCTCGCGGACCTGTTGCGGCAGCGTGGTGACCTGCTATCACCGGAGTGGCACCGGGCCGTGTCCGCTGTGCCCCGGCACTTGCTCGTTCCCACCGCCTTCGAGCAGAGTGGCACCGGCGAATGGACCGAGTTCGCCACGGCCGGCAGTCTGGAACGGGTCTACTCACCGGAGACCCTGATCACGGTGCTTTCCGATGGCGGGCCTCACCGGACGCCGATCTCGTCCAGCACGAAGCCCGATCTGATGGTGAGGATGCTCGAAACGCTGGACGTGCGCGACGGTCAGCGCGTTCTGGAGATCGGCACCGGCACGGGCTACAACGCCGCGTTGCTCGCGTACAGGCTCGGCGACGACAACGTGTTTTCGGTCGACGTCGGCGCTGATCTGATCGAGCTGGCTCAGGCGAGGCTCAGCGCCGCGGGCTTCTTCCCGACCTTGAGGGCGTCGGATGGCGCTGACGGTTTGCCTGAATTCGCTCCATACGATCGGATCATTGCCACCTGCTCGGTTCCTGCCGTGCCGTGGGCATGGGCGGACCAACTCGCCGAGGGCGGCACCGTCCTCGTCGACCTCAAGCGGGCGATCAGCGCGGGCAACCTGGTCCACCTCCGGCGCACTGGCGATCGCTTGGCGGGGCGGTTCACAGCCCGCTGGGCCGCATTCATGGCCATGCGGCACGCCGAAGCCACGCCGCAGGCCAGTCAGGCAGCGCGAGCCTCAGGAGATGAGCAGGTCCGCGCAACGGCCACACCGGGTAAGCCGTGGAACGACGTCCCCATCGTGTGGTTCTTGGCCCAGCTGCGACTGCCGCCTGGAACGACATTCGGGTACGACCTGGACCCGGACACCCTCCACCCGACGTTCACGACGGTCTCGGCTCCGGATGGCTCCTGGGCCCGAGTGAACCTCGCGGACAGCACAGTGACCGAAGCCGGCGAGACTGGCGTGTGGGAAGCCGTCGAGTGGGCTCACGATCAGTGGTCCGCAGCCGGGAAACCGAAGTGGGAACGTCTGGGCCTCACCGTGTCCCCAAATGGGACGCACCGGCTGTGGCTCGACCAACCGGACAGCTCTACCCATTGGGACCTCCCAGACGTTCCTGCCGCTCGGTAGCGCTTGGGGGGTGGCGCCGCACCAAGCGGCTCTGAACCGAAGCCGGAGTGGAGCCCAGCCGGGCCGGAGAAGTCAGTCCAGCGCGGCCGCCTTGCGCAGCAGTACCGAGCGTTCGCGCTGGTTGGCGCACAGCCGGGCCGCCAGTTCCAGTTCGGCACGCGCCTCCGGGCGCCGGCCGAGGCGGGCCAGCAGCTCCCCGCGCACGGTCGGGACCAGATGCGAACCGGGAAGCCGGTCCGTGGCGATCAGCTCGTCCACGATGGCCAGGGCCTGCTCCGGACCCGAGGCCATGGCCACGGCGACGGCCCGGTTGAGCTCGACCACCGGCGAGGGCGCGACCCGGCCGAGTGCCTCGTAGAGCACCACGATCCGGTTCCAGTCGGTCGCCTCGACCGAGGGCGCCGACGCGTGGGCGGCGGCGATCGCGGCCTGCAGGCCGTAGGGGCCGAGGCCGCGAGCCGACGCCTTGGCCAGCGCGGCGAGCCCACGGCGGATCGCCGAGAAGTCCCACCGGCGCCGGTCCTGGTCCTCCAGCAGGATCGGTGAACCGTCCGGGCCGGTCCGGGCCGGGAAGCGCGCGGCCGTCAGCTCGCACAACGCGAGCAGGCCGTGCACCTCCGGCTCGTCCGGCTGCAGCGCGGCCAGGGTGCGGGTCAGCCGGATCGCCTCGTACGCGAGGTCGGGGCGCAGCAGCCGGTCGCCCGACGTGGCGGTCGACCCTTCGCCGAAGATCACGTAGATGACGCTGAGCACGCCGCCCAGCCGTTCCCGGCGCTCGTCGGCCGGCGGCAGCTCGAACGGCACCCCGGCCGCCGCGATCGTCTTCTTGCCCCGGGTGATGCGGGCCTGCACGGTCGGCACGGGGACGAGGAACGCGCGGGCGATCTCTTCGCTGGACAGGCCGCCGACCACGCGCAGGGTCAGCGCCACCCGGGCCTCGGGGGAGAGGACCGGGTGGCAGCTGACGAACATCAGCGCCAGCACGTCGTCGTCGATCCGGTCGGGGTCGATTTCTTCCTCGATCGCCGGGTTCGCCGCCAGCAGGGCGTACCGGTCGTGGAGGGCGGCCCGGCGGCGGATCGCGTCGATGGCCCGCCGCCGGGCCGTGGCCCTCAGCCAGCCGGCCGGATTGGCCGGCGGGGCGAGCGGCCACGACACCAGCGCCTCGGCCACCGCCTCCTGGGCCGCGTCCTCGGCCAGCCCGAAATCGCCGGTGAACCGGGTCAGCGCGGCGACGATCCGCGCCGACTCGATCCGCCAGACGGCCGCGACATCGGCCGTGTCCATCAGATCCCGCCGTTCCGGGCCCGTTCCCCGGCGATCACCGGCCGGCCTGCGGGACCTCGTCGCTGCCGGGCACCCGCCGGACCTCGATCTTGGCCCCGGGGGCCGCCGGGACCCGCTTGGCCCACTCGATCGCCTCCTGCTTCGAGGCGACATCGATGAGGAAGAAACCCCCGAAAAGTTCCTTGGTTTCCCCGTAGGGCCCGTCGGTGACCACCGGGGTCTCGCCGCTGAAGTCGACCACGACGCCCTGGGCGGGATCGTCCAGCCCTTCGGCCGCGACGTAGACGCCGGCCTTGAACAGGTCCTCGATGAACTGGCGGCTCGTGGCCATCATCTCGTCGATGTCGGCCATCATGGCCGCGTTCGACTCGTCGGTGCCCCGCATGATCAGCATGTACTTCGCCATCGCGTTCTCCTCATCCGGCGTGGCCGCCTCTCGGCCTCGCACCCTCTTGTCGAACGAGCGGACCGCGGATCAACACGGCCCCGGAAAAACTTTTCGCCGCGGCGGCTGGTCCGACGACCTGAACGGCCGGCCTCACTTCAGGTGCCGGCCGAAGAACCGGTTCCCGTCGTCCCCCTCGAACGCCGGGATGCCGGTGTGCCCGCCCATGTTGGCGTGCAAAGTCTTCTCCTTGGAGCCGAAAGCGTCGAACAGGTCCAGGGCCAGCTGCCGGTCGTTTCCTTCGTCGTCCCACTGCAGCAGGACCAGCAGCGGAATGGTGACCTGCCGGGCCTCCTCGAACATGGAGCGGGGCACGAAACTCCCGGCGAACAGCGCGGCGGCCGCGATCCGCGGCTCGACCACCGCCAGCCGGACGCCGATGGCGATCACCCCGCCCGCGAACCCGACCGGGCCGTCGATCCCGGGCAGCGCGAGGAGGGCGTCCAGGGTGGCCTGCCATTCCGGGACGGCCCTGTCGACCAGCGGGAGGACGAGGCGGTCGACGATCCCGTCATCGACCGGCTCACCGGCCTGCAGCGCCCGGCGCAGGTCGGCGCGGGCCGCCTCGACGTCGGCGAGCCGGGGCCGGTCACCGCCGCCGGGGAGTTCGATGGTGGCCGCGGCGTAGCCCTGCGCCACCGTGTGCCGGGCCCGGGCCGCCAGCCGGGGGTACATCTTGGGCAGCCCGCCCGGGTGGCCGAGCAGGATCAGCGGGACCGGCGCGGACGCGGATCCGGGCGTCCACAGGATGCCGGGGATCTCGCCGAGGGTGAACTCGCGCTCGAGGACACCGTCGTCGAGGCGCCGTTCGGAGGTGAAGTGCATGGTCGTGCCTTTCGGGAGTGCTCGTGAACGGCGCTCCCGGACGACCTATCGCCCGACCGTGACCCCGGAGGAGAGCACCCATGTCGATACGTTCACGGGTACCACCTCCTCGTTCTCTCGCACGGCCTCCGGAAAGGTAGCAGTGGCCGCCGTGGTCCGCCACCGCTTTGCGGAGAACGAGAGGCCCGACCGTCAGCTTGCTCCTGGCACGGCGGGCAGTTAGCTGCGGCAGCGAGCTGTCAAGCTGCCCGATTGGCCCGATTGGCCCGATTGGCCCGGTTTCAGGTGTTCGCCCAAGGCCGTGAATGGCTCATTGAGGGACATACGATCCGTCGCTCCAGCCGTACTCCTTCAGTTCCGCGACGTCTTCGCCGGTGATCGACGATGGTTCGGCCAGTACGCGAACGGTGTAGGTCAGCAGTGCCGCTTCGCGAGCGTCGGTCGACGTGGCCTGACGGGCGAGTGAAATGTCCAGTTCGCTCAAGCCGGCGTCGCGGGCGGCCTCGGCGTGAGCGGCGAGGCACAGTGCGCACCCGAGCCATTCCTGGATGGCGAGGGAGATCTTCTCGCTGAGGGCGCGCGGCAGCTTGACGCGCTTGATCGCGCGGGACAGCTCCAGGTAGCCCTGCAGCAGTGCGGGCGAGTGCGCCATGGGGAACTCCCGTCCGGGTACCTATGGGGGGTAGGGGTGAAGACGCCTTGACTACCCTACCCCCCCAGGGTATATTGGTGATATGAGCGAGTTGACCGCTGACGCAGGCCCGCACGGGTACAGCTCAGGCAAAGAGGACTACCTGAAGCGGCTGCGGCGGATCGAGGGACAGATCCGCGGGCTGCAGCGGATGGTCGAGGACGACAAGTACTGCATCGACATCCTCACCCAGGTGTCCGCGGCCACGAAGGCGCTGCAGTCGGTGTCGCTCGGGCTGATGGACGAACACCTGCGGCACTGCGTCAGCCAGGCGGTCGCCGAAGGCGGCACGACCGCCGAAGACAAGATCCGCGAGGCGAGCGACGCGATCGCCCGGCTCGTCCGTTCCTGAAACCGGGGAAACCGAGAAGGAGAAGCACATGAGCGAGCAGACCTACACCGTGACCGGCATGACCTGCGAGCACTGCGTGCGCTCGGTCACCGAAGAGGTCAGCGAGATCGACGGCGTCACCGGCGTCGTGGTGGATCTGCCGACCGGCCGGGTGACCGTGACCAGCAGCAAGGACCTCGACGTCGCGGACGTGCGCGGCGCCGTCAAGGAAGCCGGCTACGAGCTGACCGCCTGAGCCGCGGCAGCTTCTCGACCTGCGGGCCCGTGCCCGCGGTGAGGACCCAGTCATGAACACAGCAGCGAAGCTTTCCGCCTACGGTGCGGCGCTCGTCCTGGTCGCCGGTGGCGCCTGGGCGACCGGCACCGCTGTCGGTCCCTTCTCCGGCACGGCCGGGGTGCACGGTGGCGAGGACGCCGGGCACGGGGACACCCACAGCGGCACCGTCGCGGAGGCCGCGAACACCGACCAGCCCGGCGGGCTGGCGTCGTCCAGGGGCGGCTTCACCCTCACGCCCACCAGCACGACGCTCACTCCCGGAACGAACACCCCCTTCACCTTCCGCATCACCGGCCCGGACGGGCACCCGGTGACCGCGTTCGACGTCGAGCACGAGAAGCGGTTGCACCTGATCGTCGTCCGACGGGACACCGCCGGGTTCCAGCACGTGCACCCCGAACTCGCGGCCGACGGCACCTGGAGCGTGCCGCTGACCGTCGCGGACGCGGGCAGCTACCGCGCGTTCGCCGACTTCAAGCCGACCGGCGCCGAAGCGACGACGCTGGGCGTCGACCTGGTCGCGCCGGGCGAGTTCCGGCCGGTCGAGTACGCGCCGGCCAAGACGGCCACTGTGGACGGTTACGAAGTCCGGCTGGACGGCGATCTGGTGCCCGGCAGTACGTCGAAGGTCACCGTGACCGCCACCTTGGACGGCAAGCCCGTCACCGACCTGCAGCCCTATCTCGGCGCCTACGGTCACCTCGTGGCCCTGCGCGGCGGCGATCTGGCCTACCTGCACGTCCACCCGGACGGCGAACCCGGCGACGGCAGGACCCCCGCGGGCCCCACGGTGACCTTCTACGCCGAGGTCCCCTCGGCCGGAACTTACCGGCTGTTCCTGGACTTCCGGCACGCCGGGA
The DNA here is from genome assembly GCF_040682715.1 of Amycolatopsis sp. NPDC051128. Classification (NCBI taxonomy): domain Bacteria; kingdom Bacillati; phylum Actinomycetota; class Actinomycetes; order Pseudonocardiales; family Pseudonocardiaceae; genus Amycolatopsis; species Amycolatopsis sp. NPDC051128. The sequence goes on along the minus strand of NZ_JBFBBN010000018.1, from coordinate 98,029 downwards.
AGGTCCGCACGGCCGAGTTCACCGTCGACACGCGGACGGGAGCCGGCGCATGAGTACCGAAGTCGAACGTCCCCAGGTCGCGACCGGTGAGGTCGAGCTGGCCATCACCGGGATGACGTGCGCGTCGTGCGCGATGCGGATCGAGCGGAAGCTGAACAAGCTGGACGGCGTGACCGCCACGGTCAACTACGCCACCGAGAAGGCGAAGGTTGTCTACTCCGGCGACGTCGAGCCGGAGCGGCTGGTGGAGCAGGTCGAGGCCGCGGGGTACGGCGCCACGTTGCCCTCTCCGAAGACCGAGACGCCGGAGGCGGTCGAGGAAGAAGACCCGACCCGGGCGCTGCGGCAGCGGCTGGTCGTGTCGGCGTCGCTGTCGCTGCCGGTCGTGGTGCTGGCGATGGTGCCGGCGCTGCAGTTCACGTACTGGCAGTGGATTTCGCTGACGCTGGCGGCGCCGGTGCTGGTGTGGGGCGCCTGGCCGTTCCACCGCGCCGCGTGGGCGAACCTGCGGCACGGTGCCGCGACGATGGACACGCTGATCTCGCTCGGGACGCTGGCGGCGTTCCTGTGGTCGCTGTATGCGTTGCTGTGGGGCACCGCGGGCATGGCGGGGATGACGCACCCGTTCGAGCTGACCATCGAGCGGATGTCCGGTGACGGGAACATCTACCTCGAGGTCGCGGCCGGCGTCACCACGTTCATCCTGGCCGGCCGGTACTTCGAGGCCCGCTCCAAGCGACGCGCCGGCGCCGCGTTGCGGGCGCTGCTGGAGCTGGGTGCGAAGGACGTCGCGGTTCTGCGCGAGGGACGCGAGCAGCGCGTTCCGGTCGACCAGCTGCGGGTCGGGGACCGGTTCGTGGTGCGGCCGGGGGAGAAGATCGCCACCGACGGCGTCATCGCCGACGGCAGCTCGGCCGTGGACGCCAGCATGCTGACCGGGGAAAGCGTCCCGGTCGAGGTCGGCCCGGGGGACACCGTCGTCGGCGCGACGGTGAACGCGGGCGGCCGGCTGGTGGTGCGGGCGACCCGGATCGGGTCGGACACGCAGCTCGCGCAGATGGCGAAGCTCGTCGAGGACGCCCAGACCGGCAAAGCCCAGGTGCAGCGGCTCGCCGACCGCGTGTCGGCGGTGTTCGTCCCGATCGTGATCGCGCTGGCCGTCGGCACCCTGGCCTTCTGGCTCGGCGCGGGCGGCACGGCGTCGGCGGCGTTCACCGCCGCGGTGGCCGTGCTGATCATCGCCTGCCCGTGCGCCCTCGGGCTCGCGACGCCGACCGCGTTGCTGGTCGGCACCGGGCGGGGCGCCCAGCTGGGGATCCTGATCAAGGGGCCGGAGGTGCTGGAGTCGACCCGGCGGGTGGACACCGTGGTGCTGGACAAGACCGGCACCGTCACCACCGGGCAGATGGCGCTGGTCGACGTCCACACCGCCGAGGGTGTCGAGGCGGACGAGGTGCTGCGGCTGGCCGGGGCACTGGAGAACGCCTCCGAGCACCCGATCGCCCAGGCCGTCGCCCGCGGCGCGCGGGACGAGGTCGGTGACCTGCCCGAGGTGGCGGGCTTCGCGAACGTCGAAGGCCTTGGCGTGCAGGGTGTCGTCGACGGGGTGGCGGTGCTCGTCGGGCGGACGGCGCTGCTGGAGCAGTGGAGCCTGCACCTGCCCACGGAGCTGGCCGAGGCCAAGGCCGCGGCCGAGCGGCTCGGCCGGACCGCGGTCGCGGTCGGCTGGGACGGGCAGGCCCGCGCCGTGCTGGTCGTGGCGGACACGGTGAAGCCGACCTCGGCCGAGGCGATCGGCAAGCTGCGGGCACTCGGGTTGACCCCGGTGCTGTTGACCGGGGACAACGAAGCCGTCGCGAAGGCGGTGGCCGCCGAGGTCGGCATCGAGCAGGTGGTCGCCGAGGTGCTGCCGAAGGACAAGGTCGACGTCGTGCGGCGGTTGCAGGACGAAGGCAAGGTCGTGGCGATGGTCGGCGACGGCGTCAACGACGCCGCGGCCCTGGCCCAGGCCGACCTCGGCCTGGCCATGGGCACCGGCACCGACGTCGCGATCGAGGCGGCCGACCTGACCCTGGTGCGTGGCGACCTGCGGGCGGCGGTCGACGCGATCCGGTTGTCGCGGCGGACGTTGCGGACGATCAAGGGCAATCTGTTCTGGGCGTTCGCCTACAACGTCGCCGCGTTGCCGCTGGCCGCGGCCGGCCTGCTGAACCCGATGATCGCCGGCGCGGCGATGGCGTTCAGCTCGGTGTTCGTCGTCAGCAACAGCCTGCGCCTGCGCGGCTTCCGCGCGGCAAGCTGAGCGATCCCGTGAGGGCCGTCCCCCTCCACCCGGTGCCCCCAAGGCGTCACTTTCACCATGAAAGTGATGTGGAGGTGGCACCTCCGGATCACTTTCATAGTGAAAGTGATGTTGAGGAGGCTTCTCCGGATCACTTTCATGGTGAAAGTGGCGGTGGGTGGGTGGGCCCTCAGGGGCATGAGATCAGGCTTGTTCCGACCATCAGGGTGACGGCGACCGCGGCGGGGGCGACCAGCGCGGCGAACCCGCCGGCGACGGTCACCGCCCGAGACACGAGCCGCGGGCCGGTGTGGGCGGTGAGCCGCTGCAGCCGGATCGCGGTGTCGCCGCCCGCCATGGCCAGCGACCGCCGGGGACCTTCGATCGCCCGGATCGACAGAAGGGCGGAGCGCAGCGGCTCGGCGCCGCACTGCGCCGCCGCCGTCCGGTCGGCCGCCAGCTCGACCAGCAACCGGACCGCGCCGGGCAGCTCCCGCAGCAGCGGGACGAACCCGAGTGTGCGGCCCAGGACGTCCGCACACGCGGTGAGCAGGTGGTGCCGGCCGCGGACGTGGGCACGCTCGTGCGCCAGGACCGCGCGCAGCTCGCGCTCCGACAGCCGGTCCTTCAGACCCGTGCTGGCGACGATCAACGCCCGGCGGCCGCCGAGGCTGTAGGCGACCGGCTCGTCCCGCGGCAGCCAGAGGGTCGGCAGCGGCCGCCCGTCGGCCGAGCCGGACAGCTGCAGGGCGACCAGATGGCGGCGGTGCAGGACGTTGCGGCGCCGACGCCGTCCGGCCGCGGCCAACGCGAGCCGGGTGGTCGCGGCCAGCACGACGACGGCCGCCACGCCCCCGGCGATCGGGTCGAGGGCGGGGACGCCGCCGTGGCCGACCGCGGCCCAGCAGTCGTGCAGCACAGCCAGGATCGCCGCGGCAGGGCCGTGCCCGGGCAGCACCAGGAGCAGAACGCCGGCGATGGTTCCGGCGATGAGCCCGGCCGCGGTCAGCGACCACCACGCCAGCGCGGTGCCGGGACCCACCCGGGCGGAGAGCCAGCCCAGCGGCCGCGGTGACCACCAGCCGACCACCAGGACGCCGAGCAGGAGCGCCGCCGCGGTGATCACCGCCTGCGCGGCTTCCGGCGCAGAGCCTTGCGGAGGATGTCCGACTCCTCCTCCGACACCGACCGCACGAAGTGCAGCAGCACCGACTCCCGGTCGCCGGCGGAGTCGAGCAGCTCCCGCAGCGTCTGCGCCGTGGCCTCCTCGCGGGAGGTCACCGCGGTGTACCGGTAGGCGCGGTTCTCCATCTCGCGGACCACCCAGCCCTTGCGGTGCAAGTTGTCCAGCACCGTCATCACGGTGGTGTAGGCCAGGTTCCGGTGCTGGTTGAGCTCGTCGAGCACCTCGCGGACCCGCATCGGTTCCGGCGTGCTCCAGAGCACGTCCATGATGGACGCTTCGAGTTCACCCAGCTTCAGCATGGCACCTCCGCGAAAAAGGATACTGGCTGACCGGGATCACCCGACGATGCGTCGTGCGCCCATCAAGTGGCCGTCGCCGCGCTGCGGACGTACGTCGACCAGCTGGCCTTCCGTGGGGGCGTCGACCATCTTGCCGTCGCCGACGTACATGGCGACGTGGTGGATCGCGCTCGCGTTGCCCGTGCCGTCGTCGTAGAACAGGAGGTCACCCGGGACGAGCTGGCTGAGCGGCACGGCTTTGCCCGCGGTGAACTGCTGACGGCTGGTGCGCGGGATGGTCACGCCGGCCTGCTTGTACGCCCAGGACGTCAAGCCGGAGCAGTCGAACTCGTTCGGCCCGGTGGCGCCCCACTCGTACTCCGAGCCGCGCTTGGACAACGCGGCCTGGAGCGCGTCGTTCGCGGCTCCGGGCGGACCGAGGTAGGAGCCGTTGTCCTGGACCTTGCCGAGCTTCTGGCGGTCGGCCGAGGGAAGCTCGCCGAGCGCCTTGCGAACTTCGGCGATCTGCCCCTTCAGGTCCTCTTGGCGCTTGCGGACGTCGTCCAGTGCCGTGGCCGCGTCGTCGGCGGCCAGCTGGGCCGTCTTCTGCGCGTTCGCCGCGGCGGTTTTCGCATTCTCGGCCCGGTTCACGGCATCGCGCAGGCCACCGAGCACGACGGTCTTCCGATCGGCCAGCATCGACAACGCCGAAGCGCGATCGAGGAACTCCTGCCGGTTTCCGCTGTCCAGCAACATCGCGGCGTTGTCGAGCTGCCCGCCGTCGAGCGCGGACAGGGCGATCGTGGCGACCTGCGGACGGAACTGCGCGATGGCCGCCTGCGCCTTGCCCAGGTCGTCGCCGGCCTTGGTCACGTCCGCGTTCGCCTTGTCGCGGTCGGCCTGCCGGGCGGTCAGCTGATCCTGCGCGGTCAACAGGTCCTCGTCGGCCTTGGCGGCCTGGGCGCCGAGTTCCTGGTAGCGCTGCATCGGATCCTGGCTGGTGCCGGGCGGAGCCGGCTGCGCGCTCGCGGGAAGTGTTCCCCAGCCGATGAGCATCAGTGCGGCGGTGGCGACGAGCGGATGTCGCAGGGATCGCCGGTGTGGTGTCACGGGTGCTGAATCTCCTGTCGTGGGGACTGCGTTCGGGTGGACCGCCCCGCGGTCACCGTAAGGTGACGCGCGGATCTTGTCCACTATCCGGCTTAGTACTAGACAGGTAGTTGTCAGCCCCGCGTGAAGGCCACCCCGAGTTCGCCCGGGGTGGCCTCCACGGAATCCGGGAATCAGCCTTGCGAGAGCAGGCCCCGCATCTCGGTGATCTCCGCCTGCTGGGCGTCGATGATCTTCTGGGCAAGTGCCTTGGCATCGGCATTGCTGCCCTTGGTGAGCTCGGTCTTGGCCATCTCGACCGCGCCCTCGTGGTGCTTGACCATCATTTCGAGCCACATCTTGTCGAACTCGGCGCCCTTGGCCTGTTCGAGCTTCCGCATGTCGGCGTCGGACATCATGCCCGGCATCGACGACGTGCCCATGCCTGGCATGGACTCGTGGGTCATGCCCGGCATCGACGAGGTCGAGGTGGCTCCCCAGGTGGACAGCCAGCCCCGCATCTGCTGGATCTCGGGGTCCTGGGCCTTCTCGATCCGGCCCGCCAGGTCGACGACCTTCGGGTTGGCGCCGCGGGACGGCACGAGCTTCGCCATGTCGAGGGCCTGGCTGTGGTGCGGGATCATCTGCTGGGCGAACGCGATGTCGTCGGCGTTGTGGCCCGCCGCCGGCTGGCTCGGAGCCGGGGCCGGCACGGACGAACTCGAGCCCATGCCGGACATGGACGGGTGGTCGCTGCTGCTACACGCGCTCAGCACGAGCGCGGACACAACGGCGAGGCCGCCGGCGAGCAGAGTTTTGCGCATGACAAATCCTTCTCTGTGAATTGCTGCTGCTGTAAGACCGGTGAGGACCGCGTGGAGCCCGGCCGGTCAGGTGCGCAGGACGCAGAGAGAGGTGAGGATCAGCCGGCCGCGTCTGTCGGGTGGACGCCCGGGATACGGAGAGCCGCGGGGGCTCGCCGGTGCGGCGGCTTCCGCCGGTCGTGACCGCCTGAGCGCCATGAGCGCGAGGAAAAGGGCCACTGCCGCACAGACGACGGCCAGGCAGAGGTGAAGGAGGTGGTGGGCGCCATCCGGCATGCCGGGATGGTGTTCGCCGGTGCCGGCGTCCGCGGTCAATGCGGTTTGGACAGCCGGCATGGCGTGCGTCACGGAGGCGCCTTCGGCGTGCCTCGTCATGCTGGCGTGGTGCATGGCGACGATGCACAGCGCGAGCGCGCACAGCAGAATGACCTGCTGTGCCTTGCCGAGCCGGACCGTTGCCACGCGTCCACCGTACTCAACCCCGCTGGGCGGAGTGCACCCGCCTCGACACGTCACAGCTATCTGCTAGCTGACGTAGTACGAGATGGGGTAGTTGCCTGTCTTGGGTGCCACGCAACCAAACGGCGCTACTCCTGAAGGCCATCATCAGGGCATCCAGCGCCCTGATGATGGCCTTCGGAGGATGCGCTACCGCTGCAGGGTCAGCACGCCCGGCCGGTAAGGCAGGAGGACGTACTCCGTGCCGTCGGAGCGCGGGTCGCGCCCTTGGTAGAGCAGCTGCAGGTTGCAGGGGTCGACGGTCTTGGTCTGGTCGGGGTTGGTGCGGACCAGGTCGCCGTGGCTGATGTCGTTGGTCCACGTGGCGCCGCTGTTGGCCTTGCCCGCGAAGGGGTTGCTCTCGGTGTCGGCTTGCGGGGTCCACGTGCCGCTGAGGCTGGTGGCGGTGAACGAGCGGAAGTAGCGGCCGTTCGCGCCCCGTGCCTCGACGATCATGAGGTACTGGTTCTGGCCCTGGATCTTGTAGACCTCGGGCGCTTCGAACAGTTTTTCCGCCGTGTCACTCATGATCTTCGTGAAGCTCGAGCCGAAGCTGCCCGGGAAGTTCCCGATCGGCATGGTGGCGCGGTAGATGTTGCCGAGGTCGTCGGCGAAGAACAGGTACATGTTCGTGTCGTCGCCGATGATGGTCTGGTCGAGCGGTGCCCCGACCGGGAGGGTGCCGGTGAACAGGGTCTGCGGGGCCGACCAGCCGTTGGGGTTGGTGGGGTCGCTCGAGGTGCGGTAGGAGAAGGTCGGCCCGCCCCACTGGTAGGCGAGTACCCAGATGTTCTTCGGGGCGAAGTAGAACAGCGTCGGTGCGACGGCGCCGATGGTCAACGTGTTCTGGCCGGCGGTGGCCATGTCGGACCAGTTGGTGAAGGGGCTGAAGCTCATCGACTTCCAGCTCTTCGCGGTGTCGGCCGTCGTTCCGTAGACGACGTGCTTGCCGTTGTAGACGACGTTGGTGAAGTCCTTGAGCGCGACCCACCCCGACTTCGGGTTGGCCAGCGGGCCGGTCGATGACCAGCGGTACGTCGACGGCAGAGCGCAGGTGCTGCTGCCCCCGTCGACCCGGGCGAGTTGCCACTGCTGGTTGGCGCCGCCCCAGTCGCTGTACTGCACGACGTTGGCGCCGTCGTTGGTCGCCGCGCCCTGGACCTCGACCGCCTTGTTGCTGTTGCGGTTGATCAGCCGCGCGTAGCCGCTGTCGGAGTCGGCCAGGCGGAACTGCTGGTTGGCGGCGTTGCCGTCGGTCCACTGGTGGATGGCGGCACCGTCGGCGGTCGACCAGTTGGACACGTCGATCACCTTGCCGGAGTGTCGCGCCTTGAGCCGGTAGTAGCCGCCGCCGGAGTCCACGAACTGGAACTGCTGGTTGGTGGCGTTGGTGCGGGTCCACTGGACGACGTTGGCGCCGTCGGCGGTGGACGCGCCGTTGACGTCGAGGGCCTTGCCGCTGTTGCGGTTCAGCAGGACGTACCAGGCGGTGGTGTCCACTGTGGCGGCCGACGCCGTCGTGGGGGCCAACGCGAGCAGCCCGCCCACGACCGCCACGACCGCCGCGGCGGCCGATCCCGACCGCCACCGGCGACGCCACCTCGCGGTGTGCGCAAACCCAACCGACATAGCATCTTTCCTTTCATCAATGGGACCGCCGACATGAGGCGGGCCGCATCGGCGGACCCCGGCGAACACCCGCGCAAGGGACAAGAGCGCAGGTGACGACGTGTTAGCGCTAACATTTCTGCTGGCGATGCGGGCAGGAATATGGAGTGGGTGCAGGGGATAGGCAGTCGACCGGTGGTGCGCCGGAACGCACACGTGGACTTTGAACGATAACGCCGACCGCGTCAAGATGTAACGGGAAGGTTTCGCGGGAAGTCCTACGCGATCACCTCGAACGCATCCGGCGCGCGATTTTCTGACCGGTGGGGCGCTTACCGCTCCGGCCCGTGGCGAAGGCCGCCGTGCAGGTGGCCGACTTGGATGGCCGTGCCGAAGTCGCCGCCGCTGATGATGTTGGTGGCGCGGGCCGGGCGCTCAGGCTCCGGCAGTCCCAGGGGTCGCGGCGGCTCGTCGGTGCCGAAGCCGTGCGTCAGCAGGTCGCCGCTCGGCCGGGGGACGTAGAGGTGGACCGTGCCCGTGTACTCCTTCACCGCGACCCGCCGGGCCACCAGCAGGGACGGCGGCAGCCGCGCGTACTCCGTCAGGAGGACGTCCTCGAACACCCGCTGGGACAGCACCACGGCCAGGAACGTCTGCCCGGGGTCGGAGCGTGTCAGCAGGTCGCGCACTTCGGGCGCGTCGAGCAGCCGGTGCGTGGTGATCACCGCGCCGCCGATCGCGGCCGCCGAGCCGGTGCCGGGGCCCGGGTCCAGGACCGGCCCCACGTTCAGGCTCGCTCGCATCCGCAACCGCACGCGGCGCGCGGCGCCGGAGAACCGGGTGTCCCGCTCGGCCAGGACCTCCTGGAGCGTGTCGAAGAACCGCATCACGACCGCGGGCAGGTGGCGCGTGTCGAAGCCGAGGCCGAAGCCGTCACCTGTCCCGTGTGGGAAGAGCGCTGCGCGCCAGACGTGGGCCAGCCCGGCGCGCTCGAACGCCAGCGCCAGCACATCGGGGATGGCGTCGGCGAGCACCGCCTGGCCTCGGTCGGAGTGGCCGCCGAACTCCTTGGTGTCCACGACCAGGACCGCCCGGTACGGCGGCAGTTCGTCCTCGCCCGTCATCCCGCTCCTCGCCTCGCGCCGGGGAAGTAGCACGATACCCGCAGCGAATCCCTCCCTCAGGGACCGGACGCGGGTTGACCTCGATCTGTCACGCCGCCGCCGTGAGGGGAAACTGTTACCAGGGTAGTAGTTTTCCCTCACGATCGATGGGAGCCGGTGGAGTGGCACGTCTTCTTCATGTCGGTTGCGCGATGTGGACCCACAAGGCGTGGCCCGGGCGGTTCGTGCCGCAGTCGTTGCCGGCCACGGAGCGCCTGCGGGCCTACGCCGGCTGGTGCAACGCGGTCGAGGGCAACACCACCTTCTACGCGACTCCCGCCCGGGACACCGTCGAGACTTGGGCGCGGCAGGTCGACCCCGGTTTCCGCTTCGTGGTCAAGCTGCCCAAGGTCGTCACGCACGAGCGCCGGTTCGTCGGCGTGGAGGCCGAGATGCGGGCGTTCCTGGCGGCGATCGAACCCCTCGGCGAACGGGCGGTCCTGTGGACCCAGCTGCCCGGCTCGTTCGGCCCCGCGGACGTCGACGCCCTCCGCCGGTTCCTGCGCCGGCTTCCCGCCGGCCGCCGGCGCGCCGTGGAGGTGCGTCACCCCGGGTTCGTCACCGACGCCGGCTCGACGTCGCTGCTGGAGGGGGCGCTCGCCGACGCGGACGCCGAGTGGGTTCCGTTCGACACCACGGTCTTCTTCCAGCGCCCGCCGGCCGGCGAAGCCGAGCAGGACGCCTGGGCCAAGAAACCGCGGCTGCCGCGGCGGACGCGGGCGCTGACCGACCGGCCGATCGTCCGCTACCTGGGCCGTGACTCGGTCGAGGAGACGGTCGAGGGGTGGCGGCCGTGGACCGCGGTGGTCGCCGGCTGGCTACGCGAGGGCCGGTCGCCGACGGTGTTCCTGCACACCCCCGACAACGCCGACGCGCCGGCGCTCGCCCGCCGGTTCCACGACGACGTGCGAGCGCTGGTGCCCGGCCTCGACGCACTGCCCGAGCCGGAGCCGGTCGAGCCCGCGACCCTGTTCTGAGGGGGGTCAGGCGGGGACGACGACGACCTTGCCGTGCGTCGCGCCCTCGGCGGCCCGCGCGTGCAGCGCCGGCAGTTCGGGCAGCGGCACCCGCTCGGCGACGTCGACGCGCAGTTCGCCGCGGTCGACCAGCTCCACCAGCTTCGCCAGCTGTCCGGCATCGCTGCGGACGAACAGGTCGATGCCGCGCACGTCGCGTTCCTCGTCGGTCGGCGCGGGCATCCACACCGTCGTGTTCACCACGACCCCGCCCGGACGGACCAGCGTGACGAGCGCGGCCAGCTCGGCCGGGTCGACCGGCGCGAGGTTGAGCGCGACGTCGACCTGCTCGGTCACCGCCGCGGTCACCGCGGTGGTTGAGTGGTCGATGACTTCGTCGGCACCGGCCGACTTGACCGCTTCGCCGCTGCGCGGGCTCGCCGTGGCGATGACGTAGGCGCCGGCTCCCTTGGCCAGCTGCACGGCGTAACTCCCGACCGCGCCACCGGCGCCGTTGATCAGCACCCGCTGCCCGGCTTCCAGCTTGCCGTGGTCGAACAGCGCCTGCCGCGCGGTCAGCCCCACCAGCGGCAACGCGGCCGCGTCGGCCAGCGGGACGCTCTTGGGTGCGGGCGTGAGGGCCTCGGCCGGTGCGAGGACGTACTCCGCGGCGGCGCCGTCGCCGTCCATCGGCAGGAAGCCGATGACCTCGTCGCCGACCTGGATGCCGGTCACGCCCTCGCCCAGCGCGTCGACCGTGCCGGCGACGTCGATGCCGGGAGTGTGGGGCAGCGAGGTCGGGATGGGGCCGCGCATGAAGCCGCCGCGGATGTTGCCGTCGACGGAGTTGAACGACGTCGCGGCGACGCGGATCCGGACCTGCCCGGCTCCGGGAACCGGCTGCTCCACGTCCTCGTAGCGCAGGACGTCGGGGGCGCCGTACTCGTGGAAACGCACTGCCTTCATCGGAGTTCTCACTTCTGCCGAGTTCGGGTCGCTTCGAATTCGAAGCAACTGCGGACCACGCTACTAGTGCTTCGAACTCGAAGCAAGTGATGCCGGTCACCGCGGGCCGGAGGGCGCGCCGAAGGTTCCCTTGATCCACACGGACCTCAGGATCGCGGCAACGGGTCCGGTCAGCCTGGGCCGGTTTGGCCCACCCTGACCACGGCCGGCCCGCCGGAGGCGCGGACGACCTCGCTGAGCCGGGCCGCGTCGGCCGAGCCCGGCGCCGCGGTGAGGACCACCGCCATCAGGCCGTCGCCGGGAACCTCGAGCAGGGCGCCGTCGAGGGTGATGTCGCCACCGTCCGGATGCCGGAACACGGCACGGTTCTCATAGGCGGAGACCGTTTTCGGGGTGCGCCACAGGGTGTCGAACGGACGGCTGGCGCTCCGCAGCTCGTCGACGAGCTCGGCGAGCGACGCGTCGGCCGGGTGGCGCAGGCACGTGTCACGCAGCCGGGCGGCGAGCACGGCCTGGAAACCGGCCTGGTGCTCCTCGGTTCGGCCGATCTCCCGGCGTGGATCGCAGAACGTGCGCCACGCGATGTTCCAGTCCCGGGCGGGCCCGGCCGGCGCCCCGCCGCCCAGTGCCATCCACGCACCGTTGACGGCGATGACGTTCCACGCCGCGTCGGTCAGGAACGCGGGGGTGTCGTCGAACCGCTCCAGCAACCGCATCGCCGCCGCCCCGGCTTCGCGCGGCACCTGCCCGTCGACCGCGGCGTAGCCGGCGAGTGCGCAGAGCCGCTCGTAGTCCGCCCGCCCGATCCGCAACGCGCGGGCGATGGCGGTCACCACGCCGGCCGACGGGTGTCGCCGTCCCTGCTCCAGCCGCCGTATGTAGTCCGCGGACACCCCGGCCAGCTCGGCAAGCTCCTCCCGGCGCAGTCCGCGGACCCGCCGCCCGTTGTTCCGTGGTCCGCCGGCCGGCAGTCCGGCGGTCGCGGGTTCGGTGTGTTCGCGCAACCAGCGGACCGCGGCGCCCAGATCGGACAGGGGCATGGCGCAAGTGTGCAGCAGCGGGGTGTCCGCTTCGCGGACCCCTTCGAATTCAAAGCAGTAAGCTTCGGTGATGTCTGATTCACCGCCGTCGCTCGACCCCGTGCAGCTCGGTGCCTACTTCGACCTCATCGAGGTGACCAGCCTGCTCCGGCACGCGGTCGAGCGGCAGCTGCGCGAGGCCGGTGACCTCAGCTACGTGCAGTTCCAGCTGCTGGCCCGGCTCGGCGACTCGCCGACGGGCAGTCACCGCATGACCGACCTGGCCGACGGCGTCGTCTACAGCCGCAGCGGCCTGACCTACCAGGCCGGCCTGCTCGAGAAGGCGGGCCTGGTGGTGCGCGCCCCCTCCCCGGACGACGAGCGGAGCATCACGGTCACCATCACCGACGCCGGGCGCGCGCTGCTCGCGCGGGTGCTGCCCGGGCACGTCGAGGTGGTCAGCGGCCTGCTGTTCGAACCGCTCTCACGCGCGGACGTCGCGACTCTCGCCGGCCTGCTGGCGCCGGTGCGCGACCACATGCGCTCGACACCGCCTCGCTCGGCGGCGCCCCGCCGCCGCACGAAGGGGTGAGGACTCGATCGGCCGAGCGGACTCACGCCGCCGGGAGAACGATGATCTTGCCGTGGATGTCGCCGGTCTCGGCTCTGCGGTGGAGCACCGCGAGTTCGCCGAGCGGGTGGTGTTCGGTGGGCTCGATGGTGATCGCGCCGCTGTCGGCCAGCGCCACCAGTGCGGCGAGCTGGGCGGGATCGTTGCGGGCTACGACCTTCGCGGTGGTCATGCCGCTGCCGGGCGGCGCCTCGATTTCGTTGGTGACCGAGACGACGCGACCTCCGGGACGGACGAGCGAAGCCAACGCGTCGGCCTGTTCCCGGCCGAGGCCGACGAGGTTCAGGACGACATCGACCGGACCGTCGAGCGCGTCGCCGAGGGCGGTGGCGGTGTAGTCGATCAGCTGGTCGGCGCCGTGGCGCCGGACCGCGTGCCGGCTGCGCGGACTGGCGGTGGCGATCACGCGGGCCCGGGCGCGGTGGGCGAGCTGGACGGCGAAGCCGCCGATGCCGCCGCCCGCGCCGTTGATCAGGACTCGCTCGCCCGCGACGAGCCGGGCGCGCTCGATCGCCTGCCACGCCGTCAACCCGGCGAGGGGCAGGGCGGCCGCGTCGGCGAGGGGAACGGCGGCGGGCGCGGCGACCATCGACGCGGCGTCGGCCACGGCGAACTCCGCGGCCGCGCCGTCGATCCAGCCGATCACCCGGTCGCCGACCGCGTGCGTGTGCACGCCCTCGCCGAGTTCGACGATCGTGCCCGCGGCGTCCCAGCCCAGCGTGAGCGGGAGGTGTGTCGGCACCAGGTCGCGTAACGCGCCGTTGCGCAACGCCACTTCGGTCGGGTTGAACGAGGTCGCGGCGACCTCGATGAGGACCTGGCCCATCCCGGGCACCGGCCGGGCGATCTCGTCGATCCGGATGACGCTCGCGTCGCCGTGCTGATGAATCCGTGCGGCTTTCATGATCTCGACCGTAGGGTTCCCGATCGAGACGAACCATGCGTGAAAGCCGCTCAATTCATTCGCGATCGTCTTTCCGCGCGTAGGGTCGCCGTCGTGGACGTGCTGAGCGACGTGCTGTCGGTCCTGCGTGCCGGCCGGCCGAGGTCGGCCCTGGTGGCGTGGCACGGCGCGTGGGCGCAGGAGTTCGCGCCCGTGCCCGGGGCCGTCGGGTTCCGGGTGGTGGTGCGGGGCAGCTGTGTCCTCGTCCCGGCCGGCGCCGCACCGGTCCGGCTCGGCGCGGGGGACGTCGTGCTCCTGCCGCACGGACGCGGGCACGTGCTGGCCGACAGCCCGGCCACCCCACCGGCTGCCCAGGCGTGCGACCCCACGGCCGCGGACTTCCGGCACCGCCGTCCCGTCGTGATCGCCGATCCCGCGGGGGCGTCCACGGTGACGCTGTGCGGCGCCTACGAACTCGCCCCCGAAGGCCACCACCCCCTGCTGCGGGACCTGCCCGAGATCGTCCACCTCGATGCCCACACGGACGGCCACACCGAGCTGAGGGCCGCGGTGGACATGCTCGGTGCCGAACTGACGCGGCCGAGGCTCGGCACGGACGCCGCCATTCCCGCGCTTCTGGACATGCTGCTGCTCTACGCCCTGCGCGCGTGGTTCGACGAAACGAGGCCGGGCACCGGCTGGGCGGCGGCGTTGCGCGACCCGGCCATCGCGGCGGCCTTGCACGCCGTCCACCAGGAACCGGCACACCCGTGGACCGTCGCGTCACTGGCCGGGCACGCCGGCCTGTCCAGGGCGCCGTTCGCCAAGCGATTCACCGAACTGGTCGGCCAACCGCCGATGCGCTACCTGACGTGGTGGCGGATGACCACCGCGGCCCGGCTGCTGCGCGAGTCCGACGCGCCGCTCAACGTCATCGCGGACGCGGTCGGCTACCACTCGGAATTCGCTTTCGCCGTAGCGTTCAAACGACAGTACGAAACCCCACCGGGCAGATACCGGCGACCGACGGACAGGTCCGCGGTAGCCGAGGCCTCCAGGGAACGCTGAGCTGTGCCGCGTGGTCTGCGGCCGGCTACAGCGCGAGCATCGCCGCGGCCACAACCTCGCGAATCTTTCTTCATACCCGCCAGGCTGCTCGACGGCGGCGCGTCTGGCTTTCGGCAGATCTTCACGCGCGGCCCGTCGCTGCCGGAGCATCCGCGCCGTCGATTGCCGCCGTCAGGGCGCAGTCTGGGCGGGACAGGTCCAGCTTCGACCCCTGGACCACGCAGGCCGCGATCCCCGCGACCTGCTGCCCGTAGCCTCGCCCCTTGACCGAAGTCACCGAACCGTCCGTGCCCACTTCGCACGGGTTGTCGGCCGTGCACTGCTCGCCCGTGTCGTTGTGGGTGTTGTGGACGCCTACCACCGTCACGCCGTCCGCGGCCAGCAGCGCCGACCCGGACGTCCCGTGCCAGGGCGCGCAGTCCGGGCTGGTCGCGTAGCGGATCGCGTCGTCCTGCTGGTATCCGCCCTCACGCAGGTGCGGCACCACCGCCTCGGCGGTGCAGTGCAGCCGGGTGCTCGTGTACGCCATCGTCAACGCGTCCCCCGCGCGCACGGGCGACGACGTCAGCCGGAAGACCTTGGCCGACCGCAGTTGCGCGTAAGTCTTGTCCAGGCGGTACAACGCGATGTCGGTGCCGGTCATCGTCGCGTACAGCAGGCGGTTCGCGCGGGGCGTCATGCGCGGGTAGCCCTGGTGGTCCGCGATCGGTGCCGCGAAGTCGGCAGGCCGGTCCACCAGCGCGGCTCCCGGCGCCGGCCGCTCGTCTTGGACGCAGTGCCCGTTCGTCAGCAGCAGCGCCGGGTCCTGCGGACGAGACGCGGGCGCGCGGACCACCGAGCCGACGCAGCCGTTCAGCTCCACCGCGCCCTCGACATCCGGGATCACGTCATCGGGCGGCACGTGGGCGCCGCTGATGATGCCGTTGATCCAGGCAGCGTGGCGGGTGACGTCGGTGTACAGCGTCGGCGCCTTGTCTCCGGCGGGGCCGCTGACCACACCGGCCAACGCCCAGCCGTCGCCGTCGCGGACGAGGGCCGGGCCGCCGGAGTCCATGTTGCCCGCGGCGACGCTGCCGTCGCGGCTGCCGACGCACAGCTCCCCGGGCGCGGCCACGGGGCACACCGCGATCGGCTGCACGACGGTGTCGGCGTCCCGCAGCCGCGTCGGGAAGCACGCCGGATCGTTGACGTCCTCGCAGCTCATGCCCCAGCCCAGGATGCGGACCGGCGCGTTGTCCGACGGCGTGGCCGACGCGATCCGCAGCGGCCGCACCTTCACCGGGGTCCGCAGGTGCAGCAGCGCGACGTCCTTGCCCCAGAACCCGCCCTCGTCGCTGTTCGTCGCCAGCCGGTAGTAGTGATCGACCTCGGCGACCTCGCCGCCGGACGTCGTGTCGAGCGACCCGACCCGGACCTTCCAGCCACGCGGGACGCCCACCCGCGCGCCGGTCGGGTTCTTGCCGGCGCAGTGGCCGGCGGTCAGCACCCATTGCGGCGCCAGGACTTCCACCCCGCACCCGTGACCGTCCGGGCGCGGCGGCCGGGGGAACGAGGGCTGGAACGAACCCATGAACGAGTAGGCCCGCCGGGATTCGGTTCCACCCAGGATCGCCTGCGCCGGAGCGGCGACGAGGAGCGCGGCCAACCCGAGGACGACACCGGACAGCAGAGATCGACTTCGCATGCGGCCCACCCTGCTCAGCCGATGTCCGCGGCACGCGATCACCGTGTCACAGCTCTGCGACAACGTGCGAACGCGTGGTTACCGCACGCCGGTCCGTGGCGACGGAGCCGCCGTCCCGGCGGAGGTCCGCCACCGGCCGGGCGCCATGCCGTGGTGGCGTTTGAAAGCGGCGGCGAAGGAGAACTCCGACGCGTACCCCAGCGAGCGCGCCACCGCGGCCAGGCCGGCGTCGCCGTCGCGCAGCTGCTCGCGGGCCAGCGCCATCCGCCAGTCGGCGACGTAGGTCAGCGGGGCCACGCCGAGCAGCGCGGTGAACCGGCGCGCGAACGTCGCGCGCGAAAGGGCGGCCTCGCGGGCCAGATCGGCGACCGTCCAGGCGCGTGCCGGGGCCGCGTGCACGGCGCGCAGCGCCGCCCCGACCGCCGGGTCGTCCATCGCGCGGAACCACGCCGGAGCGGCCCCCAGGTCGGTGGCGAGCTGCTCCCGCAGCACCTGCACCAGGACGACGTCGAGCAGGCTGTCCAGGAGGGCCTGCTGTCCCGGCGCGTCGCGGAGGATCTCGGCGGCGAACATGTCGAGGGCCGCGCGCAGGCTCGACCCGGCGCACGGGCGGACCACGGTCAGGTCCGGCAGCCCGGCCAGCAGCCCCGCGCAGAGTTCGCCCTCGAAGGTGTACGCGCCGCAGAAGAACGTGGTGGGATCGCCCGACTCGGCGCCGAACTCGAATCGGCGCGCGCCGAGGCCCGGGCGGGCGGAGCGGGGGTAGGCGAACGGCACCACGTCGGCGCCCGGCGTGTGGGCCATGAACTGCTTGACCGGCCCGCGGACCAGGACGACGTCGCCGGTGAGCACGTGGCGGGAGCGGCCGGGGTCGTCGGTCCACGCGAACGCCTCGCCGCCGAGGATGCCGTGGATCGCGAGCTTGCCGCCGGTGGGGAACCGGATTCCCCACGGGCCTCGCGCCGTCGAGTGCGAGAACGCGGCGCCGCGCGCACGCGAGCGCTGCAGGAGATCGGTCAGTACGTCCACGCGATGAGACGATCGCATATTTTTTCGCGTGAATCCAGCATGGATCATGCCCTTCCGGATCGGGTTTGCTGGAGTTCAGAACAAGGAGTCCGGAAGGAGGGGCGGCATGCCCCAGGCAGTGCGGTTCGACGAGTACGGCGACATCGACGTGCTGGAGGTGCGGGACGTGCCCCGGCCGCGGCCCGCGGCCGGTGAGGTGCTGGTGCGCGTACGGGCCGCCGGGATCAACCCCGGTGAGAACATGATCAGGACCGGCGCGCTGCACGAACGCTGGCCCGCGACGTTCCCGTCCGGGCAGGGCAGCGATCTCGCCGGCGTCGTGACGGAGATCGGCTCCGCGGTGCGGACCTGGTCGGTCGGCGACGAGGTGATCGGCTGGGTGGACACCCGCGCCAGCCACGCGGAGCTGGTCGCCGTCCCGGCCGGTCAGCTCGTGGCGCGCGACGCGGCCGTGCCGTGGGAGGCCGGGGGCGCGCTGTTCGTCGCGGGGACCACCGCGTACGCGAACGTGCGGGCCGTCGGGGCCGGTCCGGGTGACACGGTCGTCGTCGCCGGGGCGGCGGGCGGGGTGGGTTCGCTGACCGTGCAACTGCTTCGCCGCGCGGGCGCCACCGTCATCGGGCTGGCGAGCCCGGCCAACCACGCCTGGCTGCGCGACCACGGCGTGGTCCCGGTGACCTACGGCGACGGCGTGCTCGACCGGATCCGCGCGGCCGCGCCGGCGGGCGTCGACGCGTTCGTCGACAACTTCGGCGACGGCTACCTCGGGCTGGCCCTCGAGCTCGGCGTCGCCAAGGACCGGATCAACACGATCATCGACTTCGCGGGCGCGGCCCGCACCGGCGTCAAGAGCGAGGGCATGGCCGGCTCCGCGAACGCCGAGGTGCTGGCCGAACTCGCCAAGCTGGTCGCGGCGGGCGACCTCGACGTCCCGATCGCGGCGAGCTACCCGCTGGCCGAGGTTCGCACCGCGTATCGCGATCTGATGCGCCGGCACGCACGCGGCAAGATCGTGCTCATCCCGTAGCCGTCGGGAGCGGGGCGGTCCGGCAGCGGTGCCGGACCGCGCACCGGCTCGTCCGTCCACTGTGGATACCCGGGGCGAAGTTCGGGCTGGTCCCTCGATGCGCCGCCGGTGTAACTTTCAGCCTCCGGTTGGTCCGTATGGTGTAGGCCGGTCGCGGAGTGCGTGACAACTCTGGATGTTAGCGCTAACGTCCCGCTCGGTTCTGCATGCTGGACGAACGGAGAACCCGGTGACCTCATCCTTCACCCGGCGGCGGTTGCTGCAAGCCGCCGGCGCCGGTGCCCTCGCTTCCGCGGCCGGATCCGCCTTCGGGTGGGCGCCCGCCGCCGGCGCCGCCACCGGACCGGTCCGGTCCGAGATCGGGGTCTCCGCGTTCCCGTTCGAGCTCGGCCAAGTGCGGCTGACCGCGAGCCGGTGGCTGGACAACCAGAACCGGACGCAGAACTACCTGCGCTTCGTCGATGTCGGCCGGCTGCTCTACAACTTCCGGGCCAACCACCGGCTGTCCACCAACGGCGCCGCCACCAACGGCGGCTGGGACGCGCCGAACTTCCCGTTCCGGAGCCACGTGCAGGGGCACTTCCTGACGGCGTGGGCGCAGCTGTGGGCGGTCACCGGAGACACGACCTGCCGGGACAAGGCCACCTCCATGGTCGCCGAACTGGCCAAGTGCCAGGCCAACAACGGCGCCGCCGGGTTCACCGCCGGGTACCTGTCCGGCTTCCCCGAGTCGGACTTCGACAACCTCGAGGCCGGGCGCCTGACGAACGGCAACGTGCCGTACTACTGCATCCACAAGACGCTGGCCGGCCTGCTCGACGTCTGGCGGTACATCGCCAGCACGCAGGCCCGTGACGTGTTGCTGAACCTGGCCGGGTGGGTCGACCGGCGCACCGCCCGGCTCAGCTACGCGCAGCAGCAATCCGTGCTGGGCACCGAGTTCGGCGGCATGAACGCGGTGCTGACCGACCTCTACCAGTACACCGGCGACGCACGATGGCTGACCGTCGCGCAACGGTTCGACCACGCCGCCGTGTTCGACCCGCTGGCGGCGGGGCGGGACCAGCTCAACGGGCTGCACGCCAACACCCAGATTCCCAAGTGGATCGGTGCCGCGCGGGAGTACAAGGCGACCGGCACCACGCGCTACCGCGACATCGCCACCAACGCGTGGAACATCACTGTCGGCGCGCACACCTACGCCATCGGCGGCAACAGCCAGGCCGAGCACTTCCGCGCGCCCAACGCCATCGCCGGGTACCTCAACCAGGACACGTGCGAGAGCTGCAACACCTACAACATGCTCAAGCTGACCAGGGAACTGTTCACGCTCTACCCGGACCGCGCCGACCTGGCCGACTACTACGAGCGGGCGCTGCTCAACCAGATGATCGGCCAGCAGAACCCGGCCGACAACCACGGGCACATCACCTACTTCAGCTCGCTCAACCCGGGCGGCCGGCGCGGTCTCGGCCCGGCGTGGGGTGGCGGCACCTGGAGCACCGACTACAACTCGTTCTGGTGCTGCCAGGGCAGCGGGCTGGAAACCCAGACGAAACTGGCGGACTCGATCTACTTCTACAGCGACACGACGCTGATCGTGAACCTGTTCCTGCCTTCGGTGCTCACCTGGACCCAGCGCGGCATCACCGTCACCCAGACGACGTCCTATCCCGCCGGTGACACCACCACGCTGACGGTCACCGGGAGTGTGAGCGGGACCTGGGCCATGCGCCTCCGCATCCCGGGCTGGGCGAGCGGAGCGACCATCAGCGTCAACGGCGTCGCGCAGAACGTCACCGCCACCCCCGGCACCTACGCCACCCTGACCCGGGCGTGGGCCTCCGGCGACACGGTCACCGTCCAGCTGCCCATGAAGGTCGCCCTGCGGCCGGCCAACGACAACGCGAACGTCGCCGCGGTCACCTACGGCCCGGTGGTCCTGGCCGGCAACTACGGCACCAGCTCGCCCGGCGGGCTGCCGTCCCTCGACGCGAACTCGGTCACGCGGACCAGTAGCACCGCGCTCGCCTTCAGCGCCAAGGCCAACGGCTCTTCGGTCAACCTGGTGCCGTTCTACGACGCGCAGGGGTTCAACTACACGGTCTACTGGAACACCGGGGGCTCCGGCGGGACGACGAGCCGGCTGGTCAACGTGGGCAGCGGGCTGGTGCTGGGCGTCGAGAACATGTCCACCGCCGACGGCGGCCGCGCGCTGCAGTGGTCGGACAACGGCACCGCGGACCACAACTGGCAGGTCATCACGGACGGGACCGCCGTCCGGTTCCGCAACGCCAACAGCGGCAAGGTGCTCGGCGTCCAGGACATGTCGACCGCGGACAACGCCCGCGTCCTGCAGTGGTCGGACAACGGCACGGCCGACCACCGGTGGACCGTCGTCGACCAGGGCGACGGCACGGCCAAGATCCGCAACGTCAACAGCGGCAAGCTGCTGACCATCGAGAACAACTCGACCACCGCCGGCGCGTTCGCCGTGCAGGGCCCCGACAACGGCGCGGCCGCCACCCGATGGCGGATCGTGCGCAACGGCTGATCTTCGAGCGCGGGATCGCGCCCGTCGCCGACGGACATCGCGATGACCATGGCCATGTCGGACCTGCCGTGAGGGAGTGGCGGAACCGCCGGCCAGGTCACCCTCGAGTGGCCGTCGCAGGGCCGCGGAAATCACGACACGATAGGACCGTCGAGACCGCGAGCTTCTTTGGGCGACTCGGGAGGCGAGGCCGTGAAGAAGATTGTCCTGGCCCTGGTGCTCAGTTTGGCTGGAGCCGCGTTGAGCGCCCCCGCGGCCGCCGAGCCACGGTTGGACAGCGTGCGAGTGTGGAACGAGTTCGCCTTGGCCGCGGCACGCGCCACCCGCGCCACTGACGCCGACGCCGCCCGCACCTACGCGATGCTCAACGTCGCCGTGTACGACGCGGTCAACGGACTCGCCGGCCCGGCACGCGCCCACGCGCTGATACCCGGCCCCGGCCCGCGCGGCGCCGATCCCCGTGCCGCGGCTGTCGCCGCGGCGCACGCCGTCCTTGTCCGGCTGGACCCCGACCGGACCGCCGGTTACGACACGCAACTGCAGGCCGACCTGGCCGGCCTGCGTCCCGGCCGTCAGCGTGACGCCGGGGTGCGCTGGGGACGTGAGGTCGCCCGACGTGTGGTGGCCTCCCGCGCCGGCGACGGCTCGACTCCGGTGCGAAGCCAGCCCGCCGGCGCAGGCCCCGGTGTGTTCCGGGCCGAGTGGCCCGGCGCGCAGTACCGCGACGTTCGCCCGTTCGCCGTCACCAACCCCGCTGGGTACCTACCGGGTCCGCCACCTGCTTTGGACAGCCTGGACTATGCCGCCGCTTTCGCCGAAGTCGCGTTGCTCGGCGACGCCGGGATACCCGCCCCCGACAAGCTCGCCACCTTCCAGTTCTGGTCCGTGCCGGCCGGCACCGCCCAGCCCGCCGGCGAGTGGGTGAAGATCGCGTTGACGGTGGCTCATGACCTGCCGTTGCCCGCCTCGGCGCGCCTCATGGCCTTGCTGACGATGACGCTGGCCGACACCACGGTCCCCACCGTCGGCACCAAGTTCACCTACCGTCATTGGCGTCCCACCACGGCGATCCGCGAGGCGGAAACCGACGGGAACCCGTCGACGCGGCCGAACCCGGACTGGGCCCCGCGGGCCGGCGGCGCAGGCGGAACACCGGAGTACCCGTCCGGACACAGCTCCTACAGCGGCGCGGCGGCTGCCGTGCTGGCCGGGTTCTTCTGCGCGGACGACATTCGCTTCACGCACACCACGGATACCGCACCGGGCGGCCAGGCGCGCACCTACCCGAGCTTCTCCGCGGCCGCCGCCGAGGCAGGCCGGTCGCGGGTGTTCGGCGGACAGCATTTCGAATTCAGCGACCAGGCGGGTCTGGCCATCGGCCGCGGCGTCGCGACCGAAGTGCTCGCCACCCGGCTGCTGAAGCGAACCGGACCCACCCACCACGGAGCTTGTCCATTGTAGACAAATCGCCTCGCTGTCCGGCAATACGGGTCAGGCCCGCCACCGTGTGTCATCCTGGTGGCCGAAGCCGATCCTTCCACAGTAGACGGCGGTGAAGTGTGGATGACATGCCCCGCAAGACCGGGTCCACAGCTCCCATGCACGTCGTCGGCGCCGGCGGGTTGGGCAGGGAGACCCTGGACGCGCTCTTCGCGCTGGGCCTGGATGCCAGTGAGCTCGTGCTGGTCGACGACCATCCGCCCGCCGCCGAGCTCTACGGGGTGCCGGTGCGCAGGCCGGAAGAGGTGATCGGCGTCGGTCACTTCGTGGTCGCGATCGGCGATCCCACGGTGCGGCGGGCGGTGGCCGGACGGGTGCTGCGCCGTGGCCTCCTGCCGACCTCCGTCGTCCATCCGCGCGCGACCCTGGCGCACGACGTCACGGTGCCCGACGGTTGCCTGGTCCTCGCCAACGCGTTCGTGTCCACCAACGTCCGGCTCGCCCCGCACACTCAGGTGCACTACAACGCGACCGTCGGGCATGACAGCGTGCTGGAGGCGTTCGTCACCGTCCTGCCCGGAGCGAACGTGGCCGGCAACGTCGTGCTGCGTACCGGGGTCACCCTCGGCAGCAACTCATGCGTGTTACCAGGGCTCGAGGTCGGCGCCCGGACGCTCGTCGGCGCGGGCGCGGTGGTGACCACGCATCACCCCGCCGACCGGGTACTGGTCGGTGTGCCGGCGCGCCCCCATGTCCGTTCGTGAGCACCGGGATTCGGACCTGAATGTGGTGACACTTCGCATCGTTGTCACGCTGTCGACATCAGAAAGAGTGAACTCCAGAACCGTCTTCGGCTGACCAAACATCACCGACCCGCAGAAAGCCGATAAGACTACTTTGAGTAGTCCAGCCAACGGGGCGTCCACGTTCCGGTGAACCGATCCATTGACGGGTCCGAATGCGAGTACGGTCGCCTCTGTGCGGCCCAGTCCCAGCCGTCTGACAGGACAAGGTGGACTGGCTGGAGGGCAAAAATGGGCCTGCACGATGGTTTAGAGATCGCACGTAAAAGATGGCGAGTCGTTTTGCTCGGCTTGCTGTGCGGTCTTTTCGTCGCCATCGTCGTCACCTGGCTCACCCCGCGGGAGTACTCGGCTCAGGTCACCATCTACGTCTCCGCCCAATCGGGTGACAATGGCGCAGCCGACGCATACCAGGGCAGTCTGCTCTCCGAGCAGAAGGTGAAGTCGTACACCCGGCTGCTGGCGGGGACTCTCGTCGCGCAGCGAGTCGTCGACCGGTTGCGGCTGGACATCCCGGCCGCGGAGGTCGCGAGCAAGGTCCAGGCTTCCGCGCAGCCGGAGACGGTTCTGCTCACCGTGACCGTGACGGATGGTTCCCCGGTGCAGGCCAGGAACATCGCCGACGCGGCAGGCGAGGTCTTCACCGGCCTCGTCACGGAACTGGAACAGCCGGCCGAAAATCTCCCCGCGACGGTGACCGCGCGGGTCGTCGAACAGGCCACGGTGCCGACCGATCCGGTCACGCCGAGGACCGTGACGAACCTCAGCCTCGGCCTGCTGCTCGGCTTGGTGGCCGGCGCGGCCTTCGCGCTGCTGTGGGACGCGCTGGACACCACGATCAAGTCCACCGACCAGCTGGCCCAGCTGACCGGGGCGCCGAATCTCGGCACGATCACTCGTGATCCGGACATGCCGGGTCATCCGCTGACCGCGCACGAAAGTCCGCACGCGCCGCGCGCCGAGGCGTTCCGGAAGATCCGGACCAGTCTCCAGTTCATCGATGTCGACCGTCCGAACAAGACGATCGTCGTCACCAGCGCCCTTGCCGAGGAAGGCAAGACGACGGTCCTGTGCAACCTGGCGATCGTGCTCAGCCAGGCCGACCGGCGGGTCGTGCTCGTCGAGACCGATCTGCGCCGGCCGCGGGCGGTGGACTACCTGGGGCTCGAGGGTGGGGTGGGGGTGACCAGCGTGCTGGCCGGGCAGGTCTCGCTCGACCAGGCGCTCCAGCCGTGGGGCGGGTCGTTGTTCGCCGTGCTGGCCAGCGGACCGACCCCGCCCAACCCGAGCGAGCTGCTCGGCTCCCGGCAGATGCTGAATCTGATGGCCGAGCTACGCGAACGGTACGACACGGTGCTGCTCGACACCCCACCACTGCTGCCGGTCACCGACGCGGCGGTTCTCGGCGCCGCGGCCGACGGCGTCCTTCTCGTGGTGCGATACGGGAAGACCACCACACACCAGGTCAAGACCGCCATGGCCGCGCTGGAGACAGCGTCCGTACGACTGCTCGGCACCGCCTTCACGATGGTGCCGGAAGGCGCGGTGAACCGTTACGAGCCGTACTACTCCCGCTATTACGGGGAGAAGGGAACCGACGAAGACCACAGTGCCCCGGCCGGCCGGGTCCCGGCGGTGTTCGGCCGCTTCCCGCCTCCGGAGCGCGCGCGCAGGAGCAACGGCAACGGCACGACGAGCTGACCCGGCCGCGGCAACCGGCGGACATGTCTGATCGTGGAATGGAGGTTGTCTTGTCAGAACCGGACACGGGCGCATCCCCGGAGGTGCCACGCCGACGCGGCCGGACCAGGCTCGCCTTCAAGATCTTCATCGGCATGCTCGTCGCGGCCATCGGCCTCACGACCTTCTCGGCCTACGTGCTCACGGAACGCCAGGCCGACCAGGTACGGCGCTACCCCGGAGTATTCGCGGGAATGGCAGAGTCCGAGCGTCCTCCTCCGACGGACGCGCTGAACTTTCTCCTGCTGGGAAGCGATTCCCTGGCCGATGAACCGACCACCGGCGGTGACGCTGTCGCGTCCGGTGTCATCCCCGGGGCCGGACGCAGCGACACGATCATGCTGGTGCACATCGACCCCGGCTTCACCCGTGCCACGGTCGTGTCCATCCCCCGGGACGCCTGGGTGCCGGTACCCGGCCACGGCATGGCGAAAGTCAACGCGGGCTATTCCTGGGGTGGGCCGTCGCTGGCGGTACGCACGATCGAAGGACTCACCGGTGTCAGGGTCGACCACTTCGGGGTCATCGACTTCGCCGGGTTCCAGGCGTTGACCGACTCGGTCGGCGGTATCGACGTCGGCCTCGCCGCACCCAGCACCTTCGGCTCGCTCGTCCTGCATGCCGGCACGAATCACCTGAACGGTACCCAAGCCCTTGGCTACGTCCGGCAGCGAACCGGCCTCCCCAAGGGCGACCTCGACCGTGTCCAACGGCACCAGAACGCCCTGCGGGCGCTGCTCGTGAAGATCACCACCCGCGGGGTGCTGACCAGCCCTTCGGCGGCACTGGGCTTCCTGAACGAACTGACCCGCTGGATCACCGTTGACGACAGCTTGACCAACGACGATCTACGCACGCTCTGCGCGGAGCTGGTGCAGAACCTGCGCACCGGAGGAATCACGTTCCTGACCGTCCCGGTCTCCGGCCTCGGCCGGGAGCGCGACCAGTCGGTGGTCTACCTCGATTCCACCCGCGGCGCCCGGCTCTGGCACGACCTCACCAACGGTGACATCGCGGCATACCTGCGAGAGTATCCCGGCGCCGCACTGGGCGAGTCGACGCGATGACCAGGGCGACCTTCACGATCCTCTTCGTCTGCACCGGAAACATCTGCCGGTCGCCGATCGCCGAGGTGCTGACCCGCCACCTGCTCCACAAGGGACTCGGCGCGGGCGTCACCCGGTTCTCCGTGGCCAGCGCGGGAACCGCGGCGATCGACGGCGCTCGGATGGATCCGCACAGCCGCGCCGCGCTGACGGTCCGCGGCCTCGATCACGACGCCGCCGCGTTCCGCGCGCGCAGGCTCGACCACGCCATGATCGCCGACGCCGATCTCGTGCTGACCGCGGAGCGGTTCCACCGCCGATGCGTCGTGCTGCTGGAACCTTCCGCACTGGCCACGACCTTCGCCTTTCGAGAGATCGTCAGGCTGCTCGACGGAGCCAACCCCGACGCTCTTCCCGCCGACCCGGTGGAGCGTGCCCGGGCCACCGTGGACCTGGCCAGGCAACGGCGCGGATGGGACGGCTACGTGTCCGCGGACGCCGATGCCGTGCCGGATCCGTTCGCTCTCGCGCCTGGTACGCACGACTCGTCGGCGGACATGATCCACGCCACTTCCTTCCGGCTCGTGGAACTGCTGTCCCGGCCGGGCGTTCCCCGAACCTCGAACTATTCCGCCGGCCAGCTTTGACGCAACCCCTTGCAGGCAACTCCCGAGTGCGCGTTCACAGAGAGAACATTCACCATGGCAGCGATTTCGGCCATCCCCGAGAACCGGCCACGAAGCGGTCGCCGTCGGCTTCGGCGTACCACGCTCGCGCTCTTCGACGCCGGCGCTTGGGCTTGCGCCCTGACCGCCGCGAACTGGCTCCGCTTCGAGTTCGACTACGCCCAGGTGGATCTCGTCGGTCTCCTGTGGATGGTCGGCGTGGCGGTCGCGGTGCTCTGGAGCACGGGCGCCGCGACACACCTGTACTCCGGCCGGTACCCGACCGGGAGCCTCGACGAGGTGCTGCACGTCGCCAGGGCGACCGTGCTGGTCGCCCTCACCGTCCTCGTCGCCGCGTCCCTCGCGACCACCCCACCGGTGCCGCGCTCGGTTCCCCTGATCGCGTGGCCACTGGCGCTGGCCATCTTGCTGGCCGCGCGTCTGGCCGTGCGAAGCCACCGGGACCGGGTGGCACGGCCGAACCGGCTCCTCGCCCAGCGCGCCATCGTCTACGGGGCGGGCCGCCGCGGTGAGCAACTCGTCCGCGCCATGCTGTCCGGGTCGGCGGGCAACACGCTCCCCGTGGCCGTGCTCGACGACGACCCGGCACTCCGGCACAGCCGGATCGGCGGGGTGCCGGTCCGCGGCACCGGACAACACCTCGCCGCCGTCGCCAAGGCCACCGGCGCCAACTTGCTGATCATCGCCGGCCCGGGTCAGGCCAACGCGCGCTCCGCTTTGGCGTGCGGGCGCGACCTCGGGCTGGACGTGAAGATCATGCCCGCGCTGCACGAGTTGCTCCGAGCCCGGGTCCGCGTCCGTGACCTGCGCGATCTCGACGTCGCCGACCTGCTCGGCCGGCGCGCCGTCGACACCGACCTGGGCCCGGCCGCCGACTACCTGGCCGGCAAGACGGTGCTGGTGACCGGAGCGGGTGGGTCGATCGGATCGGAGCTGTGCCGGCAGCTCCACCGGCTGGGTTCCTGCCGGGTGCTCATGCTGGACCGGGACGAGTCGGCGTTGCACGCCGTGCAGCTGTCGATCCACGCGGAGGCGCGGCTGGACGCGCCCGAAGTGATCCTCGGCGACATCCGGGACACCGAGATGATGCGCGCGGTGCTGCTGGCACGGCGCCCGGACGTGGTGTTCCACGCCGCCGCGCTGAAACACCTCCCCGTGCTGGAGCGGTACCCGGACGAGGCGTGGAAGACCAACGTGCTCGGCACGCTGGACATCGTCGAGGCGGCCCAGCTGGCCGGGGTGCGCCGGTTCGTCAACATCTCGACTGACAAGGCGGCGAACCCGACGAGCGTGCTCGGCCGGTCCAAGCGCATCGGCGAGCGGCTGGTCGCCGCCGCCTCGCCGGGCGGTGACGGAGCCTATCTGTCGGTCCGGTTCGGCAATGTCCTCGGCAGCCGCGGCTCGGTGCTGAGCACCTTCACCGAACAACTCGCGGCCGGCCAGCCGGTGACCGTCACCCACCCCGACGTGACGCGGTTCTTCATGACCATCTCGGAGGCGGTGCAGCTGGTGATCCAGGCGGCCACCATCGGGTCCGCCGGCGAGGTGCTCGTCCTCGACATGGGGCAGCCCGCCCGGATCGCCGACCTCGCCGAAATGCTGATGACCATCTCCGGCCGGCGCTCGCGGATCGTCTACACCGGACTGGGCCAGGGCGAGAAGCTGCACGAGGAGCTGTTCGGCGACGATGAGGAGGACTACCGCCCCATTCACCCCGCCATCTCGCACGTGCCGGTGCCGCCGCTCGCCCCGGAGGCGGTGCGCCTGTGCGGCGCGGAGCTGGGCTCCGGCGCCGCGATGGCGGTCCTGGTCGACGATTGTCCCCCGCCGTCGCCCCGCCGGCCCATGGCCGCGAACGACAACCGGATCCGGATCGGTGTGGCACAGGCTGTGGAAGAGGGCGGCATCGCATGAAGATCGTCGTCACCGGAGGCGCCGGATTCATCGGCGCCAACCTCTGCCGGTCGCTCGTCCGGCACCATGACGTGGTCGTGCTCGACGACCTGAGCACCGGCACGGCGGCCAACCTGGCCGACGTCGGCGTCGAGCTCCGCGTGGGTTCGGTGCTCGACGCCGACGCGGTCCACGCCGCCTGCCGTGGCGCGTCGGCGATCGTGCACCTCGCGGCCGTGCCGTCCGTCCCGCGGTCGCTCGTGAACCCGCGCCGCAGTCACGACACGAACGTCACCGGGACGCTGACCGTGCTCGAGGCCGCGCGGCAGACGGGTGCGCACGTGGTGGTGGCCTCGTCGAGTTCGGTGTACGGGTCCAACGAGACCATGCCCAAGTCGGAGGACATGGTCTGCCGGCCGACGAGCCCGTACGGCGTCACCAAACTGGCCGCCGAGTCCTACGCGGCGGCCTACCGGACCTCCTTCGGGCTGGACACCGTCACGTTCCGGTTCTTCAACGTCTTCGGGCCCCTCCAAGCGCCCGACCACGCCTACGCCGCGGTGATTCCCGCTTTCCTCTTCGCCGCGCTGCACGATGTGCCCCTCACCATCCACGGGGATGGCGACCAGTCCCGCGACTTCACCTTCGTCGACTCGGTCGTTCGGGTGCTGACCGAGGCGGTCACCCGCCGGCTGACCACGACCGTGCCGGCGAACCTCGCGTTCGGCACCCGTACCACGCTCAACGAGGTGGTGCTGATGCTCTCCGAGCTGATCGGACGACCGTTGCCGGTCCGGCACCAGCCGGCCCGGGCCGGCGACATCAGGCACTCCCAGGCTTGCCCCACCACCCTGCGCGCCCTGTTCCCGGACGTGTCCCCGGTGCCACTGCGAACGGGCCTGCTCCGGACGTTGACCTGGATGCGGCACCGGTCCGCCGCTCTCGCCATCGGCACGGAGGTGCCCGCATGACCGCCCCGGATGTTTCGCCGACGCGCCTGGTGGTCGTCGGCCAGGGCTACGTCGGCCTGCCGGTCGCGATCCGGGCGGTGGAGGCCGGGTTCTCCGTGGTCGGGCTGGACACCGACACCCTCCGGATCTGGTCGCTGAAGGACGGTCAGTCCTATGTGGGCGACGTGTCCAAGGCGCGGCTGTGTCGCGCGATGGCCGGCGGGCGATACCGGCCGACCGAAAGTTACGAGGACGCCGAGGGGTTCGACGCGGCGATCATCACGGTGCCGACACCGCTGACCGAATCCGTCCCCGATCTCAGTTTCGTGGTGGCCGCGGTCAAGGGGCTTGCGCCGCATCTTCGTCCGGGTGCGACCGTCGTGCTGGAGTCGACGACGTATCCCGGCACCACCGAGGAGCTGGTCGTCCCGCTGCTCGAAGCGGGCAGCGGCCTGGTCGCCGGCCAGGACTTCTCGGTCGGGTACAGCCCCGAACGCATCGATCCGGGCAACCCGCGGTGGAACTTCGTCAACACCCCGAAGGTCGTGTCCGGCGTGGACGCCCGGTCGCTGGCGGCGGTGCGGCACCTCTACGACCGGCTGGTCGACACGACCGTGCCGGTCGGCACCACCAGGGAGGCCGAACTCACGAAACTGCTGGAGAACACCTTCCGGCACGTCAACATCGCCCTGATCAACGAGATCGCGGTGTTCGCGCACGAGCTCGGGGTGGACGTCTGGAAGGCGATCGAAGCCGCGTCGACCAAGCCGTTCGGCTTCTCCCGGTTCCTGCCCGGTCCCGGCGTGGGTGGGCATTGCCTGCCGATCGACCCGAGCTTCCTGTCCTGGCGGGTCCGCCACGACCTTCGCCGCGAGTTCCGGTTCGTCGCGCTGGCCAACGACATCAACGACCACATGCCCGACTACGTCGTGGAGCGGTTGACCAGCGCCTTGAACCGGCAGAGCAAGTCCGTGCAGCACAGCGTCGTCCTGCTGCTCGGGCTCGCCTACAAGGCGGGCACCGGGGACACCCGCGAGTCGCCGGTGCTGCGCGTGATCGACCTGCTCAGCGCCCGGGGCGCGGTGATCCGGGTGGTGGACTCCCACGTGGAGGAGCACCGGTGTCCCCTGTCGGCGAAGCTGGTCGAGCTGACGGCGGACGAGCTGCGCGCGGCGGACGTGGTCCTGCTGCTCACCGATCACGCGGAGGTCGACTACGCGCTGGTCGAACGGGAGGCCCGGCTGGTGCTGGACACCCGGCACCGCCTGTCCGGACCGCGGGTGGAGCACCTGTGACCACCCGGCTGCGCGTCCTGGTGGTGCTGAAGACCAGCGAGGGTGCGCTGTGGGTGCTGCCGCACATCGAGGAGCTGCGCAGGCGCGGGCACACCGTGGCGGTCGTGCTGCCGAAGCGACCGGGACGGCTCCGTATCGCACTGACCGCGCACGATGTGCCGATCGTCGACAGCCCGTTCGACTTCCGGTTCCGGCCGACGGTCGGCACCTTCGCCGGGCTTGTCCGGCTGCGCCGGCTGATCGGCACGCAGGCGCCGGACGTGCTGCACTACCACCTCCACGCCTCCGCGCTGGCCGTCCGTCTGGCCAGCCTCGGGATGCGCATCCCCCGGGTGTACATGGTGGCCGGGCCGCTGCACCTGGAGTGGGCGCCCACCCGGATGGCCGAGCGGCTGCTGGCCCGGCTGGACACGGTGACGATCGGCGGCAGCGAGTTCACCGCCCGGCGCTACCGCGAGCTGGGCCGGCCGGCGGCGCGGACCCCCGTCATCCCCTACGGCGTGGACACCGGGCATTTCCGGCCGCCCACCGGGCGGCAGCGCGAGCTGGCCCGTGCCGCGCTCGATCTCGAGCCCGGCGCCTTCCTCGTCGTCATGGTGGCGTTCGTCTACGCGCCGAAACGCACGTTGCGCGCGGGCCGGGGGATCAAGGGCCACGACGTCCTGCTGGCGGCCTGGACGAGATTCCACAGCGAGCACCCCGACGCGAGGCTGTTGCTGGTCGGTGGCGGCTTCGACGACGCGGGCGAACGCCATCGCCGGGAGCTGATCCGGCGGTTCCGGCTCGACGACCCGCGTACCGCCGACGGCGTCACCTGGGTCGGGTCCGCCGCCGACGTGCGTCCGTTCTACGCCGCGGCCGATCTGTCGGTGTCCCCGTCCCTTTCGGAGAACCACGGCGCGGCGGTCGAGGCGGGAGCGATGGGTGTGCCCAGCATCGTCAGTGACGCGGGCGCCCTGCCCGAGACCGTGTCGCCGGACTCGGGCTGGGTGGTCCCCCGTGGCGACAGCGGCGCACTCGCCGCCGCGCTGGAGTACGCCCACGCCGACCGGGGCAACGGCAGGCTCGCCGCTCGCGGACGTGCAGCCCGCCAATTGGTGCTGCGACGGTTCTCGGAGCTGCGGGCGGCGAGGGCCGTCGGCGACGCGGTCGAACAGGCGGCCGACCGGTCGGCCCAGCCGGTCAGGGTGCTCAGCCTCTTCAGCGATGCCAGGTTCGTCCTCCGCGAGGGCCGGTGGACGGCGGCGGATCCGGCCAATGGCCCGGCCGCTCGCGAGATGTACCTCCGCGCGGGCAGCCGGGTACAGGTGGTGGCCAGGGCCGAAGCATCGCATGAACAGAACGGGACCACTCTCGACGCGGGGAGCCGCCTGGTCCCGATGCCCTACTACGTCGGCGCCGGTGGTCTGCTGCGCGTGCTGCCCGACCTGAGCGGTTCGGTGGCCCGCGCGGTGCGCGGCGCCGATGTCGTCCTGCTCCGCGTGCCGGGCACCATCAGTTCGCTGGCCGCACTGGCCTGCCGCACGCTGCGCAGGCACTACGCGGTCGAGGTGGTCGGCGACGCCGAGGAGGTGCTGCGCTCCGGCGCGCTCGGACGCGTCGGCCGGCTGCTCGCCCGCCCCGCGGGACGGGCGCAGCGCTGGGTGGTGCGCGGGGCCGACGCGTCGCGTTTCGTCACCAAGCACGCGCTGCAGCGCCGCTACCCACCGAGGCCGGGCACCCCGACCACGACGGTCTCCGACGTCCGGCTCGGTCCTGGCGAGCTGCTGCCGCGGAGCCGGACGTGGCCGGGGCCACCGTTCCGCATCGTCGCGGTCGGCAGCCACGAGACCCGCTACAAGGGACACGACGTACTGCTGCGCGCGGTTCGTCACCTGCTCGACGCGGGACTGCCGGTGACCGTCACGGTGGCCGGGGACGGCAGGCGACACGACGAGCTGGTGGCGCTGTGCCGGTCGGCGGGCCTCACCGACTCCGTCTCGTTCCGCGGCTCGATCAGCCGGGCCGAGGTGCTGGACCTGCTCGACTCGGCGGCGCTGTTCGTGATGCCCTCGCGCACCGAAGGCCTGCCGAGGGCACTCGTCGAGGCGATGGCGAGGGCGTTGCCCGCGGTCGGCTCCGCCGTCGGCGGGATCCCCGAGCTGCTCGACGCGTCGTGCGTGGTGCCGCCGGACGACCCGGAGGCGCTGGCGGCCGCGATGCGGCGCCTCCTGTGCGAACCCTCGCCGTGGGAGTGGCACTCCCGGCGCAACCTCGACGTGGCCGGCGGCTACGAGGAGTCGGTGCGGGATGGGCGCCTGGCCGCCTGGTTGGGCCAGGTCCCCCCGGCCAGGGGGCCGAGATGGCGGTGACCGTCGTGCACGTCCTCGGGGTCCTCGACCGCGGTGGCGCGGAGACCGTCGCCTTGGACCTGTGCCGCGCCATTCCGGCCACGGACGTCCGGCAGCGGTTCCTCACCCTCGGGGACCGCGAAGGTCTGCTCGCACCCCGGTTCCGCGCCGCCGGAGCCACGGTGGACCGGTGCCCGATCCACCCCGCGGTGACGTTCGTCCCGCGGCTGTGGTGGTGGCTGCGCACCAGCCGGCCGGACGTCGTGACCTCCCACGTCAGCCTGGTCAGTGGCGTGGTCCTGGCGGTGGCGGCCGCGGCGGGCGTCAGGGTGCGGATCGCGCGGCTGCACAGTGAGGGGGACGGCCGGCCGGACACCGTCGCGCGGCGGGTGCGGCGAGCATTGCTGCGTGCGGTCCTGCGCCGCGCCGCGACGGCGGTGCTCGGCGTCACCTCGGCCGCGCTGGGGTTCGCCGGGCCGCCGCCGGGTGACCGCCGCTACCGGGTCGTGCCCAACGGGGTCGACACTCGTCGCTTCCCGCTCGCGCACCGGAGCGGCGACGCGCCGGTGTTCGTCCACATAGGACGGGCGGCCCCGGAGAAGAACCGCGGTTTCCTCCTCGGTGTGCACGCCGAGGCTCGGCGCTCACGACCCGGGACCCGCCTGGTCCTGGCGGGCCCCGGGGGTGTCGCCGACCTCGGGCCGGCCGCCGGATCGGATCCGTCGGTGAGCCTGCTCGGCGAGACCGAACGGGTTGCCGAGGTGCTCGCCGGGGCCAGCGTGCTGGTGCTGCCCTCGCACCGGGAGGGACTGCCCGGCGCTGTGCTCGAGGCGCTCGCCGTCGGCGTCCCGGTGCTGGCCACCGACCTGCCCGGGCTCCGCGAACTGGCCGGGCAGGTTCGCGGGCTCACCGTGCTCCCGCTCGCCGCGGGGGCGCGTGCGTGGGCCACCACCGCACTGGACCTGGCTTCGGCACCTCCCGCCGAACGGGGCGAGATCAGCGCCGCCATCGGCCGGTCCCCGTTCTCCCTCGACCGGTCCGCGGACACCTGGAGGCGACTGTGGACGGTCCGATGACGAGGATGCGCGGGCGATCGCGCGAGATGTCGATCCTTGGGCTCGTTCCCGCGAAGGTGGGACTGCCGTGAGAATGCGGGGGCTGGCCGTGCTTTCCGGTACCAGCGCGTTGCAGGCGGCGGCCAACGCGGCCGCGGGCCTGCTCGCCACGCAGGCGCTCGGCCCGCGAGAGCGTGGGCTGATGGTGCTCGGCCTGGCCATCGGCAGCGTGTTCGGGCTGGTCGGCGGGCTGGGCTCCGGGACGGCGTTCCGCGCCCGCCTTCCGGCTGTCACGTCTTCGGCCGGGCGCCGGTGCCTCGTGTCCACCTACTCGTGGTGCTCGCTCGGCGGTGCCGGGCTCGCCGTGACCGCGGCGGTGGCGACCACCGCGGCGTCGGCCTGGTGGATCGATCCGGCGCTGCGGACGCCCGGTTTCCTCGTGGCGACGGCGGGCTTCACGGTCGGCCAGGCCCTGCTGACCCAGGTGCCGGACGGTTGGTTCGCCGACGGCCGGTTCCGCCGGGGCGGTCTGGCCGCGGCGGCGCTGTGCTTGGGTGGCCTCGCCGGCGTGCTCGTGTCGTTGACCGTGTCGCGGTCCGCCACGGTCGTCCTGGCGGCGCAAGGCCTGGGCATGGTCCTGGTCGGCGTGGCCGAGGTCCTCGCGCTGCGCCGCGCCGGCCTGGCGGGGCTCGCCCGGCCGGTACCGCACGCGATCCGGTCGCTGCTGCGGCTGGGCACCCCGGTGGTGGGCCTGACGCTCGGCGCGGCGTTGGCGCTGCGGGCGGACCGGTACTGCCTCGGGGTCGCGGGCGGCGCCGCCGCGGTCGGGGTCTACTCGCTGGCCGTGACGCTCGCGGAGGTGTCCCGGCTCGTGCCCGCGGCCGTCGGTCAGTTCTTTCTCCGGGACACCGCGACCGGACTCGGTGCCCGCCGGCTCGGCCCGGCGATCAGGGTGTCCGTGGGCGCCGCGGCCGCCGGAGGGATCGTGGTCGTCGCCGTCGGGTGGCCGCTGATCGTGCCCGTGTTCGGTCCCGAGTTCGCGGCCGCGGGTGGCCTGCTGGCGCTGCTGGCACTCGCCGAGGTCTGCTTCGCGCCCTTCTCGGTGGCGAGCCGGGGCCTGGTCGGCGGTGGTTGGACCGGTGCGGCGGGGGCCGTCGGGATCGTCGGCAGCGTCGTCGCGATCGCCGTCTACGCGCTGATGGCCGTGCTGGCGGGACCGGCTGGGGTAGCGATCGGTTCGGCGCTCGTCTACACCGGCTTGTCGGCGGCAGCCTGCGTGCTGCTGCGGACCCGTGTCCGACCGGCCGTGCGAGAGAGGATCTGACATGCGAAGGCTGTTGCGAGGCGTGCGACGAGCCGGAGCGCTCGGGGCGTCCTCCGTGCGAGTCGGCTATGCCCGGTTCGCCTTTCCCGGCGTCACGATCACCGGTTCGGTGCTCGGCCCCGGCTGCGAGGTCTACGCCGGCCAGGGCGCGCGGATCGTCCTGCGCGGCGTGGTCGTCGGCCGAGGCTGCGTGATCATCGCCGGCCCGGGCGCGCACCTGAGCATCGAGGCCGGGTCCATCGGCCCGCATTCGGTGATCGTGGCCCGCGAGCGCATCGAGATCGGCGAGGGTGCGCTGCTGGCGGAGATGACCGTGGTCCGCGACGCGGACCACGACACCACCGCCGGGCTGCAGACCGGCCTGCACGTCACGTCGCCCGTCCACATCGGATCCGGCGTCTGGCTGGGCGCGCACGCGACGGTGCTGCGCGGGGTCACGATCGGCTCCGGGGCGACCGTCGGGGCCGGGGCGGTGGTGACCCGCGACGTCGCCCCCGGCAGCACCGTGACGGGGGTCCCGGCCACGGACGTTCACCGTGCCAGGACATCGGGAGGCGGATCATGACCACGCTGGCCGTCGACGGCGGCTCGCCGGTCCGGACCGCCTGCTTTCCCCCGTGGCCGGTGTTCGGCCAGGAGGAGCTCACCGCGGCCGAGGGGGTGCTGACCTCCGGGCAGGTGAACTACTGGACGGGCGGGCACGGGCACGCGTTCGAACGCGAGTTCGCGGCCGCCGTCGGCACGCGCCACGCCGTCGTGGTGTCGAACGGGACCGCGGCGCTGGAAATCGCCTTGCACAGTCTCGGCATCGGTCCCGGCGGCGAGGTGATCGTGCCGGCCACCACGTTCATCGCGACGGCCGCCGCGGTCGTCCGGTGCGGCGCGAAACCGGTGATCGCCGACGTCGATCGCCGCACCCTGTGCCTCACCAGGCAGACCGTCGAGCCCTTGATCTCCCCCCGTACTCGCGCGATCATCGTCGTCCACCTCGGCGGGCATCCCGCGGAGCTCGCGCCGCTGCTGCGGCTGGCCGGGCAGCACGACATCAGGGTGGTGGAGGACTGCGCGCAGGCGCACGGCGCGAGGTATTTCGATCAGCCCGTCGGGAGCTTCGGCGACATCGCCGCGTGGTCGTTCTGCCAGGACAAGATCCTCACCACCGCGGGCGAAGGTGGCGCGATCACCACATCGAACCCCTCCTTGTGGCGCCGTTGCTGGGAGTTCAAGGACCACGGCAAGAACATGCGGGCCTCGCGGCACCGGGTCGAGCCGGGCTTCAGGTGGCTCCACGACAGTTTCGGCACCAACGCCAGGATGACGGAACTTCAGGCCGCGGTCGGCCGGGTCCAGCTCGGCAGGCTGTCCGGCTGGGTCAAGCAGCGACAGGCCAACGCGGGTGTGCTGTACGACGCCCTTGCCGAACTCCCGGCGATCAGGGTCGAAGGCCCACCGGCGCACGTCGAGCACGCCTACTACCGGTTCTATGCCCATGTGCGGCCCGAGTCACTGCGTGCCGGCTGGAACCGTGACCGGGTGGTCGAGGCGATCGGCGCGGAAGGCGTCCCGTGCGCACACGGCGGGTGCGCCGAGATCTACCGCGAGCGCGCCTTCGCCGCCATCCCCGGCGTGCCCACCCGGCTGCCCGCCGCCGCCGAGCATGGCCGGACCTCACTGACCTTGCCGGTCCATCCGAATCTCGACGCTCAGGACGTCATCGATGTGTCCGATGCCGTGGTGAAAGTGCTGCGAGCGGCAACCCGATGAGCGCGCGGCGTGCACGATGGGACAGTGTCGCGAGGCGGGCGTGCGACCTCCTCGTCGCGGGATCCGCCGTGGTGCTGCTCTCGCCCGTGCTGCTGACGCTGGCCGTGCTGGTCCGGCTTCGGCTGGGCTCCCCGGTGCTGTTCCGGCAACACCGGTCCGGGCGCGACGGCCGGGAGTTCACGATCCTCAAGTTCCGCACCATGCACCAGCCGCGCTACCCCGGCCAGGCCGACCGCGAGCGCGAGGCGAGGCTGGGCGCGGCGCTGCGTCGAACGAGTCTCGACGAGCTACCGCAGCTGCTGAACATCCTGCGCGGCGACATGTCCTTGATCGGCCCGCGCCCGACGCTGCCCGAGCAGGTCCGTGCGTACGACCGGCGCCAGCGGGGCCGGCTCGCGGTGCGCCCCGGCCTCACCGGGTGGGCCCAGGTCCACGGACGCAACCTGTTGAGCTGGCCGGAACGGATCGAGCTCGACCTCTGGTACATCGAGCACCGGACCTGGCTGCTCGACGTCCGGATCGCGGCCATGACCGTGGTCGCACTCGTAGGCCGGCGCGGTGTCGTCGGCCTCGACGGGAACAACCCGGGCTTCCCGGTGCCGCGCCCTGAACGGAGAGAAGATGAAGCTCAGCCGGCGGATCCTCGGGAAACTGCAGTCCCGGCTCGACCCGCGATGGCTCGCCCCTATCTGCTCGGTGGTGGTGACCGTGAAACGTCGCGAGCGTTGCACAGTCCGGTATTCCGCCGGGGAGTGGGTCCATCGGTACCGCACGGGCACCGTCGTCCAGCCACACGTCGGCGGCGCCTCCGCTAGCCTCCAGGACCGGGACACCAGGGACGCGTTCCTCCACGCCTACCGGCCCGAACCGGGCGACACCATCATCGATCTCGGCGCCGGCGTGGGCAGCGAGGCGCGGTTGCTGTCCTCTTTGGTCGGCCGGTCCGGAAGGGTCATCAGCGTCGAGGCGCATCCACGCATGTTCGACTGCTTGCGCCGGACGATCGAGCTGAACCAGCTGGACAACGTGACCGCGGTACACCGCGCGATCACGGGAGTGCGAGGCATGGCGTTCATCGAGGACGAACCGGCCTACGGCGGCAACGGCATCACCACCAGCACGGACAACAGCCTCTCCGTCGTCGGCGAACCGCTCGGTGATCTCGTCGACCGGCTCGGCATCGACCGGATCGACCTGCTGAAGATGAACATCGAAGGCGCGGAACTCGCCGTTCTCGAGAGTGCGCGTGAGTTGCTTCCCCGGGTGGACAACCTCGTGGTCTCCTGCCACGACTTCAAGGCCGATCGCGGCGGAGCCGATTGGCAACGCACGTACGGCGGTGTCCGTGCGCTGCTCGTCGACGCCGGTTACACGGTGCTGAACCGTCCCGATGACCGGCGTCCGTGGATTCCCTTCTACGTGTACGCCTCGCGCTGAGGCAGGTTCCGTCCCGCCATGCGGATCCGCCCACCGACGCGACCGCCGGCCCGACGTTCACTACGGCCCCGCTGTGGCACACGATGGTGTGACTCCCCGCGTGTCGGTACCAGACCGTCGCACAGCCTCTGGTTTTCTCCAGCGTGCCGCTCCCACCTTCGGCCTGCCGCAGCCGATTCCCTCGTTACTCCACCCAGCTGCAATGGGGTATGGACCGTTCTTGTACGTGAGGTTCGTCAATTCATGAGTGCCACGCCGACCGCCCCTCTCACGTCGAATACGATCCGCCCGCAACCTGCGCGCTCATGGAAACGCCTACTGGTGCTGGTCGCGGGCGCGACAGTGCTGTCGGTCGCGGTGGTGGCCAGGATCGGACGGTTCGGCTTCAACCCCAGCGACCAGGGTTTCGTGCTGGCCGCGAGCTGGCGGATCCTGCACGGGGAAATCCCGCACGTGGACGTCGTCTCGCCGCGCCCACTCGGGTCGGCGTACCTGCACGTTCTCGATTTCGTGGTACCGGCGCCATTGATGGTGGCGTCGAGTTTCGTGATGATGGCGCAGTTGTCGGTGGCGACGATCGCGCTGGCGGCGCTGCTCACGGGAGCGTCGCCATTGCGGTGGGGCCCGCTGCGGATGGCGCTGGTCGCCGCCGCGGTGCTGGTCAACCTGAACACGTACCCGGTGATGGCATGGCACACCGTCGACGGGGTGTTCCTGGCCGCGGTCGGCTGGTGGGCACTGGATCACGGACTGCGCGACCACCCGCGGTGGGCACGCTGGCTTGGCCTGTTCTGCTTGGGTTTCGCCGTCATCGTCAAACAGAGTTTCGCCGTCACCGTACCCCTGGGCATCCTCATCCTGACGCTGCACCCCGCCGCGCGCGCCGCGGGGTTCCGGTGGGGCCGGTTCGTCGTGGATCTGCTGTGGCTCGGCGCGGCGCCGCTGCTCTACTTCGGAATGGTCACCATCGGCGGTGGGCTGCCCGAGGCGCTCACCCAGCTGACCGGCGGCACGCACACCTGGGGCGAGAACATCTACCAGCTCTGGACAAGCACGTTCGCGGACGGGAGCGTGGATCCCCGGGGTTACATCATCGCCGCCGCCCTCGGCGGCATGCTGCTCGCCGGGGCGTGGGTGTTCAGGCAGCGGCTCGGCCGGGCGAGCGGCCGGCTGCGCGTCCTCGCCGCGCTGGCCACGGCCGGAGTCACCATCGGCGTGGTGGTCGCGGGCCGGTTCGAGCATGCGAGTTACTGGTCGTTCGCGGTGCTGTGGATCTTCCTGGTCACCGCGGTCCTCGACGCGATCGTGCGTCGCCAGTTCCCGTGGCAGCAGCTGCTGGTCGTGACGCTGGCGTGGATGTCCACCTTGTCGTGGGGATATCCGATCCCGTCGCTGCTGGCAGGAACGATGGTCCTGGGCACACTCGATCTGCTGGTCCGCGCCGTCGCCGATCTCCGGGCACCACGTGTTCCCGTGCCGCAAGTCCTCGGTGCGCTGGCCGGTGTCGTCGCGCTGGTGGCCGCGGGGTTGCAGCTGGAGCGGGCGCACGACCGGGCGCCGTATGCGGATCTTCCGCACTGGGAGCTCACCGCACACCTCGGCGCCGCCGCACCGGCGATGCGAGGGGTGCGCAGCAACCCCAGCGTCGGGCTCTATCTGACGCAAATCCGCGATTGCCTCGCCCGGTACCCGGCGTCGAATGTGGCGGTGCTGCCGGATAGCCCGTTCGTGTATCCGGTGTTCAAGCTGCACAACCCGTTTCCGATGGACTGGCCGCTGCCGATGGAGATGGTCGACGACGGCAAGCAACGCATGATCGACACCGCCCGCCGGCTCGACCGCCAAGGCGACTACCTCGTCCTGTTCCAGGCGGTCACCGCCGAAGGCCTCGCGAAAGGCCAGCCGCTGCCCACCTACGTACCACCGGAAATCAGCACCGCCGGACACTCCGACGTCGAACCCCGCATCCGCGCCGCACTCACCGGACAGAAGATCAGCTGCGGCAGCCTCGCCGGCGTCTGGTCACCCGCCACTGGCTAATGCCGCTGTTGAGTGCCGGCACCATGCGGCCTGGAGACCAGCTTCGCTATGTGCGCCGAGTCAACGGCGAAGTGCGCACTGCACACGTACTGCGAGACGACCAGTCGCAGCTCGCGGACGGGTGCCTCGTGGAACGCCCGCCTTGTCGATGACCGCGAACCGCGCCGAGTGTGATCCCGCCCGCTCGCGCGTGGACATGAGCCCCGGCGCCCGTCAAGACTCCCCGGTCATGCCTCTCCGACTGGAAACCGTGACACCCGAGAACGTCCAGGACGCTCGCGCACTGAGAGTCGAGCCATGGCAGGAGCAATTCGTCGCGCCGGTCGCAGTTTCCCTGGCCGAGGCTTACACCCGACCCGCCATCGCATGGCCCCGGCTGGTCTACTTCGACGACCAGCTCGTCGGGTTCATCATGGGCGCCTTCGACCCGAACTGCCCGATCGACTACTTCCGCTGCGGCATCTGGCGGCTCAACGTCGCGGCCGGCCACCAGCGGATCGGATGTGGTCGGTTCGCCGTCGAGCAACTCTGCGTCGAGGCTCGTCGCCGCGGCCGACACCGGGTCACTGTCCTGTGGGTGCCGCATCCCGACGGCCCCGAA
Source organism: Amycolatopsis sp. NPDC051128 (assembly GCF_040682715.1). NCBI lineage: Bacteria > Bacillati > Actinomycetota > Actinomycetes > Pseudonocardiales > Pseudonocardiaceae > Amycolatopsis > Amycolatopsis sp. NPDC051128. The sequence continues at coordinate 56,881 of NZ_JBFBBN010000018.1, read as the reverse complement.
AAGTTCTACCTGGGGCTGGGCTTTACTCCGACCGGACAGACTTTCCACGGTCAGACGGTGGCCGAGCGCTTCCTCGAGTGACCCGAGGCCGGCCTCGACTTGTAGATCGACCCGCGCCGCCCGGTGGATTGTCACGCAGACGCACGGGCGCGCTTGGTTCCGGCAGCGGGAATCGCTCGTGCGCGTTTTTCCACGGCGCGGAGGATGTCGTTGCCGAGCTGTTCGATGAACTGGCCGGCGGTGGCGAGCCGGGTTCCGACAGCGGTGTCGGCGCCGAAGAGGTCTGCAAGCTGATGCCCGATGGCAGCCTCGCCCCCAAACGGTCCTTCCGTGCCATGGCCGATGCGTACCGACATCGCACACGTCGCCTGACCAGCGATGTTCGTCATGGGGTGACCTAACCTGAACGCTTTGGGCGCGCGTTGGCAACGACGGGGTGTCAGGGCGAAGCGCAACCCGAGGAGCTTCATGTCGTCAGACGCGGAACTGATCGGTAGGTCGCTGCGCGGAGACACCGATGCCTTCGTGGAAGTGATCAGCCGGCACGAGACCGCGCTCGGGAACTATCTGGCGCGCAGAGTGGGGCGGCAGGCCGCCGAGGACGTGCTCAGCGATGTGTGGGTGGCGGCCTACGAGTCCCGTGCGAACTATGACAGTTCGTATCCCGAAGCCAGGCCTTGGTTGTATGGCGTCGCGCTGAACAGGCTGCGCCGGCACTGGCGGTCCGCGCCGGCCGAGGAGCCGGCGCCGGACCTGACCGGCGTGGCGAGTGACTGGGATCCCTGGCCGGCGGTGGATGCCCGCGTGGACACGCAGGCACTGCTGGGCAGGGCACTGGCTCGGCTCAAACCGGAAGAGCGGGAAGTCCTGGGCCTGGTCGCCTGGGAGGACCTGACCGTCGCCGAGGCCGGGCGGGTGCTCGACATCCCGGCCGGCACGGCCCGCCGCCTGTTGCACCAGGCGCGTAAGGCATTGCGTGAAGCCCCCGAAGTGGTCGCGCTGCTGCGAGTCCCGACAACATGAAAGACGACCCATGGATGAAATGGATCTCATGAAGAAACTGCGTGACGTGCCGTCTCCCGGTCCCGAGGCCTATGACCGTGCCCGTACGGCACTGCGGACGGCGATGGGGGAACCCGCGGCCACGGTCGTGCGGCCGAAGCGCTGGTTCTCCTGGCCCAAGGTCAGCGTCGCCGCCGTGGGCGCGGCGGCCGTCGCGGCGGCTGTGGTGATGGGTATGTCAGGCGGCAGCGTCCCGGCCGGCCCGTCCGACGCGGCCCCGCAGGCGGTCGAGGCGCCGCTGGTGAAGCTGGCCTCCGCGGTCCAGGCGGCCGGCACGCAGCCAGGAGACGCGTCGCTGATCATCAACACGAAGTTCGGGCCGGACGACAAGCCGGACCTCTACTACACCCTCTACACCGACAAGGGCCAGCAGTTCACGGGCGACTCGGCGAAGACCCTGGGGGACGCAGTCGCCCAGGGTCATGCCGAGCCGGCTACGCCGTACGACGGGAAGGTGATGGCGGCGGCCCGTCTCGCCGCGAAGGGCGACGTGGACAAGGCCAGGATCGCGATGATCACCGCGTCCAACAATGTTCTGGGAGTCGGCCTGAGCCCCGCCGAGGCCGAGAAGGCCTGGGCGGCCTACCAAGCGGAGAACGCGGAGAGGTTCCGCAAGCTCGGCAAGCCGGTGCCGGCCCCCAAACCGCGTCCGACGGGCAAGGACCTGGAGAACCTCGTCAACAACCACCTGTGGAGCAACACCGAACATGCGCTGTTCGCCAACGCCGCCGATTCGGAGGTCCGCGCGGGCGTGCTGAAGCTGTACGCGACCATCCCGGACATGGTCGTCGGCAAGACCAACGTCGACGGCCAGGCCGCGCTGACCCTCACTCCGCCCCCCGCCATCCTGGGCGGCGGCGCGGACGTCCTCACCATCAACGCCGACAATGGCCTGCCGATCCGTGAGGAGATCACCTCGGCGGAATCGTCCAAGCGCTACGTGGTGAACTACAAGTCCTCCCGCGTGACCCTCGCCGACGTGGCCGCGGGCAAGATCTGATCCTCATAGTCCACGCCTCGACGATCTTGGGGAACCTCACTCGCACTACTCCGGCAGATGAGCAGCTACCGGACGCAGAACGGCGACGTACGGACAGAACGATCCTGGGAGGGGCGAGATGATCTCGGCCCTCCCAGGGCAGTTCGGTGGATCAGTTCGTGAACGGCGGACTCGAACCCCTGCCTGATCGCCAGTCTCAGCGGGGGAGGAGGAACAGAAGATCCACCGCCACGATGGCGGTGGGCACCGCGCCGAGCGCGACGCAGGGCAGGCCGGCGAGCCAGATCGTTCGGCTACGCGTCCGCCGCGACGACCAGACCGCGAACCCGCCAGCCAGCACCGTCCATCCCGCGGCGACGGCGAACACGGCGAACGTCGGCCCAGAGCCGGCCCAGTCTCGACCGCCGCGCGCCAGGGCAAGGATGAGGAGAAGCGCGCCCGTGGCGGCGATTCCCAGCGCGATCAAGACGAACCCCAGCGTCATGACCACTGTCTTCGCCACACGCACGCTCCGGGCGCTGTCGTCTTGCACGACCAGGACGATACTGAGCGCCATGCTCGACTCGATCCGCCAGCGCAAACCCTCTTCCCGGTAGCCCCGACGGGGCGATGGTCGAGTGGGTTGATGGATCGGCCAACTTGGTGAGTGATTCGGCGGACTCGCCGCGGCCGGTGTTCCATCGCGGCGATCCGCTCAGGCTCGCCTACCCGCCGAGGACGGACTGTCGAGGATCCTGTTTCGCGGTCGTGGTCCACGCGAAGGGACCAGCACGCATCGCCCACACATCGGCAGAAGCGGACGGTGCCGCGGTGACATTTGCCCGGCGCCGCCCGAGAGGCGAGTCACTCGGCCGACCGAGACCACCACGTCTGCGCCGCCCCGAGCGCGATGCGGGCCAGCAGCACCGCGGCCCCGATGCCGGCGATCAGCCGGGCGCCGAGACCGTCGAGCCGGATGGCGAGCCAGCCGCCCGCAACTGCGCCAAGCACGGAGAGCACGAAGTCGACGATCAGCAAGGGCGTCAGAGCGAGCAGGAGCATGTCGGCTCCTGTGTCCCCACGCCGGCTCCGCCGCGCCAGGTACACCCAGAGCGTGGCGGTGCCGGCGAACGCGACCCATCCCAGGCCGAGCACCACCCACAGCACCGCGGTCACTGGGCTTCCCCAGCCGCACAACGGGACACACGAGTATTCATAAGCGGTCCTCCCTATCGGTCCCGACCAGGGTGAACTTGTCTGGACACTCTGTCAAGACAGAGTGTCCGGACATGGTGTCCGGGAAGTGGGTTTCTCGTACCGCCGGATACGAGGCGGGCAGGCCATGACTGCACCCCGAACTCGGAGCTGCCCAGGCCATCAGTGACCCGGGCCGCGCAGACCAACCGGCCCGATCGACGGGAAGCCACGAGCTGATGATCTTGGCTGTGCCCTGGGTGAGCACCCACGGGCGTCCGCGCGTCGAGGCAAGTGATGGTCGATGACCCGGCCTGTAGCTGTGCGAACTCGATCAGGTTCGGACAGGGCTTCTGTCGTTCACGTCCTCACCGTGATCATGGGCGTCGTCGTCGGCCGCACCTTCCTCTTCGGCTTCGGCAACGTCCTCAACCTCGCACTCCGGCTCGGAGTCCCGGTCTGGGTCGCGCCGCTCGTCGCACCTGCAGTCGATCTGTCGATCCTCGGGCTCCTGCTCGGCAGTCGGCACTTGGCCCTGGCAGGGGCGACGCCGGAGCAACTACGGCCAGCTCGGCGACTGCTGATCTTCGCCAGCGTGGTGAATCTGACCGGTCAGGACCGTTCGCGGAACGTGTCCGCCACCCAGTCGGCGATGAAGGTGCTGACGTGGGGCAGGTGATCGAGTCCGATGTGCTCGGTCGCGCCTTCCTCCGGGGTGAACACCCGCAGCTCGCGCCGGGGTGAGTTGACGGCTTGGTCGTAGGAGCGGTGGGCGTACTCGAGCGGGATCTGGCGGTCGTTCTCGCCGTGGGCGATCAGGAACGGGACGGTGATCTTTTCGACCACGCCGTCGAGGTGGACGCCGTCGGCGAAGGCGATGAACGCGTCGAGGTCGTCGTGGCCCCACACCCACAGCACGTGCTCCCAGTAGTGCGGCACCGGCCGTTCGCCTTCGCGTTCGAGCCGGCGGCGTTGCACCGCGCCCCAGTTGTGGTTGGCACCCCAGGCGACGCACAGCGCGAACCGCTTCTCGAACGCCGCGGCGCGGGGTGCGTAGTAGCCGCCGAGGGACCAGCCCACGATCCCGATCCGGTCTTTGTCCACTTCGGACCGTGTCTCGAGCCAGTCGACGGCCGCGGCCGCCCAGGCTTCGGCGTCGATGCGGGCGGTCAGACCCTGCAGGCGCAGGGCTTCCCCGGTGCCGGGCTGGTCGAGCATCAGGCACGAGATCCCGCGGTCGGCGAGCTCCCGCCAGTGTGCCGAGCCGTACATGTGTTCCTTGTTCGAGTCCAGGCCGTTGACCAGGACGATCACCGGCGCCGGCCCGGTTTCGGTGGCCGGGGCGAGGGAAAGGTAGGCCGGTAGGGTCGTGCCTTCGTACGGGATCGCCACCCGGGAGATCCGCCGGTCGCGCAGATCGAAGGACTTCTGCGCGAGTTCGAGGACCCGCCGGTAGGTGGGCAGCCGGTTCGGGTCGGAGTGGGCGAGCATGCGCTCGGCCTGGCAAAGGTAAGTGGTGGCCCGGAAGTACAGTTCGCCGGCGGTGCGGGTGTGCCCGGCTTTCTCGGCCTGTTCGGCCTGGGTCACGAGCTGGTCGGTGAGCGCGGTCCAGGCCCGCAGGAAGTCGGGCGTTCCGGCGTCCGAGCCCTGGGCCGCGGCTTCGCGGAGGGGCCGGCAGGCGCGGTCCACCTCGTCGATCAGGCCGCCGCTGTTGAGCGCGGCGACCACGCCGAGGTTCCACACGTAGTTGCCGGGGAAGTATTCGAACACGGGTGTTCCTCTCAGGTTCGGGCGGCTTCGCTGATCGACTTGACGCCGCCGTGCGCGGTCATGCCGCCGTCGACGGGGATCTCGGCGCCGGAGATGTAGGAGGCCGCGTCACCGATCAAGAACGCGACGAGCGCGGCGACTTCTTCGGCGGTCCCCGTGCGGCCGAGTGGGGTCTCGGCGACGTTCGCGGCCCGGAACCCGCGCGGCGCCGAGGCGGTCATCGGGGTTTCGATGTACCCGGGGTGCACAGCGTTGACGCGGATACCGCGGCTCCCCAGTTCGAGGCAGGCGGCCTTGACGAAGCCGCGCAGCGCCCATTTGCTCGCGGTGTAGGCGAGCGGGTAGTGGCCGGTCAGCGCCGCGGCCGAGCCGGTCACGACGATCGAGCCGCCGGCCGGCATCCGCGGCACCACCGCCCGCACGGCCCGCAGAACGCCACCGACGTTGATGTCGTGCACGTGCGCCAGGTCGGCGGGGTCCAGCTCGCCGAGCCGGGCCCGCCAGGTGATGCCCGCGGCGGCGACGAGTCCGTCGACCCGGTCGAGGCTCGCGGCGAGCCCGGCCCAGCCGGCGTCGTCGGTGACGTCGAGCCGGTGGTGCTCGACGCCGGGCAGCCCGGGGTCTTCGGCACGGTCGACCCCGATCACCCTCGCCCCCTGCGCGGCCAGCAGCCGCGCGGTCGCCGCGCCGATGCCCTGTCCCGCACCGGTGACGACCACGACCTTGCCGGTCACCGCGACCGCCGCCGCGGCCGGGCACGGGCCGGCCGGACCGGCGGCAGTTCGACGCCGGGCACGACCGTGTTGCGGATCGTCCCGATGCCTTCGACCGTCATCTCCACGACGTCGCCGGGCCGCAGCGACTCCCGCGGATCGCCGCGTCCCCACAGCTCCGCCAGGCAGCCGCCGTTGCCGCAGGTCCCGGAGCCCAGCACGTCACCCGCGCGCAGCCGCGTGCCGCGGCCGGCGTAGGCGGCCAGTTCCTCGAACGGCCAGCCCATGTTGGACAGCAGGTCCTGCCCCACTTCGCAGCCGTTGACCGCCACCCGCATGTCCAGCGCCAGGAAGCCATCCGCGTCGCGGTACGGCTCGAGTTCGTCGGCCGTGACGAGCCACGGGCCGAGCGTCGTGGCCGAGTCCTTGCCCTTGGCCGGTCCAAGGTTGACCTTCATCTCGCGGCGCTGGAGATCGCGGGCGGACCAGTCGTTGAGGATCGTGTACCCACAGATCCCGGCGGGACCCCGCACGGCGGCGACCTCGAGTTCGAAGTCGAACAGCCGCGAGCCGGGCGGGATCGGCACGTCGTCGTGCGCGCCGATCAGTGCGCAGGGATTGGTGAAGTAGAACGTCGGCGCCTCGTACCACTCCGGTGGCACGGAACCCGGCGCCACCATGCCTTCGACGTGTTCCTCGAACGCCACGAAGTCCCGTATGGATGGCGGCTCCAGCGGCGGCAGCAGTCGCCGTCCGGTCAGCGGGACCGCGTCACCCGTCGCGCGGGCCCGCGCGCCCGCTTCGTGGAGTGAGCCGGTGCGGATCAGCTCCAGCACGGTGGTTCCCGCGGGCAGCCGCAGAAGCATGCCGTCTTCGACGACGCCGCAGCGGACGGCACCGCCGGGTTCCTCGACGGTCGCGAACTTCATCGGGGTCTCCTCACACCGGCGGGGCGACGAACAGGCCCTTGTCCGGGTCGTTGAAGGACCGTTGTGCGACGAACTCGTTCATCGCGTTCGCCGTGCCCCACTGGTCGGACACCTCGGGGTCGCTGAAGTCGTAGAGGTGCGGGTGCCAGGTGTCCTCGTCGATCAGCTCGAGTTCGGTGGTGTATTCGACCGTGTTGCCGTGCGGGTCGAGGAAGTAGCTGAAGGTGTTGTTGCCTGCCAGGTGCCTGCCAGGGCCCCAGATCTTCTCGACACCCGCGCGCAGGAGCCGTCCGGTGCCGCGCATGTATTCGTCCAGGCCCCGCATCTCGAACGACACGTGGTGCAGCGACGGGTGCGGGCAGCGCGCGATGGCCATGCTGTGGTGCCACGAGTTCACCCGCAGGAACCACATCATCTCCCCCATCCGCGGGTGCATCAGGATGTCGGACAGCCGGAACCCGAGGTGCTTTTCGTAGAACGCCCGGGTCGCCTCGGGGTTCGTCGAGTTGATCACCACGTGGGACAGGCGGACCGGGACCGACTCGCCCGCTTCGATCCGGCGGTGGGCGCGGACGGCGACGTCAGCGCTGACCTCGATGGTGCGGCCCTCGTTGTCGAAGAACCGGAACCCGTAGCCACCGCCCGGGGTGTGCAGGGTCCGGGGCTCGTGCACGAGGGTCACGCCCGCGGTGGCCAGCCCGGCGGCCAGGGTGTCGACGTCGGCAGGCGTGGCGACGCCGAAGGCGATCAGGTCGATCCGCTTGTCACCGGCTTGGCGCAGCCGCACCACGTACTGCTCGGGCGAGCCTTCCGCGGCGAGGAACGCGACGCCGGTATCGGTGTGCTCGGTCTTCAGGCCCCAGGCGCCGGCGTAGAAGTCCTGCTGGCGGGCCAGGTCCGGCACGGCGAGGTCAATGTGCCGCAGGTGCGTGATCATCTCGTTCTCCTCCGGAAGGGTCAGGCGGGCTGGGCGACGAGGGCGGCGATCCGGCCGATCAGCCCGGGAACGTCGCCCTGCTCCCGATCCAGGAGCCACTGTCCGAGTTGGACGGACGCCTCGACCACCGTGGCCGCTCGCGCGCAGCGGCGGTCGGCGAACTCGGCCCAGACGCGGTCGTCGAGGGTTTCCGCGGCCAGCACCAGTTCGGTCAGGACCGCGGCGTCTTCGAGGGCTTGGGCGCCGCCCTGGGCCAGGGTGGGCGGGCAGGAGTGCGCGGCGTCGCCGATCAGCACCACCCGCCCCCGGTGCCACGGCGCCGGTAGGACGTGGGTCTCGAACAGGGTGTAGTTGATCCGCGACGCGTCGGTGAGCGTCGCCCGGACGTCGTCCCACGGGCCGTGGTACGCCTCGGCGAGCTCACGCATGGTCGCGAGCTGTTCGGCCGGGGACAGGCCGCTGCGATCCCGCGCGTCCTCGACGACGTAGGCGTAGAGCGTGTCCTCGCTGGTCGGGCAGTAGCCGGCGATGTAGGACGGGCCGCCGTAGAACAGATCGGTCCGGGTCACCGAAGCCGGGCGCGGGCCGAACGCGCGCCAGATGCCCATGCCCGTCGGCCGGATTTCCGGGTCGATGCCCAGCAGCCGGCGGACCGCCGAGCGGATCCCGTCGGCGCCGACGACGAGGTCGTAGCGGCCGGTCGAACCGTCGGAGAACGTGACGTCGACCCCGCTCGTGTCCTGGGCCACCGTGGTCACCGTGAGCCCGAACCGAATTTTCACCCCGGCCGAACCGGCGCGCTCGTGCAGGATCCGCGCCAGGTCCGGCCGGGGCATCCCCACCGTGGCCGGCAGGTCGGGGCCGCCGGTCCGGACATCGGGGATCTCGGCGAGCAGCGTCCCCGCGGGGTCCGGGGCACGCAGGCCAAGACTGTCGAAGCTGTATCCGTGCGCCTGCACGGCGTCCCAGACGCCGAGCTCGCGCAGCTCGCGCAAGGCATTGCCCTGCAAGGTGATTCCGGAACCGATGGCGGTGATGTCCGGCTTGATCTCGATGAGGTCGACGGCGACGCCGTGATCGGCGAGGTGGATCGCGGCGGCGGTGCCGGCGAGGCCGCTGCCGACCACGAGGACGGTGTGCACGGCGGGCATGGGACTCCTTCGTCCGGTCCGGGAGCTACTTGACGGCGATCGGGGCGACCGGCGCGCCGACCGCCCCGGTCACCGGCAGCGGGTCGGCGGTCAGCCAGAACTCGTACCGGCCGTCGGCGGCGCAGTCCGCGGCCAGCGCGTCGAAGTCCCACATCTCGCCGAGGTACAGCCCGAGGTGGGGGATGGCGACCTGGTGGAGCGGCTGGAAGGCGTCGTCGAACTCGTTGGGCCGGACCTCGAACCCCCAGGTGTCGGTGGCGATCGCGGCGATTTCGCTGTCGTGGAGCCAGTCCGCGGTGGTGAACGACAGCCCGGGCGCGGGGCCGCCCGCGTAGTCACCCCAGCCCTCGCGGCGCGCCCGGGCGAGCCGCCCGGTCCGCACCAGGAGCAGGTCTCCGCGGCCAACTCTCGCGGCTTCCCCTTGCGCGGCCATGGTTTCCTCGAGGTGCTCCACGGTGATCGCGAACCCGTCCGGCAACTCGCCGTCGGTGCCGAGCGCCCGGCCGACGTCGAGCAGGACCCCGCGTCCGGCGATCCGGCCCGACGCGGTCTCGATGCCGGTGACGCGATCCCCTTCACTGGTCACGACGTCCCCGGCCCGGCGGCCGTTCCACGCCACGCCGTGGTCGAAGATGTGCCCGAGCCCGTCCCACTGTGTCGACGCCTGCAGCGGCATGAAGACGACGTCGTCGGCGCCGCCGATGCCGTGCGGGAAGCCCTGGGTGCCGCGCTCGGCCTCCAGGCCGGTGTCCAGCATGGTGTGCACCGGGTTCGTCCGGCGCCGCCAGCCTTTCTGCGGGCCGTCCGCGTCGAACCGCTGCGCCAGGGAGAAGCTCACGCCCCGCCGGACCAGGGCCGCGCCTTCGCGGCGCTTGGCGTCGTCGAGGAAGTTCAGGGTGCCGAGGACGTCGTCGGCACCCCAACGGCCCCAGTTCGAACAGCGCTTGGCGGCGGCGGCGATCGCGGCTTCGGGATCGGTGCGGTCCATGCCGCTCACGGTGCGGCACGCCACCGCATCAGGGAAGACGAAATAGCTAATGCGAACTATCAGCGCGATAGATAACCTCAGGTGGTGAACCTCGCGAGCCTGGACCTGAACCTGCTGGTGACGCTCGACGCGTTGCTCGAACACCGCAGCGTGAGCCGGGCCGCCAAGCAGGTCGGCCTCAGCCAGCCCGCGGTGTCCGCCCAGCTGGCGAGGCTGCGCCGGCACTTCGGCGACGACCTGCTGGCCCGCTACGGCAACCAGTACCGCCTCACCCCGCTGGCCGTCCAGCTGCGCGGCCGCGTGCGGACGGCGGTGAACGGCGTCGAGCGCGTCTTCGCCGCCGAGCCGGACTTCGACCCCGCGACCACCTCCCGGGAGTTCTCCCTCGCCATGACCGACTACGGCGTCGCGATCCTCGGCGTCGCGCTGGCCGCCGCCCTGGCGCAGGAGGCGCCCGGCGCGCGCGTGCGGTTCATCGCCAACACCCCGGCGATTGTCGACAACGCCCGCCAGGTACTCACCGGCATCGACCTGCTGGTCCTGCCGCACGGCTTCCTCGAAGGCCTCCCGCACCAGGACCTCCACCGCGACGACTGGGTCTGCCTGGTCGACGCCGGGCACCCGGCGGTGGCGCACGGGCTGACGGTGGAGCTGCTGCGGACCATGCCGTGGGTGGTCACCTACCACAGCCCGACCGCGTCGACCCCGGTCGTGCGGCAGATGCGGATGCTCGGCATCGAACCGCACGTCCAGGTGGTCACGGAGAACTTCCTGACCGTCCCGGGCCTCGTCGCCGGGACCGGCCGGGTCGCGCTGCTGCAGCGCCGGCTCGCCGAGCGCATCCCGGCCGACACGAACGTGCGGGCGCTGCCCTGTCCGTTCGAAGCCGGGCCGCTGGTCGAGGCGGTGTGGTGGCACCCGATGTACGAGCACGATCCCGAGCACCAGTACCTGCGCGTACTGCTGACGCGGATCGCCGCGGACGTCACCGAGCATCCACCGCGCTGATACCGCGCTTCGGGACAAGTGATTTCCGCTCTCCCGCCGCGGAACTCACACTTTCGGCACCTTCCCTGACCCAACGATGGAACTCAGGTGCCGAAATGCCCGAAAGCCCAACCGTGAACCTGTCCACGGCGGACTCCTCCACCGGACAACGTGCGACCGCCGGCCCGGTCCAGCTGGTCCTGCTGCTCGCAGGGAGCTGCCTGTCGGTGCTCGGCGCCGTCCTCATCGCGCCCGTCCTGCCGCAGATGACCCGGGCGTTCGCGGACACGCCCGGCGCCGGTGTCCTCGTCCCGATCGTGCTGACCGCGCCGGCGCTGCTGATCGGGCTGACCGCGCCGTTCGCCGGCGTCGTCGCCGACCGGATCGACCGGAAACGGCTGCTGCTGCTGGCCATGCTGGCCTACGCCGTGTTCGGCACGGCTCCCCTCTACCTGGACTCGCTCGGCGCGATCCTCGCAAGCCGGGTGCTCGTCGGGTTGTGCGAGGGCGCGGTCATGACCTGCTGCACCACCCTCATCGGTGACTACTGGTCCGGCGCGCGCCGGGCGCGTTACCTGGGCCTGCAGACCTTGGTCGCCACTTTGTCCGCCACCGCGTTCCTGGCTCTCGGCGGTGTTCTCGGCGCGTCGGGCTGGCGCACGCCGTTCTGGCTGTACGCCGTCGCCGCCCCGCTGGCGATCCCCATGGCGCTCAAGCTCTGGCAGCCGCAAGGCCGGCCGGCCACCACCGGGCACCTGACGAAACTGCCCTGGCGGCAGCTGGCCGCGCCCTGCCTCGTCACCCTGTTCGGCGGCGTCGTGTTCTACGCGCTGATCGTCGAACTGTCCTATGTGCTCACCGGCGTGGGAGTGGACTCCACCGGGACCATCGGCGCGGTCTCCGCGATCATGTCCCTGGCGACGGCCGCGGGAGCGATCGCGTTCAGCCGCCTGTCCGGCAAGACACCCCGGGTCCTGCTGCCCGTCGAGTTCGGCCTCTCCGCGGTCGGCCTCCTCCTGGTGTTCGCCACCGCCTCACCGATCGTCATCACCGTCGGTGCGGTCTTCACCGGCTTCGGCACCGGCATGCTGCTGCCCACCCTGCTGACGTGGGCGGTCAACCGGCTCACGTTCGACCAGCGAGGTCGCGGCACTGGCTTGTGGACCGGCACGCTGTTCCTCGGCGAGTTCGTGTGCCCGCTCGCCCTCGCCGCCATCGGTACCGGCGCCGGCGGACTCCAAGGCGCGCTCGCCGTCCTCGGCATCGCGTCCGCAATCGGCGGCGTCCTGACCGCGTTCCTGCTGCGACGGAACAACCAGCCGCTGAACGTCACCGAAGGCTGACCGGTTTTGCGACGAACGCTCAGCTCTGAGCCCGGTAGCCGATTCCGTCTCCGGCGCGCCGCCGCTGATGCTCTCATCGTCATGACACCCTTTCAGCGTTGCGCAGGGCGAGCCACGTGCACAGGCCGGCCAAGGCCAGTTCCGGAACTGCGCAGACGATGGCCTGGGTGAATTCGGTGCCGGCCTGGGCGGTGAGGACGTCGAACCAAGCGTCCATCACCATGAGCGCCGCGACGGCTGATGCCGACAGGCGGGCGCGGTCATCGCCGCGGTGGAACAAGCGCGCGGTGGTCGCGCAGCCGAGCGCCACAGTCAGGTCGAGTCCGATCCACACGGCCGGCCAGTGCCGTACCTGCGTGGTCTCGGGCAGGGACCGGCCCAGCACGAACACCCACGGCACCATGCCCGCGGCGACCGCGCCGAGCACCCTGGGCGCCCAGCTGGTCCGGGGTCGCGCCCGGGCACCCGGCGACCTCGCCGGGCGTAGCGGCCGGGGCATCGTCCGAACGGTCATGAGAATTCCTCCACCGAATTCGTGGTGATGCCGCCGGCGTCGGCGGCCCTGCGGCGAAACCTTGCCGCCGCGGCCTGCCGAGATCAGTAGCCCGTGGTTCCGACTTCGTGGTGGTGCCTGCTACCGCACCGACCCGGGTGCCTGAATGATGTTGCCATCGGCCCGGTCTCGATTAGCGTTGGATCGTGGACACGGCACGACGCACGCGGGCCGGTGGTTCGGCGGCTTTCAGGTTCGTCGCGGCTGGGGTGTCCGTGCAGCTGACCACCCCTGGGGATCACCACAGCACTCTGGCTTGGCCTGCACCTGACCGAGGTGAAGTTCGCCCGGGACATCGCCTTGGGCGGCGTGGTCTTCACGGCTCTCGTGCTGCTGGCCGTGTCCCCGGTGCTGACCGTGGTTCAGTGGAACCGGCTGCGCGCCGTGCTCGGCTTGGACCTCCCGCCGGTCACCGCCAGAAGATGGACTTGGCGCGGCCTTACAGCGACCGGGCGGCAGCTCGGCTACCACGCCAAGCCGCTCAGGATCCACACGGCGATCTCGGGATCGAAGACTTCGCTGTCTGCCGCCCGCTCGGCCACCCACAGCCGGCTGACTTCAGCGAGCCGTTGCTCGACGGCAGTGCACAGGGCCTCTCGAAGGATGCCGGAGACGGCGAGGACGAGGACGAGCGGACCCTCGCCGTCGCCGGGTCGACAACAGCCTCGGGAACATCGTCGTCAAGGACTTCCTCAAAGCTCCGAACGGTGAAGATGCCCTCCCACCTTGATGACGATGCTCACCGGGGCACAGTGCCTGTTCCACCGGGTACTAGGTTCACCATGAGATCGGGTACAGGTTTCATGGCACCGTCCTCCCGCGGTGCCCTAGCGTCGTGCCATGACGATTCCAGCCGGGCTGAGACGCACGGTCCTCCGGGCGCGGCGGGACACCGGCTTTCTCGCCGCTGGTGTGCTGCCGCACCTGGCGCTGGTGCCCGTGTGGGCCTGGGCGACGACGACTACCGACAGGACGGGGAACTGGCTCCTCACGGTTTCCGTGTCGGCCGCTCTGGTCCTGCTCGGCACCCCGGTGCTGACGTCCGTTCAGCGGGCTCGCCACCGGGTGCTCATCGGTGTGGACGTCCCCCGGCTCACCCCCACCGCCCCGGAACGATGGACGTGGGCTTCGACCGCCCGGTGGCTCGCGGCGACGCGGCCTTGGCGCAAGATCGGCTACCACCTCCTGCTGGGCCCGCTGCTCGCGCTGCTGGAGTTGCTGGTGCTCGCGATGGCAGCGGCGTGCCTGGCGGGCGTCAGCGCCTACGCCTGGTCATGGGCCCTGCCAACCGGAATCCGCCAGGACTGGTTCGGCTACCTGACCCAGCTGCCGGCTTACACAGCGGCTGGTCTCCTCCTCCTGTGCGCCCTGCCCTGGACCGCGCGGGCAGCAGCCCGGGCCGAGGCGCGGCTGGCGTTGGGCCTGCTCGGGCCCAGCCGGGCGCAGCGGCTCCAGGAGCGGGTCGATCAGCTGGCCGTGAGCCGGACCGACTTGATCGAGGCCGTCGACGCGGAGCGCCGCCGGATCGAGCGCGACCTGCACGACGGCACCCAGCAGCGGTTGGTGTCTCTCGCGGTCAACCTGGGTCTGGCCATGGCCACCCGCCCGGACCTGCCGAGTGATGCCCGCGAGGTGATCGCGAGAGCGCACCTGGAGGCGAAGGAGGCGATCGCCGAACTCAATGACCTGGTGCGGGGGCTGCACCCGGCCGTGCTCGAAGACCGAGGTCTGGACGCGGCGTTGTCCGGGCTGGCTGCCCGCACGCCCCTGCCGGTGCGGCTGCGGGTCGATCTGGAGGAGCGGGTGGCGCCCAATGTGGAGTCGGTCGCGTACTTCGTGATCTCTGAGGCGCTGACCAATGCGACGAAGCACGCCAACGCGGTGCGTGCGGAGGTGATAGTCGGTCAGGTCGGTGAGGTGCTGCGAGTGCGTGTTACCGACGACGGGCTGGGCGGTGCCGACGCCGCCGCCGGCACGGGGCTGACCGGGCTGGCCAAGCGGGTCGGCTCCCTCGACGGGGCTTTCCACGTCAGCAGCCCCGTTGGCGGGCCCACCACCATCACCGCGGAGCTGCCGTGCGCGCGGTGATCGCCGAGGATTCGGTGTTGTTGCGGGTCGGCCTGATCAAGGTGCTGGAGATGGGCGGGTTCCAGGTCGCCGCGGAAGCCGGCGACGCGGAGGGGCTGTTGGCGGCGGTGGCGGAGCACCGGCCCGAACTCGCCTTGATCGACGTCCGGATGCCGCCCGGCTTCACCGACGAGGGGGTGCGGGCGGCGATGGAGATCCGTCGGCGCTGGCCGGGGACGCCGGTGGTGCTGCTTTCGCAGTACGTGGAGGAGCGGTACGCGGCTGACCTGCTGTCGGCGAACACCAGCGGTGTGGGCTACCTGCTCAAGCAGCGGGTTGCCGATGTCGCCGACTTCGTGGCGGCGGTCCGGCGAGTGGCGGACGGGGGCACGGCCCTGGACCCACAGGTCGTCGCCCAGTTGCTGCTGCGGCGCGACAACGACCCGCTCACGCGGCTGACCCCCCGCGAACGGGAGGTGCTCGGCCTGATGGCCGAGGGGCGCTCCAATGCCGGCATCGCGCAGGCGCTGGTGGTCAGCGAGAGCGCCGTGGCGAAGCACATCAACAACATCTTCGCCAAGCTTGGCCTGCCCGTGGTCGACGCGGACCACCGCCGCGTCCTGGCCGTGCTGCGGTTCCTCGGAGCGTCCCGGGCCTGACCTTCCCATCCGTGATCACGATCTACGGCTGGAGTACCAAGCCGGCCATTCATTCGAGTCTCCGCGATGCGGTCGCGTAGGTGGCGATGTTAGATCTGGCCGCGGCGTCGTTGAGTGCCCAGTTTGCGCAGCTGCGCTTCTGGTCCTCCCAGGAGCGTCCTGCTCTGACGACTTGCCCAGGTGGGGTGCGCTGGGCGAAGGGGTCGGGTAGGTCGTTGATCCGAAAGTAGCCGCCTCCGGGCTGTCCCTTCCGGGTGCCTGCGACATGCACGACGAGCGCGTCCAACGGCGGGAGATCGCGTTCGGCGCACCGATGGTGGAAGGCTTCCATGAACTTGCTGACCAGGTTGGAGTCACCTCCGTTGTGCAGTTCCTGCGGCGCAGCCAGGCCAGCGGCGGCGAACACCAGGCTGTAATGAATGGTCGATCCGTTGTTGCAGGCACCATTGTCGATCACGTGGTCGATTGCTCTGTCGACCTGGGCCGTGGTGAATTCGGTGTCGCCCACGTGATTCCTTCCGCAGTGACTGTTGTCCTCTGGGTATCACTGCAACCGCCCGGCGGGTTACAGATGCGGGGAACTCTCATACGTCGAACCCGTGCCGTGCAGTGATCCACTGCGTCGGCAGAAGAGGCCGTTCGAGCGGTGGTGTGAGTTCTGGAAGGCGCTGCGGCGACGACTTACGTGGTCATTTCGTCTCGGGTGCGGTCCGAGCGCGCTTCGTGTGTGCCAACGCGTCGGCGGGTTGATGGTCTGGTGTCGCAGCAGAGTCGCGTGCTCAGCGAGTCTGAGGTTCTGCGAACGGCGTGAGCCGTCGATGGATGAGAGTCGCAGTCGTATCCGAGCTCGGAGCGTGGTCCCCGGTGTGACTGGATGGCTGGAGTGGTGCATGCCAGGCACCTCCCACCTGTTTGGACATCGGGAAGGAAGGTCACGGGGTTTGGTTCGGCTTCGGGTTGCGTCGAGGGTGATGCTGGAACGGCCTTATCTGAGATTCGGTGGCTTGGAGGTCGTCATGGCGTGGGTGGAGCAGACGGTCAGGCTTCGTGGCGGGTCCGGTTCCGCCGGGCAAGACGGACGATTGGGTCGGTGCCGGGATTCTCGAGTCGCCGGAGTGCGGAGGCCTAAGCCGGTGAGATGGAGTCTGATCAACGGCGAAAGGTGTGGATCGGTCCGGTCGGGGTTGACGTTCCACGGGCTGCGGCACAGCCACAAGACATGGCTGATCGCCGGGGGAGTGCCGGAGATCGCGCAGGCCCGTCGGTTGGGTCATCATCTGCCGAATCGGGTGGTGGAGGTGTATTCGCATGTGGCGCCGGAGGTGGAGACGCGGTTGCTGGCCGATTTGCAGCGTCGCTGGCAGAGGGCCACCCGTAGTCCGTATCCGAAGGGGCCGAAGTTGACGGCGGCGGCGAAAAGTCGACCGCGGACGGGCCCGCCAGTCAAGCGGGTACGAGTAGGTGCGGGTGTGCCCCTATCGCCGCTGGCGGGAGGGACAACGTCAGCGGCACCGCCCGGGAGCGGCGGCGACGTCGCGCCAGAGGCCCCGTGGGCGGGAGCGTGGTGCTCCAGAAATGCCCCAGGAGGGACACCTGCGCGCCCGCCGCAGTCGATCACCCAAGATCAGCCCACCGCAAAGAAACCCCTCCGACCTGCCGGAACGGCATGACCGAAGGGGTTCTGCGAGAGAGTGGAGCTAAGGGGACTCGAACCCCTGACCCCCTCACTGCCAGTGAGGGTCGATTATGGTCCTGACCTGCGGCGATAGAGAATCGCCTAGTGGAATGGTGCGCTTGATCGCCGTTTTTTGCAACTGTGTGTTGTTGAGTGCAGTTGTGACAGGGGGTTTGCCCCAGCTGTGCCCCAGTGAAATCAGTGAGAGGACTGCGCCGCGGGCGTGTCGAACATCTGGCGCATTCGGCGAGCGACGTGAGCTTGGATCCGGCCGATCAGGATCGCCCAGCCCGTGTCGTGCAGCGGACCAGCGTAACGAGCGACCTTGGCTAGCAAGCCCGTCTCGAGCCGAGATGTCCGCTGAGGTTGGCTCGCCAGGGCGCGCGCTCTGCGGCATGTGAGTACGTTCGGAGTCGCTCTCCCTCTTGTCCCCGTGTTGACTTCGAGTGGTAGCGATTCTTTCGCACCTGCTGATTCAAACCGGCCCCCGCGGTTACCGGTTAGCGCACACGTCGCCGCGCCAGGAGGCTTCAGGAAGTGCCATCAGATCCTTATACTTCATATCAGGTAAAGTCTGACAAATTTGGTCCATCCAGGCCAGCGGCGTGACAGGCTCGAGTGTGGCGTCAGTACCCGGCCAGGCGGCGAAGGTTGAGGGAATCTTGTCCGGGACCTGTTCGATTTCCGTTCCGCCGAGCCCCAGCCAGTCGAGCACGTCGAAGCCGCGACTCCTGTGCCAGCGCTGGGTGACGATCCCTGTCGTGTTCTTACTTCGGTAATCCATGAGCGCGAACTCGATTTCGTTGGTGTCATCAATGAATCGGATGTGATCGACACCTGTATAGTCGGCCAAGGGGCGTCGGTCGACCCGGCGATGTTCGAGTAGGTCCCAGATCTCGATGGCGTCACCATGGAAGACGGCTATCAGCGTGCCGCTGGGATCGACGACGGGACGGAACCCCTGGAAGTCTCGGCTCGCCGAGTCGCCAAGACTGAACGCGGACCCGGACACGAGCGCGCCGTCGGAGAGCTGGTTACGTTGCACGTGATTCCCGCGCACAGTGAGCAGCTGCTGGAAGCCGGGCATCACAACGCGCCACTCCCCGGGTGCATCTGCATCGGGAAGCGGTATCTGGGCCACGGTCCGCTTGGCAAGCGGGGCAAGGCTCCACGTGCTTAACCCGTCACCGTAACCCACCTGCAAGATCCGGTCGCTCACGAAACTCGCAGTTGCACCAATCTCTTCCTCGACACCGTCGATGAAGGCTTGAGACGCAGCGGGCAAGGGAATTTCGCCCAGCGACTGCAGATCGGGCAACCGCCACACTTTTGCCGGTCGGTTGTGGAAAACCGTGACCAGCGTGCTGCTATCCGGCGAGATTACAAGGCTAGCTTTGCTCCCTTCTTGGCTTAGTTCGGAGGAGCCAGGGGCCGTGATGCTTACAAGTCTGCGTGCGCCGATGTCCCAGCTTTCCACCCGATTTTCGTCTCCTCGGAGCACAAGAAATCGCTCGTCGTTGGTCACCACCGCGTCCTGAGCCTGGATCAGAGCCTCTTCCATTGCATCCGGCGGCAGCACCCGCAGGACCAACAGGGAGTCGGCAGACTCAAGGATCAACCGATAGGCCCCAGATGTCTCCGTGGCTGCGCGTGCCAGATGGTATCCGGCCGGGATTTCGACACGGCGTGCCAACTTGGTGTCGCTATCGGTACCCAGCACAACGTAAGATTCCGGTTCAGGCCGGCCTCTCGGCGCAGGTACTGACTCAACAGTGATCGCCTGCCTGAGATCAGGTGTGAACCTAACAGGGATGTCTTCGTTGGAGCCGTCAGGCGTCGAGTGGGTGGCTAGGACTGTGGAGCTCTCCAGGCCAAACAGCTGGTATTCGCCGTGGGTATTTCGCTCGACAACGGCCTGCCCTTGTCCCAGGTCGACGACCTGCGCTAGATAGGCCCGGTCGTCGAGCGGGTGGAAGCCCGCGCGGGACAGGGCGATGACCCTATCGCTGTAGGCGACAACCAACTCGCCGGAGGTGAGGATTCCCTCGACCACGACGTTGGGGTGGAGCATGCCCTGCCGCAGTCCCCAGTGCTGCAACGGACCGGGCAGACGCACCGTGTCGACGGTTCCACGCTGGAGATCGAGCACTCGGAATTCGTTGGCACCCAGAGACCCGTACCCAAGCCATCGTCCTGTCGGATCACCCACGAGTTCGTCGCCACCGGCGTCTAGCTCGCGCACCCGTTGCTGGGTCCGCACGTTCCACAGCGCGGTTTTCCCGTGGGAGCGCGATACAGCCACGACATCCCGACCCAACCAAGCAGCAACTGTGGGGCCGTTGCCGTCAGCGTCGGCGGAAAACTTCGTCGGGGGGGAGGTCGTGAAGTCCCAGGCGAGCAGGCGGTCCGACTCAGTCGGGTTCGGAGTGACCGCAGCGGATCCATCTGCGTTGATATCCGTGGCGGTGTCGTCAATCGGTATCATCGTTTCAGCGAATCGCAGCTGCTGCGCCCAGGCGCGAATTCTGTTCCTGGTGTCGAGTCCGTCATGAGTGCGGTAAGCATGGAGATCGAGCTGCAGCCTCTCCCATCGGCTGTCCGTCGATCTTTCCAGCAGCGCGCGTGCCGCGGCATCGGCCATTGCCGCCCGGGACGCGGCATCACGCCGGGCCTCCGTTACTCGGTACAGACCGAACATGGCTGATCCGAGGATGAGCAGAATTACCACGCTGATCATAAGGAGTCGCCTGCGGTCGACGGCCCGTCCTGCGGTGGCGGCCTGCCGCCAGGTCTTCACCGGGACGAGTTGCGCGTTGTCCCCGTACTTGTGGTTCGCGTCGACGGCGGCGCGATAGTCGACGTGGGGCACCACGACTCGCGTGTTCTCGTCTACGACGCTGAGTTTTGCGTCGTAACCCGACACCGAGGACGCCGCGTCCGGTGCGTCCTCATCTATCCGACCAACTATCGCCGTGCGAGGACGCAGTCTCCGCACGGTCAGCAGGCCGAGCAGCGGCCTGGCGAGCCTCCGTTGCTCGTCGAACAGGGCGGTGAATCCCAGGCTTAACGACTCGTCGGTCACCCTGGTTACGGGTCCGGTCTTGTCGCCCAGGGACCACAGCACCGCACCACGCGAGGAGCCGCCGGCGACCTTCCACGCGGTGGCCAGCGAGGACTGAAATTTCACGTCCGCCGAGGACAGCGTCATGGTCGCCGGGTCGGGGATCAGCCCCGCGGGGAGTCCGGGCGCACGTGACAAGCTCAGCACAGCGTTCTGGCCCTGTCGCCCGCGATCGAGCAGAACCTGAATACCCGGCCCGGGTCGCACCGCTTCTGAACGGCCTTGGCGCACCCAGCCGTCAAGTTCCGTCATCCACACCAACGACAGCAGATCCAGGTCTCCAGCGTCGGCTAGGAAACGCATCACCGATGCGTGCGGCGTGTCGATGATGGTCGGAATTTTACGGACCTGCTCGCCGGGCACCTCTAGACCAGAACAGCGGATCCATCGGCGGAACGTGGGGAAGTGGATACTCGCGTGTTCGGGACCAGCCACCAGCACGAGCCCCAATGACGCCAGCGCCCGAGCCGCGTGGATCGGAGCGACCTCGTTACCATTGAATGGCTCTCCCGTCAGCTCGCGGATTCTCGTCAGCCGGGTCTCAATGTGGTCCAGGATTTTGTGGCATGCGTAGCGACCGTTGCATAGTTTCGACAGGCTATCGACATCATTATGGGCAACACGTTCCCGGATAATCTCAAGCAGTCGCTGCCGAGCGTCGGTCAACTGAAACCCGACCCGACGTGACTCCTCTCCGGAAATGTTCTCGGCTAGTAGGTCGGCAATGCCTAGCACGTTGTCGTTCATCGCGGAAGTCATAGTCAGAGCGACTCCTCGAATTCGTTCGCCGCGACGCGCACTGGGTGACGGTCTGACAATTCGTCGGCAATATCGAGCCAACGCTTGGCGGTCATCGCAGTACTGGCGTGCAGAGAGTCCAACAATTCCTCCGGGTCGGCAGAGGCCAGCTCGTGCACACCGACTGGAGCATCGTCTGCATCGAACTCGGATAGCCCTTGAGGCAGAGCAATGGAAACAGTCCCTACGAGATGGTCACCTTCGACGGACAAAGCGATCCAAAGCCGCCGTTCTGGTGCGCCGTCGTGAGGCAGGACTCGGATCGGGAGGAAGGTTCCCACCCGCTCGGCGAGCGGACTCTCGACAGTGTTCGCTCGAGCCACTCGTGCCGTCGCCCGCAGCCACCCAGCCCGGGTCTGGACAAGTTGAACCTGTTGGACGTCATCGCCGAGGAGCTCGATGTGTTCGCGGACGTGCTTGGTTCCCGCCGCCGCCTCGAGGTTGGGATACAGATCGGCCCGTATCCGCGGGATCATTGACTGGCCTGTCAGTTGTGCCGCCAAGACACGAGAGACGTGGCTGTACGACCGGTCGACCCGGCCGAGCAGGGTGACGAGGCGGCTGAGGCCGGTCCGAGAGCGCTCGGGAATGCGTAACATTGGTATGTCGCGTAGGTTGGCCAGCAGTGCGGATGCGCCGAGTCTGGCAATCAGACGATCGCCGGTGCGCAGCCCATGGTCGAGCTGCTCAATGGGACCTGTCAGGCCTCGCACGGCCGGCGTCAGCCAGTGCCGGATCTCGACCAATGCCCCAACCTGGCCACGCAGATCCAGCCCGGCAGCAACCGCGTCAACCGCCCGATCGAGCAGATCCCAGGGCAAGATCGCGAAGACCTCGTCAGGCGGGTCACCTTCGGCGTCAAGCCGCTCCAGTAACCAGTAGCGCACCGGCAGCGGCGCATCAGCTAGCCGGAGAAGCGCGTCGGCGGCCGTGCCGTCGACGACCGGCCAGCGCTGCTCAATGTGATCTATTGCCTCAAGCGCCTCGGGGCTGATCGTGATCGGCGCACCGACGTCGTCTAGTTCCACCACGACCACGTCGTCGCCACGCTTCAGTCCGAGCGCGAAAGAGTCGACGCCCCACGGCACTGCGACCCGGCACCACCCATCGACGAAGTAGGCCATTTCCCGCGCGTCGGACCGGTGGTCGCCATCGTTGACCAAGCCCAACTCGTTTGTGTTCGGCACAAGGTGGGCAATCCATGCGCTGAGCGGACGGTGGATTGACGTCATCGGGCACCTCCGATCAGGGTCTCGATCAGCTTGCGGCCAGGTTCTGGCAGTCTCGCAGCGAACTCACGCTGATGCTGCGGAGACGCACGGATAGTTCGGTGGTACATGGTCTTCAGACCATTCAACTGGGCGCGCGTGAGCATTTGGCACAGAGCGGGCGGTAACGCGGCTATCCAAGTTTTCAGCGGCGCCAGGTCCACTGATGCCAGGTTCAGGGGTGATCCTTCACACCAGCGCAGAGCGAATTTGGCCGCCCGCAGAACGACTTCCGCTTGCGTGAACGGGTCGGTGCTGACGTTTTGAGGAGTGAACCGCCGCTTCTGGCCGAGCAGGTCGTCGAGCCCTGTCCCACTCGAGTCGATCACGATGTGACCGAGAACGTCGTACATCAGCGCGTTGAAAGCAAAATCCCGGTACTCAGCATCCTCTGCGAGCCGGCTGCCAACCACCGGAAAGTGGAATCCTCCCTTGGACAGTCCACGGTACTCGATGAGCCGACTGTTCGACTTCGGCCGGACCACGGAACACACCAGCGAGGACGGGGTGATCGTCGTGCGGAACTCTGACATCCCCATTGCGCGCAGCGTTTGACGAGTGACGTCGGCGAACCGTCCTGGCGGTACAGTTCCGGCCAAATCAAGGTCTTGGACCTCGTGCAGCGGCACATCAGCCACGAGGTCGCGAGCCGCTCCGCCGGACAGCCATGCCCGGTGGCCTGCGGCATGCACGGCCCCGAGCAGCGGTCGGATCAGCGGCTGCCACGGCGCACCTGACAGGTCCAGCAACGCCCCCGCTCGCAACGGAAGTGTAGTCCCCAGCGAGCTCGCGGCGTGCACATAACCAGCAGGAAGGTCGTCCGGGGGCATGACGGCCACGGGTTCGGCTCCGTCCGCAGTCTGCGGAACCGGCCGATCTGGCGGCGCCGAGAGGCATTCGTCGCCGTCGAACAGCAGCCTGTCATCGAGATGGGTGGACACACCGGCACCGCTCTGTCCCGCCCACGCGAAACCAGCCACCGAGCGTCCTTCGAGCCGATCGCCCGTAAGCAATGGCCGAACAGGGGAAATGCACGGACGGTCAGGACCAACACCCAACGCCAATGGTCTCTCCGAAAGCATTCACTCCGAGACGCACCACTGATCCCGAGACGAGTGTCGTCCGAGAGGATCCGGCGCGCAACTACGCGGAGTAACGGGCAGGCCATGCAAGCCTGCTCTCACTACCCTGGAGTGAGTGCGACAACGTAGCACAAGGGGCCCGACACTGCGCTTGGCGACATGCCCTCGCTCGCTCCTCGGGGTTACACCGCCAGTCATATGATCCGCCCCATCGGCCCCACAACACACTCCTGAACTATCTACAGCAGAGGTGGTCTGACTGGTGTCACACTGGCTGACTCCGGAGCCGGAGTGGTCGCCGCGGCTGATTCGGCCCCTGTGCTCGCAATTCGGCATGAGCGTGCGTCAACCGGTGTCCGCGGCTGGCGGCAGTGCGGACGCCGAACCGGCCGGCCTGGATCAACACCGGGGCTGCCGCTCGCCGAGTGCGCGGGGAACAGCGGTGTGAGTGGGGTTGGTCGATCGGGATCGTGCCTCGGGTGGGTGCGAAGGTGGTGGGCCGTGTGCAGAGCGCCGAGCAAACGTCGTTGCGGCTGGTGTACTGCCCGTGAAGACTGACCGCCATGCTCGTCCTGGAACGGTGATCGACGCGGCCGACGCGACCGGGTTTACCCTCTGGCCGGTCGCAGCCCGTGTCGGGCGTTTCTTTATCCACATGTCAGCGGGCATGTCCTCGCTCGACGTCGGCACGGTGATGGCGGCCCTGCAGCCTCAGGGCTCCGATGCCTCTGCTGCACATCCTCGTGACGCTGTCGCCGTGGTTCGGGCCATCATCGAGACCGGCTGCCTGATCGCCGCCGGCGGTCTGCTGGCCCGCGACTCGCAGACAGGGGTCGCTATCCCGCCGAGCTGCTGCTGCGGCCTGGAGGGCTGGCGCGAATGGACCACCGTCCCGCACGGTGGCCAGCCGTGGCTCGGCCACAGCCCCGCACCGTGGGTGGAGCACCTCGACAACGCCGTGCGCATCTGGCCCGACGGTGGCCTCGGCGAAGCCCTGCCCCCGATCGAGCACGCGATCACGGCACCGTTGGATATCGTCACCGCTCAACTGCACAGCACGCACCAAGACCTCCTCGGCTTCTTGGACGCAGCCACCCAATGGGCGCATGAGTTTGCGCCCGGCATGGTTGGGGACCTCGTGGCCAAGCTCGACGACAGCTTCGCGATCACCGAACGGTGAACCCTCTCGAGGCAGTACTCCGTACTCTTTCGGCGGTGGTGACCTGGTGCCAAGCCGGCGCCGTCCGGTCGTCGGGCATGAGAGTGCGTACGGACTGGTCGTTCCGGTTTGCGCATCTGGATGCCGGCTGGCGCCGGCGTCGTCTTTGAGGGCGGACGCTGAAGACGTCTGTGCCGGGGAACTCCACCGTTGGGGCCAACGCCTCGTTGGTCTCAGCCAGGTGTGGGAGGTTGTTGTGGCGTGGGTGGAGCAGTGCGATAGCAGGTCGTGGCGGGTGAGGTATCGGCGGCAAGGTTTCGGTGTTCGTTCGGTGTCCGGATTTGGCTCGCGGCGTGACGCTGCCGGGTTGGAGGTGGATCGGCGTCGGCGGGTGTGGATCGATCCGGCCGATAGTGCGGTCACGGTGGCGGATTGGACAGGGCGGTGGTTCCGGTCGCTGGATCTGGATCCGCGGACGATCGAGAGTTATCGGAGTCGGTTGCGGTGTCACATTCTGCCGAAGTTCGGGGGTGTGCCGTTGGGTGCGATCACGGCGCTGGGTGTGACCGAGTGGGTTCGGGAGCTGGAGCGAGCAGGGTACGCCCTGTCGACGGTGAGTTCGCAGCTGAACTTGTTGTCGATGTTGCTGACCGATGCGGCCGATGAGCGGCTGATTCCGTTCAATCCGGTGCGTCGGCGGAGGCGTCGTGGTCGGCGGTCACGGCGGGCCGTGGCGGAGCGGATCTGGGCGACGCCGGAGCAGGTGGTGCGGATCGCCGAGCAGGCAGGCCTCCTTGGTGGCCCGATTGCGCGGCTGCTGGTGATCACCGCGGCGTGGACCGGCTGTCGGTGGGGTGAGCTGGCAGGCTTGCACCGGGACAACGTCGATCTCCGACGCGGCGTGATCGTGATCGATCCAATGGTGGGGGCGCTGCACGAGTCGGGGGCGATGCGCTGGCTGGGGCCGCCGAAGACCCGAGCCTCGGCCCGGACGATCGCGCTGCCACCGTTCCTGGTCTTGCTGCTGCGCGCGCACCTCGCCTGGCACCGGTACGAGTTCGTGTTCACTACGCCGAGCGGAACGTGGCTATGGCGCTCGACGTTCCTGCGGCGCGTGTTCCGCCCGGCGGTTGACGGCAGCGACGCGTCCGGGACGAAGGCGGACTGTGCGGCGGTGCGGCCGGGATTGACCTTCCATGGGCTGCGGCACAGTCACAAGACGTGGCTGATTGCGGGCGGTGCACCGGAGATCGCCCAGGCCCGCCGGCTCGGTTATCACTTGGACAACCGAGTCATCGAGACCTACTCCCACGTCGCCCCGGAGGTCGAGCAGCGCCTGCTCGATGACCTCGAGCGGCGCTGGCACACCGCAGCACCCCGACCGCCAACACCGTCACCGAGTGTGGTCGACAGTGGGCGGGTGGTGCCGGTTGTCCTCGCCACGGTGGGGGTCAACCGCCGACCGAGGCGGGGAGCAGCGAGAACGCTGGGCGGGTGCCGTGTCGGGGCTGGGGTAGTGCTCCAGTTTTGCCCCACCAGGAGCACAAGATCACGCCGCACAACGATCACCGAAGATCGAACCGGGAATGCAGAAAACCCCTCCGACCAGCCCGGAAGGCTGAAACGAAGGGGTTCCTTACGATGTGGAGCTAAGGGGACTCGAACCCCTGACCCCCTCACTGCCAGTGAGGTGCGCTACCAGCTGCGCCATAGCCCCGGAGCGAAGGTGAACTCCGCATCTCGTATGGCCATACAGTACACCCGCTCAAGAGTCCGTTCGCACGGGGGTGTCCTCATCGCTTCGGCGCTACGCGCAACCCCGTGACCAGCATCTTTATATCTTATTTTTAGCCATGTATTGACTCCCCAGTGTGGCCGCCGTGACATTTGCGCGGTGGTGACGCCGAGGTCCCGCCCATTACGCCGCGTCTCCGAGACCGGGCACCTCTCTGCCGTTTCGTGCTCGATGAACGCCGCGGACGCCGCAGAGGAGGTCTCGATGAAGACGAGACGGCGGGTGATCACGCTGCTCACGGCACCAAGCCGGTCAACCTGGTCAGTTACCCCTGAGCAACCGGCGTGCGCCGTGGGATCATCCTGCTCGTACTGGCCTTCCGGCTGCGGAAACTGGGGGACACCACGCCGGCCACCTGAGTAGCGTGCGGGGGTGTCGACCCGCGAACTGGTGGTGCTGGGCACCGCGAGCCAGGTGCCCACGCGTCACCGCAACCAGAACGGCTATCTCCTGCGCTGGGACGGCGAAGGCGTCCTCTTCGACCCGGGCGAGGGCACGCAGCGGCAGATGCTGCGTGCCGGCGTCGCCGCGACCGACGTCACGCGCCTCTGCGTCACGCACTTCCACGGCGACCACAGCCTCGGGCTGCCCGGGGTGATCCAGCGGCTCTCGCTGGACCAGGTGCCGCACCCGGTGCACGCTCACTTCCCGGCCTCGGGCGCGCACTACTTCGCGCGGATGCGGCACGCGACGGCGTTCTACGAGCAGGCTGACCTGCGGGAACACCCGATCGCCGAGGATGGGCCGATCGCCACGGGCAAGTTCGGCACCCTCGAAGCCAGGCGGCTGAGTCATCCGGTCGAGGCGTTCGGCTACCGCATCGTCGAGCCGGACGGCCGGACCATGCTGCCCGAGCGGCTGCGCGAACACGGCATCGAAGGCCCGGACGTCGGCAAGCTGCAGCGCGAGGGCCGGCTCGGGAACACCAGCCTCGAGGACGTCAGCGCGCGCCGCCCCGGCCAGCGGTTCGCGTTCGTGATGGACACCCGGCTGTGTGACGCGGTGTACGCGCTCGCGGAAGACGCCGACATGCTCGTGATCGAGGCGACCTTCCTCGCCGAGGACACGCGGCTGGCCCAGGACTTCGGGCACCTGACCGCGCGGCAGGCGGCTCGCGTGGCCGCCGAGTCGGGCGTCCGGCAGCTCGTGCTGACCCATTTCTCCCAGCGCTATCCCGAATCGGAGCGGTTCGAACAGGAGGCCAGGGCCGAGTTCGACGGCGACATCGTCGTGGCCGAGGACCTGGAGCGGGTCCAGGTGCCGAAACGGCGGTCCTCCCCCGCAGGGCACCGAGCGCCGTAGGCTGCGTTCGTGAGCCAGCCGATCCTGATGACCGTCGACGACGATCCCGCCGTGTCCCGTTCGGTCGCCCGCGACCTGCGCCGGCGCTACGGGAAGGACTACCGCGTCATCCGCGCCGACTCCGGCCCGGACGCCCTCGACGCGCTGCGCGAGATCAAGCTGCGCGGTGACGCCGTGGCGGCGATCCTCGCCGACTACCGGATGCCGCAGATGGACGGGATCGCCTTCCTCGAGAAGGCGATGGACCTGTTCCCGCACGCCCGCCGCGCCCTGCTGACCGCCTACGCCGACACCGACGCCGCGATCCAGGCGATCAACGTCGTCGACGTCGACCACTACCTGCTCAAGCCGTGGGACCCGCCGGAGGAGAAGCTCTACCCGGTGATCGACGCGCTGGTCGAGACCTGGAAGGCCGTCGGCGAGAAGCCGGTCGAAGAGGTCAAGCTCATCGGCCACCGCTACAACTCGCCGTCGTTCCACCTGCGGGACTTCCTCGCGCGCAACGCCGTTCCGTACCGCTGGTACTCGGTCGAGGACGACGAAGGCTGCCGGATCCTGCAGGCCGCGGAAGCCACCGAAAAGGACATCCCGGTCGTCGTCACCCCGGACGGCACCGTGCTCAAGAACCCCACCGGCGGCGAGATCGCCGACGCGGTCGGGTTGTCGACCCGGCCGGCGCAGGAGTTCTACGACCTCGTCGTCATCGGCGGCGGTCCCGCCGGCCTCGGCGCCGCGGTGTACGGCGCTTCCGAAGGCCTGCGCACGGTGCTCGTCGAGAAGAAGGCGACCGGCGGCCAGGCCGGCACGAGTTCACGCATCGAAAACTACCTCGGCTTCCCCGACGGCGTCTCCGGCGCGCAGCTGACCGACCGGGCGCGGCGCCAGGCCCAGAAGTTCGGCGCCGAGGTGCTGACCGCGCGCGACGTCGTCGGCCTGGAGGCCCGCGGTTCGCAGCGGGTGATCACCTTCGGCGACGGCAGCGAGATCGCCGCGCACTCGGTGATCCTCGCCAGCGGCGTCAACTACCGCGCCCTCGAGGCCGACGGCGTCGAGGAGCTCACCGGCCGCGGCGTCTACTACGGCTCCGCCGCCACCGAGGCGCCCGAGTGCAAGGGCGAGCACGTCTACATCGTCGGCGGCGCCAACTCCGCCGGGCAGGCCGCGGTGTTCTTCGCCAAGCACGCCAGCGACGTCACGATCCTGGTGCGCGGCGCGTCGCTGGAGGCGTCGATGTCGCACTACCTGATCGAGCAGATCGCCGGCATCGGGAACATCCACGTCCGCACCCACACCACGGTCAAGCAGGTGCACGGTGATGGGCACCTCGAACGGATCACGCTGTGCGAGAAGGGCGTCACCGAGACGGTCGAGAGCGGGCACCTGTTCATCTTCATCGGCGCCGCCCCGCGCACCGACTGGCTCGGCGAAGCCATCCACCGCGACGAGCACGGCTTCGTGTGCACGGGGCCGGACCTCCTGAGCGCCGGGCAGCGGCCGGCGGGCTGGCCGCTCGACCGTGATCCGCACTATCTCGAGTCGTCGATCCCGGGCGTGTTCGTGGCGGGTGACGTGCGGTCGCAGTCGGTCAAGCGGGTGGCGTCCGCGGTCGGCGAGGGCGCGATGGCCGTGACGCTGGTACACCGGTACCTGGAGGAACAATGAGCGCACTGCCGCGGGAAGAGCTTCGCGGCCTCTTCCTGTTCGAACACCTTTCCGAGGACCAGCTCGACTGGGTCGCCGCCAACGCCGTGCTCGAGCAGTACGAGGGCGACACCTTCGTCATCCGCGAGGGCGACGAGGCGACCTGCTTCTACGTGATCCTGAACGGCGCCGTCCGGATGACGCGGCTGGTCAGCGGCACCGAGGTCGAGACCAACCGCTCCGACCAGCGCGGTGCCTACTTCGGCGCGACGCAGTTCTTCGTGCACCAGGAAGCGGAGCACCGCTACGGCGCGTCGGTGCAGGCGCTGAGCAACCTGACGCTGCTCGCGCTGCCCGCCGCGGCGTTCGCCGTCGAGTTCCGGCAGTGGTTCCCGATGGCCACGCACCTGCTGGAGGGCATGTACCTCGGCTGGCGCAACAGCGACACCGTGATCGGTTCGCGCCGCCGGCTGCTGGCGCTGGGCGAGCTGTCGGCCGGCCTGACGCACGAGCTGAACAACCCGGCCGCGGCCGCCGTCCGCGCGACGTCCGCCCTGCGCGAACGCGTCGCCGGGATGCGGCACAAGCTCGCCTTCCTGGCCAAGAAGGACATCGATCCCGAACTGCTCTACCAGCTCATCGACGTCCAGGAACGCCTGGTCAAGCAGGTCGCGCAGGCTCCGAAGCTGAGCGCGATGCAGCAGTCCGACCGCGAGGACCAGATCGGCGACTGGTTCGACGACCACGGCATCGACCAGGGCTGGGACCTCGCCGACATCTACGTCCGGGCGGGGCTCACCACGGCCGACCTGGACAACGTCCTGGAGCAGGTCGGGGACACCATCATGGACGGTGCCGTCCGCTGGCTCGCCTACGCGCTCGAGACCGAGATGTTGATGGGCGAGATCGAGGACTCGACCACGCGTATCTCGGCCCTGGTCGGCAAGGCCAAGCAGTACTCCCAGATGGACCGGGCGCCGCACCAGTGGGTCGACGTCCACGACGGCCTCGACTCCACGCTCGTCATGCTCGCCGGCAAGATCGGCGACGGCGTCCGCGTCGTCAAGGAGTACGACCGGAGCCTGCCGGAGATCCCGGCGTACCCGGCCGAGCTGAACCAGGTCTGGACGAACGTCATCGACAACGCCCTCGGCGCGATGAAGGGCGAAGGCACCCTGACGCTGCGCACCTGGCGCGTCGGCGACCAGGTGCGCGTCGAGGTCGGCGACACCGGCCCCGGCATCCCCGACGAGATCAAGCCGCGGATCTTCGAGCCGTTCTTCACCACGAAGCCGGTCGGCGAGGGCACCGGGCTCGGCCTGGACATCTCGTGGAAGATCGTCGTCGAACGGCACCAGGGCGACCTGCGCGTCGAGTCCGAGCCGGGGAACACCCGGTTCGAGGTCTGCCTGCCGACGGCCGAGCAGGCCTCGCTCTGATGGCTTCCGTCCCGACGGTCACGACCGAACTCGGGGCGCTGGTCGGGCTGGCGGGCGACGGCGTCCGCGTCTGGCGCGGGATCCCGTACGCCCGCCCGCCGGTCGGTGAGCTGCGGTGGAAAGCGCCGCGGCCGCCGTCGCTGCCGCGCGGTGTGCACGTCGCGACCGAGTACGGTCCGCACGCGATGCAGGCGCCGGACCCGATGAACCCGTCCGCCGTGTGCGACGAGGACTGCCTGTACCTCAACGTCTGCACGCCCGAGGGGCCCGCCCCCGACGGCGGGTGGCCGGTGCTGTTCTGGCTGCACGGCGGTGGTTACCGCGTCGGACACGGCGAGCAGCTTGGTGACGGCGAGGAGTTCGCGCGCGCCGGGATCGTGGTGGTCACGATCAACTACCGGCTCGGCTCGCTCGGCTTCCTGCACTTGGCCGGGATCTTCGGCGAGTCCGAAGCGGACGCCGGGGTGTGCGGCGTGCTCGACCAGATCGAAGCGTTGAAGTGGGTGCGCCGCAACATTTCCGCGTTCGGCGGTGACCCGGCGCGGATCACCGTTTACGGCGTTTCGGCCGGGGCGAAGAGCATCGGGAACCTGATGGGCAGCCCGCTCGGCGCGGGGCTGTTCGCGCAGGCGATCAGCAGCAGCGGCGGCGCGGACCACGTCGCGACGCCGGAAGCCGGGACGGCGCTGGCCCGGCGGCTCCTGGACGAGGTCGGCTGCCACGACGTCGACGCGCTGCGGGCGTTGCCGGCCAAGGAGTTCGTCGAGGCGCAGGAACGGATCCTGAGCGGGTTCCAGGCGCTGTGGCTCTGGCGGCCGACGCTGCACCCGCGTGTGCTGCCGGAGGTGCCGATCGAGCTGATCCGGCGTGGAAGCGCGGCCGGGATCCCGTTGCTGGTCGGCTGCAACAGCAACGAAGGCAGCACGTACGCGATGATGCTCGGCGACGACGTCGCGACGGCCCCGGCGTCCGATGTGCTCGCGACCATCCTCGGCGACGAAGGCGCTTCGCGGCTTCTCGAGACGTACCTTCGCCGCGTTCCCGATCTGAAAGCCGCGAAGATCGCCGCGATGGGCGACGAACGGTACGGCATTCCGACGCAGCGGCTGGCCGACGCGCAGTCCGCGTACGCGCCCGTTTACCGCTACCGCATCGACATCGCGGCACCCGGCGTGCCCGAGCAGCTCGACGGCGGCCACGGCACCGAGACGACCATGGCGTGGAAGACCCCGCTGCCGCTGTACGCGGAAGCGACTGACGTGAACCCCGCCCGCGAGCGCGCGGCGTTGCTGATTCACCGCTGCTGGGTGCGGTTCGTGCACGACGGCGTCGCGTCCGCCGACGGGCCCGAATGGCCGCCGTACGGCCCCGAATTGCGGCCGGTACTGGTTTTCCGGGAAGACACGGATCTGGTGCTCGACCCACGAGCGGACGAGCGAAAAGCCTGGGGCGACGCGGAATGGGCGTCCGGGACCTGGTTCCCGGTGACCTGAGACCGTTCCTTCACCCGCTGTTCACTTCCAACCGGCTCCCTCCCGCGTCAAATGGGCGAAGGCGGCTGAGGGGAGTGGCTCGTGAAACGCCGGGTGTCGATCGGCTTGGCCGTGGTGCTTCTGCTGGCCGTCGTGGGCGTGATCATCTGGGGGCGCGGGGAAGACACCGCCCAAGGTGCCACGACCGTGCGCGGCGTGATCGGGTCCGAGAAGCAGGCGTTCTTCACCGACCAGCGCGTCGTCGACGCCTTCGCCCGCCACGGGCTGAAGGTCGAGGTCGACACGGCCGGATCGCGGCAGATCGCGACGACCGTGGACGTCGGCAAGTACGCGTTCGCCTTCCCGTCGTCGTCGCCGGCCGCGCAGAAGATCCAGCGCGACCGCAAGGTGACCACGGTGTACACGCCGTTCCAGTCGCCGATGGCGATCGCCACCTTCGAACCGGTCGTGGCGCTGCTGCGCGCGAACGGCGTGGTGCACAAAGGCGCCGGCGAATACGACGTCCTCGACGTCGCGAAGTACCTGGAGCTGGCGGGAACGCGCTGGGACCAGCTGCCCGGCAACACCGCGTATCCCGCCCGCAAGAACGTCCTGGTCACCACGACCGACCCGCGGGAGTCGAACTCCGCGGCGATGTACCTGTCGATCGTTTCCTTCGTGGCCAACGGCAACGCCGTCGTCAGCACGCCGGAGCAAGAGGCGAAGGTGCTGCCGTCGGTGTCGAAGCTGTTCCTCGACCAGGGGTACACGCAGAACAGCACCGAAGGGCCGTTCGAGGACTACCTGTCGGCGGGGATGGGCAAGACGCCCCTGGCCCTGATCTACGAGTCGCAGTTCGTGGACCGGGTGGTGCGCGGCGACGGGTCGATCCGGCCGGACATGCGGATGCTCTACACCGCGCCGACCGTGTACTCGAAGCACACGCTGGTCCCGTTGACGTCCGACGGCGACCGGGTCGGGCAGCTGCTCACCACCGACCCCGAGCTGGGCAAGCTCGCCGCGACCTTCGGGTTCCGCACCACCGACCCGAAGCACTTCGCCGCCGTCGCCGCGCAGGCCAAGGCGCCGGCCGACCTCGTCGACGCGATCGAGCCGCCGTCGTTCGAGACCCTCGAGCGGCTTCTCGACGCCGTCGGCAAGCAGTACTGACATGGACGCACTGACGCCGGTCACCGCCATCCCCGCCGAGCGCGCTGCCGGGCTCGTCACGCTCGGGGACGACACCCGGGCCGAGATCACCGCCCGAGCGGACGTCTTCGCTTCGCGCCTTGAGGCACTGGACGTCCGTTCACCGGAGTTCACCGACCTCTTGGACGAGTTGCTGGCCGTCGGCGAGGCCGACATGCGCGCGGCCGCCGTGGTCGCCGGGGCGATGCTGGACCGCTCCCTGCGTGGCGCCGCTTCCCCGCAGGAACAGGTCACGACGAGCCTCGCCGGGCTGCGCCGGACCGTCGCCGAGCTCGACCCGGCGAAGCTGCCCCTCACCGGGCGGAAGCTGCTCGGGATGTTCCCGCTGGCGGGGAGTGCGAAGCGGGCGTTGGATCGCTACCACGCGGCGAACGAGCCGGTGAACGCGCTCGTCGTCGACCTGCGCACGCGTCAGGACCGGTTGCGGCGCGACAACTCCGCGATCAAGGGCGAGCGCGAGCGGCTGTGGAAGGTGCTGGGGAAGCTCGCCGAGGCGGCCGCGTTCGCCGAAGCCTTCGACACCGCCATCGAGCGGCAGGCTTCGGTCTTCGACCTGACGGACCCGCTGCGCGCGCAGGCCTTGCGCGGCGACGCCCTGTACCCGATCCGGCAGCGGCACCAGGACCTGCTCACCCAGCTGGCCGTGAGCGCGCAGGGGTACCTCGCGCTCGACCTGGTCCGCCGCACCAACGACGAGCTCATCCGCGGCGTGGAGCGGGCGGTGTCGACGACGGTGTCCGCGCTGCGCGTGGCGCTGCTCGTTTCGGCGGCCCTCGCGGGTCAGCGGGACGTGCTCGACGAGGTTGCGGCGCTGCGGGCGACCACCGACGGGCTGATCCGCGCCAACACCGAGCTCCTGGGCCTGCAGGCCGCGGAGATCCGGAAGGTGAGCAGCGACCCGGCCGTCGCGGTCGGCACGATCCGCGAGTCGTTCGACCGGATCTACGCCACGCTCGACGCGATCGACGGGTTCCGCGCCGACGCCGTCGCCGCGATGGCGGTCACCGTCGAGTCGCTGTCCGGCGAGATCCGCCGCGCCGAGGACCACCTGCGCCGTTCACACGAGGGGGACTGATGAGGAAGGTTCTGGCGCTCGTCTTGGGCGCGCTGCTGCTGGCGGGGTGTTCGGACTCCTCGTCCGCACCGCTGGGGGAGGCTGAGCCGGGCACGCTCAGGATTCTCGCGGGAAGTGAGCTGGCGGACATGCAGCCGGTGCTCGACGAAGCCGCGAGCGCCGCCGGGATCAAGGTGAAGTTCACCTTCACCGGAACCCTCGAGGGCGCCGAAGCGCTGGCGAACGGCAGTGTCGACGGCAAGTACGACGCCGTGTGGTTCTCCTCGAACCGTTATCCGGCAGGCATTCCCGAAGCGGCGAAGCGGCTGGGCAACCAGGTGAAGATCATGAGCTCGCCGGTGGTGCTCGGACTGGCCGCATCGGTCGTCCAGCGGCTTGGCTGGGCCGGCAAGCCGGTGAGCTGGGGTGAGATCGCCGCCCAGGCGGGGAAGAAGGCCTTCAGCTACGGGATGACCGACCCGTCGGCGTCGAACTCCGGGTTCTCGGCGCTGGTCGGCGTCGCGTCGGCGCTGGCAGGCGCGGGCAACGCGATCGACGCCCGGCAGATCGCGTCGGTCACTCCGCGGCTGACGCAGTTTTTCAGCGCGCAGGCCCTTTCGGCGGGGTCTTCGGGCTGGCTGTCCGACGCGTACACGCGGCGCGCCACCGGCCAGGACCCGGGCCAGAAGGTCGACGGGCTCGTCAACTACGAGTCCGTACTGCTGTCCGCGAACGCGTCCGGAAAGCTGCCGGAGCCATTGACGCTGATCTACCCGAGCGACGGCGTCGTCACGGCGGACTACCCGCTGTCCCTGCTGGCGGACGCCGGATCCGACGCGCGTTCGGCCCACCAACGGCTTTCGGACCACCTGAGGACGCCGGAGGTCCAGAAGCGGATCATGGAGACCACCGGGCGGCGGCCGGTCGTGCCCGGGGTCGCGCTGGGGCCGCAGTTCGCGCAGCGCGACCTGGTCGAGCTGCCGTTCCCGGCGACGCAGCAGGCCGTCGACGCGTTGCTGTCGGCCTACTTCGACAAGCTCCGGCGACCTTCACGGACGCTGTACGTGCTCGACACGTCCGGTTCGATGGCGGGCGACCGGATCGACTCGCTGCGGTCCGCCCTGGTGGGGCTGACGGGCGCGGACACGTCGTTGACCGCCCGGTTCCGGCGGTTCCGGAGCCGGGAGGAGGTGACGCTGCTGCCGTTCAACACCGGTCCTGGGGCGGCGCAGACGTTCACCGTGCCCGACCAGAACCCGCAGGGTGAGCTGGGGCGGATCAAGGCGTTCGCCGAAGGACTGGAAGCGCGCGGCGGGACGGCGATCTACGACAGTCTCACCCGGGCGTATCGGGTACTGGAACCTTTGGCGGCCAAGGATCCCGATCGGTTCACCTCGATCGTGCTGATGACCGACGGCGAGAATGCGAACGGCTCGTCGCTGACGGAGTTCTTGACGTCGTTCGCTTCGCTTTCGCCCACGATGAAACAGGTCCCGGTGTTCACGGTCCTGTTCGGCGAGGGCAGCAGCGACGAGCTGACCCAGGTCGCGACGCGGACCGGCGGGAAGGTGTTCGACGCGCGAAACGTCCAGCTGTCCCGGGTGTTCCAGGAGATTCGCGGGTACCAGTGATGCGGCGTTGGCAAGGTTATCTGGGGTCGACCAAGAACCTCGCCGGCTGTGTCGGCGGGCTGATCGGCATTGTGCTGTACCTGACCGGGGTGGTCGGGTCGTTCTGGTGGGCCGTCGTGGTCGCGCTCTATCTTGCCGGGGCGCTGCTCGCGCCGGGCGAGAAGGTGCGGCTGGTGCCGGACACGACCGGTGAGCTGCGGGAGTCCCTGCGCGAACTGGTGGACTCGGTGTCCGCGCAGTCGTCGCGAATGCCCGCGTCTACTGTGGACAGGGTGCGGCGGATCGCTGAGGTGCTGGGTGATCTGCTGGGCAAGCCCGCCCGGCTCGCGACCGATCCCGAGCTGCGGCACGCCGTGGTCCGGCTGGCGGGGACCGATCTGCCGCTGTCGCTGGAGACTTTCCTGAATCTGCCATGGTGGTTCGCGGCTCGCCGGGTGAGCGCGGGGGAGGAACTGGTGGCGCAGCTCGGGTTGCTCGAAGCGGAGGCGGACCGGGTGGCCGAGCGGTTCTACTCGGCGGACGTCGACCGGCAGGCCGATCACACACGGTATCTGCGGGATCGGGACAGTTGATTTTCGTTGCTGTCATTGGGTTTTGAGGTATACCCGTGTGAGTGATGAGCTCGAACGCGCGTTCGAGTAGCTTGGCTGATGTGGGCCACTTCCGGCTCGCATCGGCGAAGGGGAGAGCTATGGGCGCGTACCGAGTTTCGGCAGAGTCAGGGTCACGGCCGCCGTCGTCAGCCAGCTCAGCAGGTCGGTCAGGGGAATGCGGGACAGCCGTTCCGGCCATTCCTCCGCCACTGTGTGCAGCACGAGTTCGTCGTGGCGTGGCTCGACCTTCGTCAGCTTTATCCCTGGCGGGAGTTCCGGCAGGGGAAGCACAATGGGCTGGAAGCGGGCCGGTGGGCGCATTTGCTTCCGTCCGATGTGGAGGGTCCGCGGCACGAGCACCACGGCGTCGTCCGCCACCTGGGCTTCGAGGGTCAGGTGGCCCCAGTGCGGCCGCTTGGCCCAGTGGATCTGGAGCAGCCCGCTTTCGGCCGGGGTCGCGACGATCCCGGGGCGGACCGCCGCCACCCGGTCCCGCAGCACGTCCGCGGACACCGCGATGCGCAGTTCGACCCGTGCGGGGATGGCGGCCGGCGTGGGCAGCGAGCGGAGGCGGACGTCTTCGGCGAGCACGGTGACCCGGCGCAGCGGAATGCTCACGGGCTCCCCGTCCTCGGCTTCGGGCTCCGGCCAGTCGACGTCCTCGGCGACGATCCGGACGTCGCCGACGCGCCCGGTGGCCAGCCGGAGACTGTCGGCCGGGTAGTCGAGTTCGGTGAGGGTGAGGCCGACTTTGCGGTCGCCGACCTTCGCGGTCAGCCTGCGGCCGACGAGCTGCTCGGTGACGGTGCGCGCCAAGGCGGCCGGCGTGACCGGGACGTTCGGCAGCAGCGAACGCCCGGCCGCGGCGAGCCCGGCCAGCTCAGGCCAAGGCGACCTGCCGTCGAACCACCTGCCGTCGCTCATCCGTCCAGTGTCGCTGAAGAACACTGGTGGCGGCGACGGCGGGTGGTCCCTCGGTGGGTGGGACAGCGGGTCGAGGCCGGGTCACCGGCCCGCGAAGCGGGCGATGATGCCGGTGACGACCAGCCAGAACACCGCGGCCAGGCCGAAGTCGAGGATCACGGCCAAGCTCGGGCTGTCCACCGGGAACAGACCCGGCCAGAACAAGGCGAGAGGAACCGCCAGTGACTTGATGAACTGGAAGAAGGCGTTGCCGGCGTTGGCGCCGGCGAGCACCATGATCATGTAGAGCACTTCGATCCCCGCGAAGATCGCGCCGATCGCCGTGATGACCCGCACGGCCGTGTTCCGTCTGGTGGTGGTTCGCCAAGGAGACATGTCCGCGAAATTCCCGGATCGGGTGACCGATCAAACGCTTCAGAGGGAAGATTGGGCCGTTCGGCTGCTTTTGTTGCTCTCCGATGACTCCCGGCCACGCTCAGTCGACGATTTCAGCCCCCGAGGAGGCGGGCGATGGCCCAGTCCTGAACGGCGAGGCCGACGGACTTGAACACGGTCCGCCCGCTCACCGTCGGCGGCGTGCGCAGGGCCTGGCCCAGCTCGACCAACGCGGCGCGTTCGATCAGCCCGGTGTCCACCGCGTCGATCACCTCGCCGGCCTCCTTGAGCACGGCGTCGACCTGATCCACGACCACACACGAGGCCGTCGCCACCAGCTCGGCGGGAAGCTCCCGCATGGACGGCAGGTACGACCCGATCGCGTTGACGTGAACCCGGTCGGGCAAGTCGTCAACCGCGAAGAGAGGAGCACGAGACGAAGTAGCGCAACAGACGATCTCCGCATCGGACACCGCGTCCGACGCGCTCGTGGCGACCCGCGTCGTCATCCCGGGGAATTCGGCGCCCAACCGGGCCGTGAAGGCCTCGGCGCGTGTCCGGTCGCGTCCGAACACGGCCAGGCGGCGCACCGGGCGCACCGCCGCCACGGCACGCACCTGGTCGGCGGCCTGCGCACCCGTTCCGAGGAGGGCCAGCCTGCTCGCCCCGGCCGGCGCGAGCAGGTCCGTGGCGACGCCGGACACGGCGCCGGTGCGCAGGGTCGTCACCTCGATCGCGTCGGCGACCACCTGGCCTTCGGCGGCGTTCCACACGAGCGTCCCCAGGATCGTCGGCGTCCGGCCGGCGACCAGGCTGAGCGTCTTGACGACGGTCGTCGACGACGGCGTGTGGCAGGCG
Source organism: Amycolatopsis sp. NPDC051128 (assembly GCF_040682715.1). Classification (NCBI taxonomy): domain Bacteria; kingdom Bacillati; phylum Actinomycetota; class Actinomycetes; order Pseudonocardiales; family Pseudonocardiaceae; genus Amycolatopsis; species Amycolatopsis sp. NPDC051128. The sequence goes on along the minus strand of NZ_JBFBBN010000018.1, from coordinate 18,153 downwards.
CTCATCACGAGCGTGGTGCCGTCGGCGAACGACCACCGTTGCGGCACCACGAAACGTCCGGCGGCGAAGTCGAGGAACGCCTCCCGCACCGCGTCGACGGCGGCCGTCATCGGCACGGCCTTCCGGATGTCGTGGGCGTCGAGCATGCGCGGATCCCTCCCGGCTCGGGGAACTGCCGCTAGCCTGGCGGGATGTCCGAGGCCACGCAAGATTCCGTCGAGGAGCAGCAGTTCCTCCGTGACGACTGGTACGGCGAAGAGATCACCGGGCGGCACTACGTGCGGTGCGACTTCCGCGAGGTCGACCTCTCGGAGGCGGTCACGCGGAACTCGGTGTTCACCGACTGCGTGTTCGGCAACGTGCGCTTCAACGCGTCGCGGCACACGGACTCGGCCTTCACCGGCTGTGCCTTCAAACGGTGCAACTTCTTCGACGCCGAGTTCACCGGGTGCAAGCTCGTCGGCGCCACGTTCAGCGAGTGCGAACTGCGCCCGCTGCGGGTCACCGGCGGCGACTGGTCGTTCGCCGGGCTGGCGGGCGCCGACCTGCGTGCGGTCACCTTCCAGGGGGTCCGCATGCGGGAGGCCGACCTCACCGGGGCGAACTGCGGCGGCGCCGTGTTCGCCGACGTCGACCTGTCCGGGGCGACGCTGCACGCCGTCAAGCTGTCCCGCGCCGAGCTGCGGGGCAGCGACCTGTCGGCACTGGATCCGCTGAACGCCGAGCTGGCCGGCGCGATCGTGTCGCCCGAACAGGCTGCGGTGCTCGTCACGTCGCTGGGGCTGCGGGTCCGGGCGTAGGCTCGGCGCGACCGGGAAGGAGTGCCGCATGGGCGTCGTGACACCGGGTTTCCAAGGCCGGGCCCGCAGCGGCGACCCGAGGCTGCCGCCCGGTCAGTACCTGGCCGAGGACTTCCCGGTGCTGTCGGCGGGACCGACTCCGCGCGTCCGCACCGAGACGTGGGAGTTCACGGTCACCACCGAGACCGGCGGCAAGCACACCTGGAACTGGGCCGAGCTGATGGCCCTGCCGAGCGAAAAGCCCACTGTGGACATCCACTGTGTCACGCAGTGGTCCAAATTGGACACCCGGTGGCGCGGCGTCGCGGTGGACACGCTGGTCGGCGGGCTCGACACCGAGGCCGACTACGTCATGGTGCACTCCTACGGCGGGTACACCACGAACCTGCCGCTGGCCGACCTGCTCGACGGCCAGGCCTGGATCGCCTACGAGTACGGCGGCGAGCCGCTCACTCCCGAGCACGGCGGCCCGGCGCGGCTGCTCGTACCGCACCTGTACTTCTGGAAGTCCGCGAAGTGGGTGCGCGGGCTGGAGCTGAAGACCCGGGACGAGCCGGGTTTCTGGGAAAACGTCGGCTACCACGACTACGGGGATCCATGGCGCGAACAGCGGTATCAGGGCGACTAGCCTGGCGGGTCGCCCGGCTGGCCGGGTTCCGCGACGAGACGCCGACCGCCCGCACGCTCGTCTTCGACCTGCCCGGCTGGCCGGGGCACCTCGCGGGACAGCATGTCGACGTCCGGCTCACGGCGGCCGACGGCTATCGCGCGCAGCGCAGCTATTCGCTCGCCGCGCCCGCCGACGGTGACCGGGTGGAGCTGACGGTGCAGCGCGTCGCCGACGGCGAGGTGTCCGAGCACCTCACCGGGCCGTACGCGGTCGGCGACCCGGTCGAGATCCGCGGCCCCGTCGGCGGCTGGTTCGTCTGGCGGCCGGAGGACCCGGCGCCGGTGCTGCTCGTCGCGGGTGGTTCGGGCATCGTGCCGCTGATGGCGATGATCCGCGCCCGCCGCGCGGCGGGCGTCCGCACGCCGTTCAAGCTGGTCTACTCGCTGCGCACCCCGGCCGAGCAGTACTACGCCGAGGAACTGCGCACGCCCGTGGCGGGCTTGGACATCACGTACGTCCACACGCGAGAGCTGCCCGAAGGCCGCCCGGGCATCCCGCGGCGCGTCGACGTAGCCACGCTCAACACGGCGGGCTGGCCGGCGGAGTTCGGCGCATCGTGCTTCGTCTGCGGCCCGACGGGCTTCGTGGAGACGGTCGCGGACATCCTGGTCGCCCTCGGCCACGACCCGCACCGCATCCGCACGGAACGCTTCGGCCCCAGCCGCGACTGAGCATCCCAGCCGCGACTGAATGCCCGATCGCGTGTTTGGTCGCTCCGGCCGCGACCGAGCGCCCGGCCGAGACCGAGCGCCCTGGCCGCGACCAAGCGCCCGGCCGAGCCCAAGCGCCCTGGCCGCGACCGAGCGCCCGGCCGCGACCGAGCGCCCGGCCGAGCCCAGCGCCCTGGCCGCGACCGAGCGCCCGGCCGCGACCGAGCGCCCGGCCGCGACCGAGCGCCCGGCCGAGCCCAGCGCCCTGGCCGCGATTGAGTGTCATGGCTGAAGGCGAGTCCTCAGTCGTGACTGAATGCCCCGGCCGCGCGATCGAGCGCCCCGGCCGAGACTGAGCGGCCCCAGGCCGCCGGGCGTGGCATCGTTCGACCGGCGCTCCATTTCCCCGCCGTCCAGCCTCCCTTGCCGACCTGCGCGCCCATCCGATGAATAGGTGACATTGTGCCCCGCTGAGCGGGAAATTGTCGACATTGGCGTCAAGAGATCCTATGTTTCGTCCATGCTGACCAAGTGGGGCTCGAAGCGGCGCCGCACCGCGGTGGTCGTTCTCCTGGGTGCGGGCGCGCTGCTCGCCACGACCGGCCCGGTGGCCGCGGCCGATCCGGATGCCGCCGGCCGCGATGTCTACGTCTCGCCCGACGGCTCCGACCGGGCCTCCGGTACCGCCGGGCACCCCGTCCGGACCCTCGACCAGGCCCGCGACCTCGTGCGGCAACGGGCGCCGCACCTGACCCGCGATCTCACCGTCCACCTCGCGCCCGGCGTCTTCCGGCTGACCGCCCCGCTGCGGCTCGACGCCCGGGACTCCGGCGGCAACGGCCACCGCGTCATCTGGCAGGGCAGAGGCGACACCGAGCTGAACGGCGGCGTGCGGGTCACCGGCTGGCGGCCGGTCGCGGGCCGGCCCGGGCTGTTCGCCGCGCCCGCGCCGGCGGGACTCGGCAACACCCGGCAGCTGTACGTCGACGGCGTCCGTGAACAACGCGCGCGCGGCCCGTTGCCGGTGACCGTCAAGGCCACCGCGACCGGGTACACCGCGAGTGCGGACACCTTGGCGCACTGGCGCAACCCCAAGGACATCGAGTTCGTGTACACCGCGGGCGAAGCGCTCTGGAACATCCAGCGCGACGGCCTCGGCCAGTGGACCGAGCCGCGCTGCCCGCTGGCCGGGGCCGACGGCACGACGATCACGATGGCTCAGCCGTGCTGGGACAACTCGACGAAACGCCTGCTGTTCCCGGACATCCCCGGCCGCAGCGTGAACATGGTCGGCCCGGCCGACCTCACCAACGGCCGGCACCCGACCTACGCCGAGAACGCCTTCGAGCTGCTCGACACCCCGGGCGAATGGTACTTCGACCGGTCCGCCCGGGTCGTCTACTACCAGCCGAAGCCGGGCCAGGACCTGCGCCGCGCGGACGTCGAAATGCCGGTGCTGGAGAAGCTCGTCGACGCGCGCGGCACGGCCGCCGCACCGATCCACGACGTCGCGTTCCGTGGGCTGCGGTACTCGTATGCGACGTGGCTGACGCCGTCTTCGCCGGAAGGCTTCTCCGAAATCCAGGCGGGGTACACGATCACCGGCGCCGACGGCTGGGCCGTGCAGGGCCTCTGCCAGTTCGTGCCCGGCGGCACCTGCCCGTACGCCTCGTGGACGCGCGAACCCGCCAACGTCTCCGTGTCCCACGGCCGGCGCGTCGAGTTCAGCGACAGCGTGTTCGCCCACCTCGGCGGCGCGGGCCTCGACCTCATCGACGGCACCAAGGAATCCCGGGTGCGTGGCGACGTCTTCACCGACATCTCCGGCAACGGCGTGCAGATCGGCGGTGTCGACAAGCCGGTGACGGACACCGACGCCGACGTCGTGCGCGACGTCCAGGTCACCGACAACCACCTCTACGGCCTGCCGCGCGAATTCCACGGCGGCGTGCCGATCGTCGACGGCTACACCGTGCGGAACAGCATTTCCCACAACCAGATCGACCATGTCGGCTACTCGGCGATCTCGGTCGGCTGGGGCGGCTGGCCGGACAAGATCCAGCGCCCGGCGACGCCGAACCTGTCGCACGACAACACCGTCTCGGACAACCTGATCTTCGACTACATGCTGATGCTGGACGACGGTGGCGGCATCTACACGCAGGGCATCACCGGCAGCTCTCTCGACGACGGCGAGAAGGTCACCGGCAACGTGGTCCACGACCAGTGGGGGCTCGGAAAGGCCGTCTATACCGACAACGGCAACACCTACGAGACGATCCGCGGCAACGTCCTCTACGGCACGGCGTACTTCAACGTCGGCACGGTGCACGTCGACTACCGCGACGGCCTCGGCAACAACGACCCGACGCTGATCGAGGGCAACTACTGGGAGCAGGGCGACCGCGACAAGGTCGACAAGGGCGCGATCACCCGCGGCAACCGGATTCTGGCGCACCCGTCCGACGCCCCGGCGGCGATCGTCGCGAACGCGGGCCTCGAACCGGCCTACCGCGGCCTGCTCACCCGGCAGGTCGGCGGGCGGGCTCCGGCCGAGGCGCCGTCGAGGGTCGGCACGTTCGCGGTCGCGGGGAAGCTGTACGCGACCTGGAACCCGACATTCGCCTTCAACAACGCGCCGGTCACGGCCTACGTGGTCACGGCATCGGGCGGCGGCCGGACGGTCTCGACGACGGTATCGGCGTCCGGCTTCGAAAAGCGCGCGTACGCGGAGGTCCCGGGCTTGACGGACGGAACGGCGTACACGGTGACGGTCGCGGCGCGCAACGCGTTCGGCACGAGCGAGCCATCTCTGCCCGCGGCCCCGGTGACGCCGGGCCCGAAGCCCGGCGCGCTGCCCGCGGTCCCGACGAACGCCCGGGCCCTGCCGGACGCGACGGCGGCCTCGATCCGCTGGAACCCGCCGGCCACCACGGGCGACACCCCGGTGCTGGGCTACGTGATCACGGTGTCCGACGGCCGCGCGATCCGGGTGGAAGGCCGCGACGCGCTGGTCACGCAGCCGACGATCAAGGGCATGACCAGGGTGGTGGACGGCCTGAACCCGGCGACGCCGTACACGTTCACGGTCGCGGCGATCACGGCGACGGGAACCGGCCCGGCGGCCACGTTCACGGCGACAACGACGGCCTGACCCACCCCGGAAGCGCCCAGGTGACCTCGGTGCCATCACCGCACCGAGGTCACCAGGCCTACGGGGCCTCGGGGCGCGAAAGCAACTCCCGCAGCGTCGACAGCAGTTCGCGCCGGTCGGCCGCGCCGAGTTTTCCCCTGATGCGGGCCATGTGGTGTTCCACCGTCTTGCCCGAGATGAACAGCTTGCTGCCCGCCTGCTTGTACGTCAGCCCTTCCACGACGAGCCGGGCCACTTCCAGCTCGCGCTCGCTCAGGGCCGCCAAGCCCGTGCCCGCCGCCGCTGGTTCCGTGGTGCCCGGGTCGCGGCGGGCCGCCGTTCCCTGGAACTGGCGGGCCGCCTCGAGGAGCTGGACCATCGCCTTGCGGTCGGAGGTGCGGATCGCCGCCTGGCCGGCCAAGCGGGCCGCGTCCCAGCGCAACCCCAGGTCGTGCAGCTCCGCCGCCGCCGCGGAAATCGCGTCCGGGTCGAATCCGCCGCCCAGCACCGCCAGCCAGCCCTGGGCCGCCGTGGCCAGGGCGAGCGGGTGGCGGCCGCAGTGGGCGTGCGTGGTCAACGTCGCCAGGTGCGCCTTCGCCGCCTCCGCGTCCTCCCGCGTGATCGCCGCGTGCAGCTCGTGCCAGACCAGTGAGACCGTCCACAGTGGAGGCTCGCCGAGGCGGGCCAGCAGCCCGTGGGCGCGCTCCAGCTGGCCGGCGAGTTTCGGGAAGGCGCCGGTGCGGGCGGCCGCGATCGCCAGCTCGCCCAGCGGCAGCAGCGTGAACAGGTCCGTCTGCTGCCGCATCGACGCCTGGTACGCGCGGTTCCACGACCGTTGCAGCCCGACGAGGTCGCTGGCCCGTCGCGCCAGGCCGAGTTCCAGCGTGGCGAAGAACAGCTCGTCGCGAGCCTCCAAAGAACGGCCGGCCACGGCGTCGCGGTGTTCCGCCGCCGTGGCGAGGTCGCCCGCCGTCATCGCGACCCAGCCCAGCAGCAGCCGGTGCCGGACCGCCAGCAGATCTCCGCCGATCCGGCCGTCCAGCGCCCGGCTTAGCACGGATTCCGCCAGCGCCAGCTCCCCGGTGTGCAGGGCGGCGAGGGCGGCGAGCGCCGCCGGGCTGTCCGGCAGCAGCGTGCCGCCGAGCGCCGGCTCCAGCATCGCGGCCGCGCCGAGCAAGGTGGACAACGTCTCCGTCGCGCAGCCGGACACCGAATCCGCGATGCCGCGGGCCATCCGGGTCGCCGCGCCGGCGAACAGCGTCGGCGCGACGCCGGGGGAGGGGGAGTCGAGGAGCCGGCGCGCGCCGTCGAGATCGCCGGTGCCGACCAGCGCCGTCGCCGCGAACGCGTCGGCGCCGCCGCGGCCCGCCCAGTGGTACAGCTCGGCGCTGCGGGCCAGTTCGCCGCGGTGCGCGAGCACGGTGGCGGCGATCTCCGCCCCGGCCGCGCGGGTCTCGGCGTCGTCCGCGCCGAGCATCCCGTCGCCGAGGCGCAGCGCCGTGTCCAGGTCGCCGGACAGCGCCGCCGCGCGTGCCCAGCCCACGGTGACGGCGGACGAGCGGTCGCCCGCTTCGGCGGCGGCTTCGTACAGCCGGGTCGCCAGCCGCGCGTCGGACGGCAGCGCTTCCGCCGCCGCCGAAGCGAACGCGGCCGCGGCGGACGCGCCGGAACTGCCGGTGCCGAGCAGCGAGCGCGCCAGGTCGAGCACCGGCAGGCCGTTCGCCAGCTGCAGCTCGACCAGCCGCTGCACCGTGGTCAGCCGGCGCGCGGGCGGCCCGAAGTCGCGGACGGCGGCCGCGGCCAGCGGCAGCAGCGTGTCGTCCGGGGCGAGCAGGCCGGTCGCGCGGGCGCCGTCGACGATCCCGGGCAGCTGGTCCGGGTCGCGGTCCAGCAGCGCGCACAGCAGGTCGAGGTTGCGCCCGGCGCCGGCTTCGGCCGCGATCAGGTAGCGCAGCACGTCGTCGTCGAGCTCGTCGAGCTCGGGCCGGAACTCCTCCAGCCGCCCGAGCAGGGCGCGCTCGGCCAGCCGCGGCACGCCGCCGCTGCGGGCGTGCAGCTCGGCCGCCTTCGCGGGGTCGACGGGCGCGCCCGTCACCGCCGCCATCAGCCGCGCGATGTCCTCGACGCCGAGCGGGCCGAGCTGGAGCAACGTCCAGCCGGGCGCCACCGCGGCCGGCCGGTGCGCGACGACGATCGGCCCGTCCGCGCCGGTCAGCAGCTCCTCGAGCTCGGCGGGGCCGAGCCGGTCGGCGTCGTCGACGAGCAGGGCTTCGGCCCCGGCTTCCCGGTAGCAGCGGTCGAGCGCGGCGAGCAGCACGCTCTTGCCGTACCCGCCGGGGGCGACGACGGCGAGCCGCAGCGGCGCGGCCGGGTCGGCGGCGATCCGGTCGAGCAGCGGCCGGGCCGCCGGGTGCACGGGGATGGCGCGAAGCGGGGGGAGCTGCGTGAGCAGTGTGTTCAACAGTGACCTTCGGAGGGGGCGCAGTGGCTCGGGGTGGGGGACTGGCCGGGGCCGGCGGTGGCTTCGCGGGCGGTGATGGTGATCAGCACGGCCGAAACGGCCGCGGCGAGCACCAGGACCGCGGCCGCGAGGGGACGCCGACGGCGGAACAGGTTCATCGGGCCGCTCCGCTCGGGCAGCTCGAACGGCGTGATCTCGACCGGCGGCCGGGGCGGCCGCTCGCCGAGCTCACTGAGCGTGTCCACCTTGGGGAGCAACGTGGTTTCGACGGGGAGCTCCTGCGGTGCCCCCCGGTGGTCGGCGCGCAGCGCCGCGAGGGCCGCGGCGCCGAGGGCGGCGGTCGCCGGCGGAACCGGTCCCGCGAACACCGGGCACGGCGGCCGGGCCGGCAGCGCGTGCGGCGGGACGTCGCCGCAGAACACCACTCCGGCGAGGCCCTTCGGCGACGTCGACGTCGTGCCGGCGAGCGCGAACAGCGTGCCGAGCGCGGCCGCCGGGGCCACGCCTTCGGCGCTCGCGCCGGGTTGCCACCCGCTCGCGCCGGTCGCCGTGGCCAGCGTGACGTTCACGCCGTCGGCGCCGAACTCGCACACTCCGGCGACCTGCGCGCCGGGGCCGGGGACGGGCAGGTGCGCGCCGAGCGCGGCGATCGAGCCGGGGACCAGCGTGACGGCGGTGAACCCGGCGTCGGCCAGCGCCCGCCGCAGCACGTCACGGCGGTAGGTGCCCCAGTCGCCGGGGTGGGTCAGCACCAGGTGGTGCGGGGTGCCGCCGAACAGGTTCGCGGCGTGCTCGGCGATGCCTTCGACGAGCACCGTGGTGAGCGTCTCGGGCGGGAACGCCTCCCCTTCGACGAGCATCGGGACGTCGTCGCCGATCCGCCGGTGGAAGCCGGTGAGCAGCCGGGAGGGGGTTCGGGCGCCCGCCTGCGCGGCCGCGTCCCCGGTGAGCAGGTACCCCTCGTCGTCCAGGAAGAGCGCGGACGCCGCGGCGGGCGACCGCTCGCCCAGCCAGAGAGGCTCGGGCTCACCCCAGCCGGGGCCTTGACGGCGGCAGGTGGCGGCGTGGGTCCGTCCCTGTGCCACATCGATCCCGAGGACGTAGGGCAACGGCGCTTCCTCCTCACCTCGCGCGACCGATCGGGGGCATGTGGCTCCCCCTAGGGCTGGGGGCATCCTCACCCAAACGGGCTAGTCAGACAAGAGCCTGGAGGGATTAAACCCAACTGGGCGCGTCACGGATGAGCCCCTAACTCCCTAACGATGACATATCGATCCCCTATGGGCTGACCAGACTGCGACTCGGAGTAATCCCCGATGTGTCCGGGGGGACCGGCTCCCTACCTTGATCACGGAGCACCGGTTCTTGCGGCCGGTGCTGTCCCCGATCCACCAGACCAGGAGAAATCCCCATGGACTCCGTGCAGACGTTGCACGACTTCGCTCTCAACCTGCTCAACGACCCGACCGCGCTCGCGGCCTTCGGGACGGACCCGCAGCAGGCCCTCGCCCTCGCCGGTCTCGGCGACGTGAGCGCCGCCGACGTGCACGAGGTCATCCCGCTGGTGCTCGACTACGTGCCGGTCGACAGCCTCCCGGCCGTCGGCGGCCTGCCGCAGGTCGGCGACCTGTCCTCGCTGGGCACCGACGCCACGGGCATCCAGGGTGCGATCGACCAGCTCACCGCCCTCACCGCGGGCCTCGGCCTGCCGGCCACCTCGGCGCTGCCGGGTGTCGGCGACCTCGGCAGCGGCGAACTGCCGGGCGTCGGCGACCTCGGTCTGCCGGCCGTCCCGGGCGTCGGCGCCCTGCCGGGTGTGAACGACCTCACGAACACCGCCGCCGGCGTCACCGCCCTGGCGAGCGACCCGACCGGCGCGTTCGGCGTGGCGGGCGACCTCGGCTCGAGCCTCGACGCGACCCAGGTCGCCGGGAACCTCGTGTACTCGGTCACCGACGTCGACCACAGCTCCGCCGTGGGTGCCGTCGAGCAGGCTTCCGCCCTGAGCAACAGCGTTGTGGGCAACCTCTCCAACAACGCGACCGCGCCGGTGTACGAGACCACGACCCACCTCGGCGACGTCAGCGGTGACCTGAACGGCACCGTCAACTCGGTCGTCGGCCACGTCGGCGACTTCTCCGGTGTCCTCCAGGGCGCCGGTGACCTCGGGCACGTCACCAGCCAGGTTTCGCACGCGACCGAGGGCCTCGGCGACGTCACCAACACCGTGACCTCGGCCACCGGCATCAGCGCCGACCACAACGGTCTCGGCCAGGTCGGCGAGGTCGCCACCGGCAACACCACGGCCGTCCACGACGTGGTCTCCGACGTCGCCGACGTCAGCCACAACGCGCTGGGCAACCTGCACATCGGCGACATCGCCTCGAACAACGACATCCACATCGGGCACTGACCCCCGAACCGGTCACCGGTGCCCGTCCCGCGGTCTGGGTGCAGCCGCGGGACGGGCACCCGGTGTGCGTACGGGGAGTAAACCGGGGACACTCCTTCGCTGTGACCGCCCCACCTTGGCTCGAAGTGCTCAACGAGACGCTGGACGCGTGCCGCACGCACGGCCGCGCCGATCTCGCCGAGCGCCTGCGCAGACGCCGGGACGCTCCGCCGGAGCAGACCCGGCTCGGCGTGCTCGGTTTCCCCAAACAGGGCAAGGGCTACCTGCTCAACGCCGTGCTGAACGCGCCGGTGTGCGCGGTCGGCGACGCCCCGACTCCCGCGGTGCCCACGGAAATCGCCTACTCCGCCGAACCCGCCGCCACCCTGGTCGGCCGGTCCCGCGAACGGATCCCCGTCGCGGTCGAACGGCTCACCGGTGAGCTCGGCGCCCGGCCCGCCGGCACGCTCAGCCGCGTCGAGGTCGGCGTGCCGCGGGAACTGCTTTCGGCCGGGCTCGTCCTGGTCGACACCCCACCGGTCGGTGACCCGCGGTCACCGCGAACCGCCGCCGCGCTCGACCTGCTCGCCGAAGCGGACGCGGTGATCCTCGTCTCCGACGCGACCGCGCCGCTGAGTGCCGCCGAACTGGCGCTGGCCCGGCACGTGCGCACCTGGTGCCCGCACGTCGTCGTGGCGCTCACCAAGATCGACGCCTGCCCCGGGTGGCGCGCGGTCGCCGAACGCGACCGCGCGATGCTCGCCGAGGCCGGCATCGACGCGCCAGTCATGCCGGTTTCGGCCGTGGTGCGGCAAGCCGCCGCGAAGACGGGTGACGCCGATCTCAACGCCCGCTCGGGTTTTCCCGAGCTGCTCGGCTGGATCGCCGAGCAGGCCGCGCGCCCGCCCGAGCAGTCCCGCGCGCTGCTCGCCGCGGTCGGCGTGCGCGCCGCCGCCGCGGAACTGGTGGAGTCGCTGCGCGACCGCGCCGCCGCGGCGGGCCAGGACGCCGGGCTGGGCCAGGCCGCGCTGCTGCAGCGGGCGCAGCGCCGCGCCGACGACCTGCGGCGGCAGAACACCCGGTGGCAGAACCTGCTTTCCGACGAGATCACCGACCTGCTGTCCGACGCCGAGTACGACCTGCGCGAGCGGACCCGCAAGATCGTCACCACGATCGACCAGACCTTCGACGAGGGCGATCCCGCGAAGGTGTGGGACGAGTTCGCGCCGTGGCTGGACAACGCGCTGGCCGAGGCCGTCGACGTCAACTACACGTGGCTGGCGGACCGGGCGGAGTGGATCGCGCAGGCGGTCGCGGCGTGCTTCGGCGCCCAGTACGACCAGGCCCTGCCCGACCTGCGGCTCGACGGCTACGGCGTCGACGGCCTCGACGACGTCCGGCGCCCGAAGATCGAGAAGTTCAAGGTCGGCCAGCAGGCCTTCACCGGGTTGCGCGGGTCGTACGGCGGCGTGCTGATGTTCGGCCTGGTCACCAGTCTCGCCGGGCTGCCGCTGATCAACCCGGTGTCGATCGGCGCCGGCGCGGCGTTCGCCGCGAAGACGATCAAGGACGAGGGCGGGATGCGGCTGCAGCGCCGCCAGGCCGTCGCCAAGCAGGCGGCGCAGCGCCACGTCGACGACGTCTTCCTGCGGTTCAGCAAGGAATGCCGCGACTCGATCCGCCTCGTCCAGCGGCGGCTGCGCGACCACTTCACCGCGCTGGCCGAGGAACTCGCCGACGAGCTGACGCGCGAACGCGAGACGATCCTCGCCGGCACCGCCGAGCGAGAGCGGCGGACCGGGCACATCCGCCGCGAGATCGACCGGCTCGCCGGCCTGCACCAGCGCGCGGGCGAGCTCGGCACGATCGCCGGGCGGCAGCGGCGGGAGCTTTCGGCGTGACCCAGGACGTCCGCGACCTCCTGGCCGCCGCGGCCGGGCTGTACCGGGACGAGCCGCGCGCTTCGGCGGTCCTGCACGACTGCCAGAACCGGCTGGAGCAACCGCTGCGCGTCGCGTTCGCCGGGGCGCCGTCGTCGGGCAAGACGACGCTCGCCGCCGCGCTGGGCGAATGGCCGACGCGCGCGCTGCGCGACCTCGTGCTCCTGGACGACCCCGGCCCGGCCGACGACGTCCCGGACGCGACGGTGCGGCTCGTCCGGCACCTCGAACCGGACGAGCTCGCGGCGGCGCACCCGCCGGCCGGCTCGCCGTTCGCGCGACAGAGCGCGGTGAACTCGGTGCTGGTCCTGTCGCGGGCCGACGAGGTCGGCGCCGGCCGGATCGACGCGTTGCTGACCGCGAAGCAGCTGGCGCGGCGAGCCTGGCGCGAAGACCCGCTGTGCACGGGCTTCCTCGGCGTGATCGCCGTCGCCGGCCAGCTGGCGTACGGCGGCCGGTCGCTGCGCGACGACGAGTTCGACCTGCTGGCGGCGTTCGCCGCGGTGCCGCGCGAAGAGCTGGAACGGCACGTGCTCTCGGTGGACTCGTTCACCGATCCGGCGTTCCCCGGCCCCATCCCGGTGGAGACGCGGCGGTCGCTGGTGGTGCGGTTCGGGATGTTCGGCGTCCGGCTCGCGCTCACGCTGATCCGCACCGGCTGCGACGACCGGGTCAAGCTCTCCGCGGAGCTGGCCCGCCGCAGCGGCCTCGGCGAACTGCGGGACACCCTGGCCGGCTGTTTCGTCGCGCGGGCCGAAGCGTTGAAGGCCCGCACGGCGATCATCCGCCTGGAGACGCTGCTGGCGGCGCACCCTCGCCCGGGCGGCGACCGGCTGGTGGCCCGGGTGGAGCGGTTCGCCGCGGCCGCGCACGACTTCCGCGAGCTGCGCCTGATCGCGGACATCCGCGGCGGCCGGACGGCGCTGTCCGGCGAGCCCGCGGAGGAGGCGGTCCGGCTGCTCGGCGCCCAGGGCACCGCCCCGGCCGACCGCCTCGGCCTGGAGCCGGACGCGGACCCGGGCGAAATCTACGACGCCGGCCTGGACGCATTGCGGCGCTGGCGGCACGAGGCGGAGCGGCCGGACCGTCCCCACGCCGAACGGACCGCAGCGCACGTGGTCGTGCGCTCGACCGAAGGTCTGCTTTCGTTGTTCGCCTAGAGGACGGCGGTCGCTTCGACCTCGACCAGGTACTCCGGGGCGGCCAGCGCCGCGACGCCGATGAGCGTGACGGGCGGCTTCGCCGTGGTCCCGATCTTGGCGCTGCCGCGGTCGATGCCGTCGAGCAGGGCGGGCATCTTGTCGGGTGTCCAGTCGACGGCGTAGATGGTCAGTTTCGCCATGTCGTCGAACGATCCGCCGGCCGCGGCCAGCGCGGTGCCGACGTTGACGTAGGCCTGCTCGACCTGGGCGGCGAGGTCGCCTTCGGTCTCCCAGGCGACTTGCCCGGCGACGAAGACGAGCTTCGTCCCCTCGCCGACGGCGACCTGGTGGTAGACGTCGATCTCGGGGAGTTCGCCGGGGTTCACCATGGTGACGGTCATCTTGTCCTCCGTGCTCTCTTGTGGTTACTCAGGAACCATAGGAGAGTGATGGACCATGTGGAAGAAGGCACTTTTCGGTGACGGGGGAACCAGATGGTGACCATGCAGGACGCGGACCTCGCCCGCGCGGATTCCCTGGCGCGCGAAATCTTCTCGGACGTCGCCAACAAGTGGGCGTTCCTGATCATCGAGACCCTCGGCGACCGCACGCTGCGGTTCAGCGAGCTGCGGAAGGAAGTCGACGGCATCAGCCACAAGATGCTGACGCAGAACCTGCGCATGCTGGAGCGCAACGGGCTGATCGACCGCGAGGTGCACCCGACCGTCCCGCCGCGCGTCGAATACACCCTCACCGAGCCCGGCCAGGGCCTGCGCGCGACGGTGGACAGCATGTGCGGCTGGACCCGGCGATTCATCGAGGACATCGAAGCCGCCCGGCGCAGCTTCGACGGCTGACGGCGTAAGGAAAACACGAATCGGAGGGCCGGTCCGCGACCGGTTGTCCGGTATTGACGCCCGCGACGCCGCGGCGCACCATAGAGCAGTCTATGGTCACTGTGGTCCATGACACAGCGCGGTCCATGGTCCAGCGCCGGCCCGAAGGGAACTCCCATGCCCGAAGACGTCCGCCCCCGGGTCCGGCTGTTCGGCGAGCTCCTGGCGCACTGGGCGCGCGAACGTCCGGCGGACACCGCGCTGATCTTCGGTGACCGGTCCTGGACCTGGGCGGAGTTCGACGAGCGGGTCCGGCGGCTTTCGGGTGCCCTCGCGGTCGCCGGGGTCGCCAAGGGCGACCGGGTCGCGTTCGTCGACAAGAACCACCCCGCCTGCCTGGAAACGACCTTCGCGGCGGCCGGGATCGGCGCCGCCAACGCCGTGGTCAACTGGCGGCTCGCCGGCGACGAACTCGCGTACGTGCTCAAGGACGCGGGCGCGAAGGTGGTCTTCGCCGGCGCGGAGTTCTTGCCCGCCCTCGACGCGATCCGCGACCGCTTGCCCGCGCTGGAACGCGTGGTCGTCGTCGGCGGGGAGCACGACGAGTACGAGCCCTTCCTGACTTCCGCCGCGCCGCACCCGGGAAGCGATCTCGACGCGGACGACGGCGTGCTGATCATGTACACCAGCGGCACCACCGGTTTCCCCAAGGGCGCCGTGCTGACGCACCGCAGCGTCATCGCCCACGGCCTCGCGGCGGGCACCGCGTTCCCGATCGGCCCCGGCGACGTCAACCTGGTCGCGATGCCGCTGTTCCACGTCGGCGGCAGCTGTTACGCGGTTTCCGGCTTCCTCTACGGCGAACCGTCGTACCTGACACGCGAGCCGGACGCGGCGTCGTTGTTCGCCGCGCTCCAGGCCGGTGTCACGCACGCCTTCCTGGTGCCGGCCGTGGTCGCCGGGATCGCGCAGGCCGGGGAGGCGGCGCTCCAGGCGTTCTCCCGGCTGAAGTACCTCTGCTACGGCGCTTCGCCGATGCCGCTCCCGTTGCTGCGCACGGTGCTCGCGGCCTGGCCGGACGTCAGGTTCGCGCAGGTCTACGGCATGACCGAGCTGTCCGGCGCGGTCACCGCGCTGGACCCGGAGGCGCACCGGGACACCTCGCGCCCCGAACGGCTGGCCTCGGCGGGCACCGCACTGTCCGGTGTGGACATCCGGATCGTCGACCCGGTCACGGCCGAAGACGCCGAGGCCGGCGAGGTCTGGGTCCGCACCGAGCAGCGGATGGCGGGGTACCTCGGCAAGCCCGAAGCCACCGCGGAGACCATTGTCGACGGCTGGGTGCGCACCGGCGACGTCGGCCGCCTGGACGACGGCGGGTTCCTGTTCCTCGAGGACCGCGTCAAGGACATGATCATCACCGGTGGCGAGAACGTCTACTCGCCGGAGGTCGAGCGGGTGGTCGCGGAGTTCCCCGGCGTCGCCGAGGTGGCCGTGATCGGCGTGCCGGACGACCGGTGGGGCGAGCAGGTCAAGGCCGTCGTCGCGCCCGCGCCCGGCGAGCCGCTCGACACCGGGAAACTGGTGGAGTTCTGCCGTGAGCGCCTGGCCCACTTCAAGTGCCCGCGCAGCGTCGACGTCGTGGAAGCCTTACCGCGCAACGCGACCGGCAAGATCCTCAAGCGGTCCCTGCGCGAGCCGTACTGGCGGGACCGGGACCGGAACGTCTGATGCCTTCGGTGACGCGGCAGGCGTATTTCGCGGCCGCGCTGGACGTGCTGGCGGAGCACGGGTTCACCGAGCTGAACGTCGGACGGCTGTGCCGCGACCTCGGCGTCACGAGCGGGTCGTTCTACCACCACTTCGGCGGCTGGCCGGGCTTCGTGGCGCAGCTCCTGGACCACTGGGAGAACCGGCAGGTGCTCATCCTGCGCGAGCGGGACTTCGGCACCGGCGGCCCGGCGGCGGACTTCGCCGAGCTCATGGACCTGACGCTCGGGCTGCCGCACGAGGCCGAGGCCGCCATCCGCGCGTGGGCGGCGAACGACGAAACCGTGCGGGCGGCGCAGAAGCGCGTCGACGAGGCCCGGCTGCGGACGGTCGGCAAGGCGGTCAAGGGCATCGTCGGCGAGTCCGCCACGGCCCGCACGCTGACGTCCCTGGGCATGGCGATGCTGGTGGGGCACCAGCAGCTGGCGTCGGCGGGGGAGCACAGCGAGCTGGCGACCCTGCTCGCCGAGTACACGCGGCTGGTGCACTCCCGCGCGGTCAGGCGTTGCCGAGCACCCGGGTCACCGTGATTTCCAGGACCACCCGAAGCGGGTTCGGCTTGGGCTGCCGGTAGCGGGCGGCGTAGCGGTTTTCCGCGTCCCGCACCGATTCCGGGTCGTCGCGCAGGACCGCGCGTCCCTCCAAAGTGGACCACCGGGGGCCGTCGAGCTGGCAGACCGCGACCGGGATCCCCTCGGCACCCGCGGCGCGGACGAGCCGCGCCTTGACCGAAGTGTCGAACGTGATCACCCGGGCGAGGCCGGCGGCGAAGTCCACGGTCACGCCGACCGCGACGACGTGCGGGGTGCCGTCCGGCCGGACCGTGGACAAGGTGGCCAGGTGGCGCTCGGTCCAGAACGTGCGGAAGTCCGGCCCGCGGCCGTCGAGGTCGATCTTCATGGGGTCCACGCTAGCCCGTCCGGGTGGACCCGCCGGGGTGAGACCACTCACGGTGATAGTAAGGAAAGTTTCCTAACACTCTTGACCGGCTCTCGAATCGTCTGCCACGCTCTGATCGCCGTCGCCGCAGCCAACGATGTCTGTTTACGGAGGAGCGATGAAGAGAATCGTCCGGGCGGTGGCGGCCACGGCCGCGCTCGCCGGCGGGCTGCTGAGCGTGCCGGCGACCGCGGCGGCAGCGGGCACCCCGTACGTGCCGGGCACCCTGCGGCCGTCCGTCTCGCAGGCCACGCAGGACCAGGCGCTGCAGAAGTACTACGACTTCTGGAAGAAGAACTTCCTCACCACCAAGTGCGGCAGCGGCACCTACGCGGTGCTGTCCAAGGACGCCGACCACTCCTTCGTCGCCGAGGGCGAGGGGTACGGCATGACGATCTCCGCGATGATGGCGGACAAGGACCCGCAGGCACGCTCGATCGTCGACGGGATCCTGAAGTTCGTGAAGGCGCACCCGTCGGTCAACAACAAGGATCTGCACGCGGCCGAGCAGAACGCGAACTGCAAGAGTGTCAACGGCAGCGACTCCGCCACCGACGGCGACCTCGAAATCGCCTACGGCCTGCTGGTCGCGGACCAGAAGTGGGGCAGCGCCGGCTCCGTCAACTACAAGGCCGAAGCCGTCCGGATCATCAACGCGATCAAGAAGAGCGAAGTCAACGGCACGACGAAGTTCACGCTGCTCGGCGACTGGGGCAA
Source organism: Amycolatopsis sp. NPDC051128 (assembly GCF_040682715.1). Lineage (NCBI taxonomy): Bacteria > Bacillati > Actinomycetota > Actinomycetes > Pseudonocardiales > Pseudonocardiaceae > Amycolatopsis > Amycolatopsis sp. NPDC051128. The sequence continues at coordinate 703 of NZ_JBFBBN010000018.1, read as the reverse complement.
CGACGCGGAGTACAAGAACAGCTCGCGCTCGTCGGACTGGATGCCCGGGCACCTGCGCGCGTTCGCGAAGGTCACCGGCGACAGCTTCTGGGACGCGGTCCGCACCCGGTCGGAGACGGCGGTGAGCCAGCTGCAGTCGCAGTACGCGCCGAACACCGGCCTGCTTCCGGACTTCGTGGTCAACACGAACTCGACGCCGAAGCCGGCTCCGGCGAACTTCCTCGAGGGCCAGTACGACGGCAAGTACAGCTGGAACGCCTGCCGCGACCCGTGGCGGCTGGGCGCGGACGCGATCACGGCGTCCGGCAGCGCGGCACTGAACCAGGTGCGCAAGATGAACACGTGGATCAAGTCGGCCACCGGCGGTGACCCGGCGAAGATCCAGAGCGGGTATTCGCTGTCGGGCTCGAAGACCGAGAGCGGCCGGCACCCGTGCTTCACGGCGCCGTTCGCGGTGGCGGCGATGACGGACGTGGGCAGCCAGGCCTGGCTGGACAAGCTGTGGACGGCCGTTTCGTCCTGGTCCCCGGACGCGACGGACTACTACGGAACGGGCATCACGGTCCAGGTGCTGCTGATCCTGACTGGCAACTATGTAGCGGTGTAGGGGCCCTGATCAAGGAGTACCTGCGCGGCGACAACCCGCGGATCCCCGACGCCGCGTCGATGATCAAGACGACGCCGCCGGGGCGCGGTTCGCGGC